>JABWBD010000026.1 GCA_013360685.1 Pirellulales bacterium
ACGTAGTCCCAGCGCGTGTAGACAATCCGCCCGTCGTTGAGCACGGAGGGGTGCCATTCGTTCGTCTCGTGGCAGGAGAGCCGCTCGATGTTGTCGCCCGAGCCGTCCATGCGGTGGAGCGTGTAGGCCGGCAGCGGCTCCCAGATGTTGTGGCACCGCCCAAAGCCGCCCCGCCGGGTGGACATAAAGGCCAGTCCGCCATCGGGCAGCGGACAGGGATCGAAGTCGTCTTCGCTGCCGTGCGTGAGCTGGCGGAGATTCTCTCCGTCGCTGCCGATCGCGAAGATGTGGAAACAGCTCCGCTGGGGCGAGTCGTAATTCAGTTCGTCAATCACTTCATGAGCAGGAGGGAGTTTCGTCCAATCCGACACCCGGCCATGCGGACGCGGCACATGGCGCACCTCGGCAAACGCAAACAGCGCGGTTTTCGCATCGAACGACAGGGACAACGTCGTATAGGCGCCGCGGGGCAGCCGGCCGGCCGTCAGCTCCCGGACCCGGAAACTTCGGCCCGGCTCTTCCAGCACGCAGACGCCGCCGCCGGCCAGATCGCCATAGTTGTAATAGTACCCGAGGTATTCGTGGAGCATCTGGGCGACGAACCGCCGCTGTTTCAGAAACAGGATGGGGCGGCCGGCCAGGCAGGGGTTCTTGAAGGCCGCGCTGCGCACCGCGAACCGGATCTCCCGATAGAGGGCCGTTCTGGCGGGCGTATCCAGCTTGTCGACCTCGCTGGTCCTGTGCCGAAAGCGGTCCAGCGAAGCGATCTCCTCTTGGAGGGCCGCGGCGCCGGCGACTTGCCGCAGGTCGGCGGTCAGCCGCGCCAAGCGGTCCAAGGCATCGCGGATTGCGGCAGGGTCCGCGGTGGTGCGCCCCTTGCGAGACTCCTGGGAGGACCAGTCGGCATGCACCGCCGCCGTGAGGTCCTCGGTACCCGTGGCCGTCGCGGCGACCATCAGCATCGCCCCAAGAAGACACGTAACTCGTCCTGGGTGATATGCCGTCATAAGCGGCTCCTGCTGGTAATCGGTGCGAACGGCGGTTACTGCTTCTCACCGTGGTGCCTGCTCAGGTCTGCAAGCGGGAAAGGGCAGCAGAAGCGGCGTCGCGGACCCTGGGTTCCGCATCTGCAGTTGCAGCCTGCAAAGATCCAATCGCTCTCGGATCACCGATTCTCCCCAGAATCGCGGCAGCGGTCTCACGCACGCGGCAATCTTCGGAAACCAGTGCAGCAACGAGGGCGTCTACGGCAGGCTCACCGAGTTCACCCAGTGCGAGGGTGGCTGCCAATCGCACCTCCGGACGTGCGTCAGCCACCGCGTGAGTCAATGGTTGCACAGCCTGTGCATCGCGAATCACTCCAAGTGCGTTGGCCGCACGCTCACGAACCGTGGCGCTCGGGCTGGCAAGGGCGGTAACCAGGGCGCCCACAGCCTTTGTGCCAAAACTGGCCGCACATCCTTGCATCAGAGTTTCCATCCCGAATTCCCCCAGGTTCTTCACGATGGCCTCGACGGCGGAAGGATCTCCGATCAGAGACAGCGCTTCGGACGCGACGCCCAGTTCCTCGCGCCCGGAATCGAGCATTCGGATGAGCGGACCGACAGCGCGCCTGTCCCCGATTGCGCCCAAAGCCCTTGCGGCACCCAGTTTGGCCGCCTTAGGGCCGCTTTCCACGACGGCAAGAAGGGCAGGAACCGCCGGCGGGCCGATCTTGCCTAGGGCCTCGACGGCCCGATTCCTGTACGGGCGATCGCTATCGCTAAGCGCGTCGATAAGCGGCGCCACGGCTGCCTCGCCCAGAGACACGAGTTGCGGAATCAACGCTTGGGCCATCCGCGCATCCCCGTTTCGAAGATCGCGTAACAGCGCTCGAACCGCACGTTCGTCACCGCCTCCGCCGGTGCCGGGATCAGCCGTGCCCTGAACAGCCGGATTCCGGCCATGAACGCCCGGTCCTTCCGGAACACGCTTGAGTTGTCTTGCGCCGCCCTTATCCCTTCTCCTATCGTCAGGCTCGATGCGTTCGCCAGCCACTTGCCGGCGTTTGGTCCAGAACCACCGCATGTCGCATCTCCCTTGTTTGCACTCGTAGAGGGTAAACCCGCACACGATCCGAGCCGCGGCAATGCCGACAGGCCAATTGGGCATTCGCAGCTTCGCAATGTGTGAACGGATGCCCGACGATAAGTCTTATCTTCGGAGCCGGAATGCCACAATACTGCCTATATATACAGTGTCGCTCACTTCCCTGCTGAAGAAGGCTCGCGGAAAGTGCTATACCAGCAGCCCCGCTGCTACCAGCGACGCCAACGACCGGGTAAGAGCCACATCTTTGCAACCAGCCGGGCTGGTGCTCGCGGCGTCACTTCCCTGCCGGCGCCAACTTCAGCCCGAACAGGTCGAGCACCGGCGGACCGGTCCGTTGGGCATCCAACAGCTTCACCGAAACCGTCTGCTCGCCGGGCTTGAGCCTGAGCATCCCGTCCATCTGCACGCCGTCTGCGGTGATTTTGCCGGTCAGCTTCTGCTCGCCCGACGCGACCTCCACGCGCTGGCCCGCCGCCGCGCTGTCGGCCGGTCGTGCGTCGAACTCGACCCGATACTCGCCCGCATCAGGCAGCGTAACCTCCCAGACGACCACGTCGTTGGAGTTCGACCAGTTTCCGATATACGTCCGTCCCTGCGTCGATACCGGCTTGGCCCGCTGCCCGTGCTGGGCCTCGATATCGGCAAGCTCCGCCGGCAGGCGGATCGCGCCTCCATCACCGGGTCGGATCACCAGTGGCTCCACCTGCGGCTTGCCCGCAAGCTCCACCACGATCACCGTGTCCGTCGGGTCGGCCGGTTTCGCCGGGAGCTTCAGGACCACCTCCTTGCCGCAGCTCCCTTGCCTGGCGGCAGCCTCAATCGCCACGCTCGGCTCCGCCAGCAGCCTGGCCTGTTTCACCTCGGTGCTCAGTCCGGGCAGTACCGCCTCGCCGTCCTTCGGCCAGTCAAGAACGTGGACGAACAGCCGGTCGCCCTTGCGTGTGACCCGGCCGAAGAACGGCAAATGGCGAAACGGGCTGGCCGTGGTTCCGTGGATCGACTCGCGGTTCTTCTGCATCCAACGGCCGATTTCCTTTAATCGCTCCGTCTCTTCCGGCCGGATCTTGCCCTCGGGCGTGGGGCCGACGTTCAGGAGAAAGTTGCCTCCTTTGCTGACGATGTCGCCCAGTTTCTGCAGCAATTCCTCCGTCGGCTTGAAGACGGTCTCGTTCTTGTCGTATCCCCACCAGGCGGTCGGCGCGAAC
Source organism: Pirellulales bacterium (assembly GCA_013360685.1). Taxonomy (GTDB): domain Bacteria; phylum Planctomycetota; class Planctomycetia; order Pirellulales; family Thermoguttaceae; genus JABWBD01. The sequence continues at coordinate 3,297 of JABWBD010000026.1, forward strand.
GAACCGTGCCCCGTGGTCATCGTCATGCACACCTCCCACATCGCCGGCTGGCCCTTCTCGTTGAGGATGCCCGTGGCGGGCACGTGCTGCTCCGGCGTGTCGAAGTCGCCGGCGATGTTCGCGCGGTTATTCACGAGCATGGGGGGCTGCAAGCCGCGGGCCATGTCGATGATCTCCTGGAACTTGGCCAGATCCGCCGGATCCTTGCGTTCCCAGCCCCCGTCGAACCACAGGACGTCGATCCGGCCGTAGTTCGTCATCAGTTCCCGGATCTGCCCTCGCATGTACTCGACGTAGCGGTTGAAATCCGCGCCCTCGGTCGGCCGGTCTCTCTCCCACGGCCGCCGGGGCGTGTAGTCGGGGTGGTGCCAGTCCATGATCGAGTAGTAGAACCCCAACCGGATCCCTTGCTTGTGGCACTCGTCGGCGAGCTCCTTGATCACGTCGCGCCCCAGCGGCGTGCTCATGATGTCGTAGTCCGTAAGCTTGGAATCGAACATGCAGAAGCCGTCGTGGTGCTTCGTGGTGATGACGAGGTACTTCTGCCCGGCCTCCTTGGCCAGCCCCACCCACTCGGCCGCGTTGAACTCGACCGGATTGAACTTCGGGGCATGCTGTTCGTACTCCTTGACCGGGATCCGGCCCGTATCCTGCACCCATTCGCCTTGGCCGATCATGGCATAGACGCCCCAATGGATGAACATGCCGAAGCGGGCCTCCCGGAACCACTCGGACCGCTGTTGAAGCGGCGGAATCTCGGCGGCCCGTACGGCCGTCGCGGCCAGCAGAAGTACGGCGGTCCCCAGAACCATTCGACGCAAGCTCATCTCGGCACTCCTTGAGGCTATCGGGTTGCGGTTGCGGTCCGGGCTCTCGCGGCCGGGCGCCGCGCGAGAACATCCCCGCGCCACGCCTTCGTTTCCACCACCCATCACGACGACTTGCCCGGTTCCGCCACCAACCAGTTTAAGACACGCCCCGCGGAACAATCAAGCCGGCCCGTCTGCGTCGCCCCGGTCCGTTGCGATGCCTGCCTCGTATCCTTTCGCGCGCAGCATCGGGGCGATGGCCGTTCCGCGATAGCGGCGCGGCGTCAGTTCAAGATCGACGATGCCCAGACACTCGGCATCTTCGCCGTAGGGGGCCTGGAAGACGACCTCTCCCTGTCCGCCGACCGCCAGCGAGCAGCCGATGCACTTGCGCCCCTGCCAGGGCCCCTCGGTAATGAGGCCCACGTTGCTGACGCCGACCATCGGCATCTCGTAGAGCCGCGCAAGCGTCGCATAAGAACCTTTCCAGAGTTCGCCGTACGGTTCCTGCCGGTTGTCGTGGTCGGGCGGGACGGCCCAGGCACAAGGCGAAAGAACGATTTGGGCGCCCATACGCGCCAGCGCGTGTCCCAGGCAGTGCGAATCGGGAAAATTGTCGGCGCAGACGGCGATGCCGACCGTGCCCCAGGAGGCTTTTGTTACCGAGAGTTGATCGCCGACCGAGTACAGGTCCTGGGCGATTTCGAGGATATTGATTTTCCGGTGCCGGGCCAGCAGTCGGCCGTCGCCATCGACGAGCACGGCCGCGTTGTAGATCCGGTCGCCTGCCCGCTCCGTCAGCCCGGCGACGACGTCGATCTTCGCGTCGCTTGCCGCTTGCGACAGCGCTTCGGCCGACGGGCCGGGAATCGGCTGCGCGTGCTGCCTGGCACTGGGATGCGTCCAGCCCAGGTCGAGACACTCCGGCAGTACGACGACCTGACAGCCCTGCTGTGCCGCGTCGCGGATCATCCGGACCGCTCGCCGCAGGTTGTTGCGGAGGCAGCCCGGCTCGACGAGCATCTGGCCCATGCCGACACGGAGCGTGCTTGAAGAAGCAGCGGTCATTTCACTTGTTCCTCGCTGCGCCGCTTGGATTCAGGTGTGGTCCAACCAGCGGCGACTGGCTCCGAGCCAAACACCGGCGGGCACGCGGAAAAACGCGTCGCGGCGAGCTGCCTGTCCCCGTTCTTGATCCACGCTTGGAACGCGGTCGGTTGGGGACATCCATCGGAATACCTCCGTCTGCCAGCCCAACTCAGGGCATGAGCATCCATCGCAACTGCCCGGGCCTCAGGCAAGCCAACACGCGCGCCGGAACTCGATCGGGCATGATGACCTGAGATCGATTAGCCATCGTTTTCGGCCGAGTGGGCAACGGTACCTGCGGCCGACGCCGATGCCGGCTTCTTAATTTCACGTCCACCAGCCGTTCATTCTACCACCCGTTCGCGGCCAGCATCACACCGGAGGCGTTCCGACATGTTCACTTCACAGACACACCGGACCGTCTGCATCAACCCGCTTTTTCACTGACTCTAGTCGCTTTCTGGAGACGATCCGTGTTCGCTGGACTCCAGCTTGTGCCGTATCTGGTCTGGTCGCGAGACTTCGGAGGTTTGAGCGTTTTCGCGCGACGTCCTGCCAAATTCTCACGAATTCGGCTACAGCACAGCGCGCCACCGTTCGGCTGAATCGTTGCCGATCATCAGGCCGTGAAGAGCTGTGCGGCGCGCGCTCGGAGATCCCGGCACACCGTGTCCAGGTCCCGGTAATCCTCGGGCCCCGGTACGCGGCACAGACCTGCTCCCGCGCCCAGGGTCCTGTCCCCGCTCGCGGGCGATGGGACTTGGGCGCCGGCCGCCACAGGTCCAGCCTGTGTGCAGGCGATGTCCGCGTCGCCGGCAATGGCGCCGACGTGCTGACACTCTTGTCCATCGTGGAGATAGATGCAGTTGCGGCCTGCGTGCTTTGCCGAGTAAAGCGCTTCGTCGGCGCGGCGGACGAGCGATTCGCCGTCGTCGCCGGCCTTGACAGGGGCGATGCCGATGCTCACCGTAAGACGCAGGGCCGTATCGCCCCGCCGGAATTCATGGCCGCCAACGGCCGAAAGGCAATGCTCCGCGGCGCGCGAGGCGTTGGGCGCGGCGGCGCCCGGCAGAATCACCGCGAATTCCTCGCCGCCGATCCTTGCCACAAGATCCATCTTCCGCACGGAAACCTCGAGCACCTCCGCGAGGCGGCGCAAGACAAAGTCGCCCATCGAGTGGCCGTAGCGATCGTTGACGGCCTTGAAGTGGTCGGCGTCGATGAGCATCACCGCGAACGAGGACTCCGTGCGGCGCCACTCGGCCAGGCGGCGTGCCAGGGCGTCATCAAAGGCCCGCCGGTTGGGCAGCCGCGTGAGCGGGTCGGTCCTGGCCTCGGTGATCCAGGAATCGATTTGGCGTCCCTGCTCCTTGAGTGCTTCTTCTGCGGCCGACAGTTTGTCCTGCAGCCCGGCATTGATCCGCACGATCTCGGCGACCGAAGCCACCAGGGATTGCATGCCTCGACTCTCGTCGGAAGGGGTCGCGAGCAATTCCTGGTTGACCTCTCGGATCCGCCCTTGATGCCGGTGAAGATCCTCGTTCACGCTCGCGACCTGGTCTGCCAGCTCTCGCGCGGCGCTGCGAAGTGCATAGGATTCCGGCCCCGTCGAGCGGCCACTGGGCCACAGCCTGCCCAAGAGCCATCCGACGACAAGATTCACCAGCGCCACCAACACCAAGAGCAGAACCACGTAGAAGTACAACGCCGATTCTCCCGGCCTCCTTCGGCCGACAAGTCCACCGGTCGCCCCACTGCCCGAAGTGGCTTCCATCCGCCGGTTCCGACAAATCTAGCTTGCGGCGGAAAGATGGCAGCGCAGAGGCCGGTCCGGAGACCGGCGACGCCGAGAGGCCGATGGCGGTCATACCCGGACTCTTGGGCACAATCGGCATGGCCACTGCAACCGTAGCCCGCTTCGCGGCGTGTTTCGTTGGTCCGCGACGACATGACGCCGGCCGAGTTGATCATCGAAAGATCCCATCCAGTGCGGCTCGAAGGGCGTACTTGCTGAGGATGTCGCCCAGCACGGCGTCCAACTCGGGCTGCGTATGGATTCGGACCGGGATGGCAAGGTCGCCCGTGCCGAGGCGGAGTGAGGGCGAGTCCGCCGGGAAGCGGCGGACTCGCGCGCGGGGAAGGAATTCTGCGGCGCCTTGAAGCTCAAAGGCACAAAACCATCGACACGAGGTCGGTGGGGATGCGGGCGAAATCCAGGTTACCTGGCAGGCACGGATCCCCGGACACAGGGCCGGTCGGGATGCCGTCGAATTCTACGAGTGGTGAAGTCCAGGTCAGGCCGGCTTGGCGTTGCTGGCCTGGATCTCTTCGAGGGTACGGCCCAGCTTCTTGCGTTTCGGTCCCTGGTTGGTTGAACCGGTTGGGGAAGTCAGCCGCGGCGCGGTTGCGGGGCCCCCTTGCTGAAGCATTTCCAGCAACCGATGGCTCACCTGGTCGTCGTCGCGCGGCGTGCCGATGTTTTGTACCGCATCGCTGACGCCCAGTAGAACCGCTTGCCGCACGCCTTCCCGCAGCCAGCCGAAAAAGTTGAAACCCATTGCCCTCGTCTCCTCCTTGATTCGGGGGTTTCCAGCCGTTCACGCTGGAGAGAAATCGTCGCTCGAGGGCGAGAGAATAACGAGTTCGAATTGGACTGTCCAGAGGGAAGTTGGCTGGCTGCGACGCACCCCCCGGCGCTACTTTTTCACGGAAAATCGCTCTTTCACCGAGGGCAACACGCGCAACTGGTCGATCACTCTGCGGACCCCTTCCGCGGAACGGGCGGCCGAAATCGCGGTACGGCGTTGGTGGTCAAACTGGAGCGTGCCGGAGAGCGTCACATCCCCATTCTGGCACAGTACGGTAATCTGGCACGTCGTGGCCATTCCTGCTCTGGACAGTTTGTGGCTCACATTCTGGATGATGGCCTTGTCCGCGATGTGGTTTTTCGGGTGCATGATGATCCCTCAAGACAAACGTGAAGGCCGCGTGACAACCGCTACGGACGAAGCAGCGCGTCCACGCAGAACCGTTGGATGCAGTCAGAGGCATGCCATACCGTTCAGACTGCATTTTACCGGACGCCGCCAAGATGTGAACGACCCGGAAGTGGGGGTGGCGATGCGCGGGCTCTTCCGTTTTTTGGGCGCCAGCTTCGGCGTTTTCTGTAGGACGGCCTTCCCAGGCCGTCGAGACTGCAGGAAAAAGACGGCCTGGGAAGGCCGTCCTACACCCAAGAACGGAAGGCCGATGCGCGGCGCCTGCCTTCTCGGGCGCCAGCCTTGGCGTTTCCTATAGAGCGGCCTATCCAGGCCCTCGAAATCGCGGAAAAAAGGTGGGGTTATCACCCCCACCAATTCGCTTCACACCGGCTCGATCTTCCCCCTGCTGGAGGAGCCGTAAGCTTTTTCGGTCAATTCCATGATGTGGACGCCATTCTCGCCGCTATTGAGTTCGGGCGCGCGGCGGTTGAGGATACAGTCGGCAAAGTACTCGCATTCGGCCGTGTAGGGATTGATCGGCTCGAACTCGATCGGCTCAAATTGCCGGACCACATCCTTGTTCTGGGCGGCATCGTAGCCACCGGTCGATTCGGCAAAGTAACCCTCCACCTTGCCGCCTTGGCTCTGGCCGATGGTGCCTTCGGTGAGGACCGCGCCCTTGGAGCCGTAGACCTCCAGCCGCGTGCGGCTGGCTTCATCGGGGATGCAGTAGAAGGCGTCGACCGTGCCGTGCGCGCCGGACTCGAATTCCAGCAACGTCGTCGAAGCGTCGTCCGACTTGTAGCTATGCACGAGAGTGCCGGCCAGCGCCACGATTCTCTTGGCCGGGCCGGCGAAGAATTCCAGGAGATCGTAAAGGTGCGTCGCCATGTCGATCAGCGCCCCTCCACCGCCTTGCCCCGGGTCCTGGCGCCACGCGCCGGCCATCGGGGGATACCAGCACGATAACTGGGCCCGCATGTACACAACCTTGCCCAACCGGCCCTGGTCGATCAAGTGCTTGATCTTCCGGTGGGCGCCGTGGAACTTCATCATGTAGCCTTCCTGGAGGAAGACCCCCGCCCTCTTGCAGGCGTCGACCGCCTCCCGGGCCTCCCTGGCGTTCATGCAGAGCGGCTTTTCGCTGAGCACGTGTTTGCCGGCTTCGGCCGCGGCCTTGATCTGCTTCACGTGGCAGTTGACCGGCGACGCGATATACACCGCCTGGACATTCGGATCGGCCAACAATTCGGCTTCGGTCGTATACGGTCTGGCCTGGAACTCTTTGGCGATGGATTCGATGTTGGCCACGTCCATCACGGCCACGAGCTTGCAGTTCTTCGCCTGGAGCATGCCCGGAATCGTCTTGCGTCGCGCAATGCCGCCCGCGCCGATTACTCCGAAATTGACCTGATCTGCCATGATGGTTCTCCTTGGGTAGTTGATTTCGCCGATATTTCAAGCAGAAAACAGCCGGCCGAGTTGGGCCAACGCCGAAGCTACGAGCCGCTCGTCGGCGCCCGCTTCGTAGAAAGTGCTGCCGGGCAGCGGTTCGTAGCCGCCCTGCGGGAACGACTCGCGCGAGGGAATGTAGCCGATCGCGTCGTTGCACAGGCCGGCCACCAGCGTGTGGCGGGCCGGCGAACGCTCCTTGATCCGAAGCCCCAATTCGCAGAAGCACTCCCCGGGCAAACCGACCAGAGCCGCCTCGCCGACGCGAAGCACCGTCACCTCCACGGCATCCGGCTCGTGCTGCTTGTGGTACATCCGCAGGAGCGTTGAGGCGTAGTAGGAGTCGGGCAGGCCGTCGACGGTGCCCTTGGGAGGATTGCGCCGTGCCTCATCCAGCACCTTCTCGCACCACCGGCGTTTCTCGTCGCCGATCTTGATCCGTTCCAGGGACACGCGCTCGCTGGAGATCGTCACCCGATCGGCTGCAACCGGAGTTCGGGCGTTGATCGCCTCGCGGGCGGCGGCGCCGAGCATGTATCCGACGCGCTGGGTCATCTGGTAGCCCCGGCCCTGGGCGCGGTCGCGGTAGTCGACGTGGTTGACGTTGCCGCAGCAACCGTTGGCCAACAGGCAAGTGAAGCCGCTGCCGATCGTCCTTCGCAAGGATTCGGCGAGATAGCCCGGATAGTCGGCCGAATAGAGCCAGTTGTCGCCGGCGAGGATGGCCGGATGGAGCCCGAAGTTGACCACGCCGGCCGCCGGCCGGCCGCCGTGCTCGATCGCCAGGCAGGTGACTTGCGGGTCCGTCCCGCCCCAGGCTTCCACGACGTCCTCCGGGTCGAAGTCGGGCCAGAGCGCCTCCCAGTTCATCTGGGTCGTGCCGTCCTTGCGGCGGAGACGGCGGTTGAAGGAAATGCGGTCCTCCGTGGCGTAGCCGACGGCCAGCGACGCCGGCTCCAGGCAGCCGCTTGCCGCCACGACGGCCGAGGCCGCTTTCGACAGGAATGCGTCGATGTCAACACGGAAGGGCGCCAAGTCGACGCCGAAATCCAGGACGTCCGTGGTGGCCGGACCACTGTGCGTGTGGGTGGCATGCACGAGAACGTGCGCGGGGGGAACGTCGCAACCGGCGGCGATCACCTCGCGGATCCGCGCGACGTTGCTGCGGTCGAGCAGGCATGCGTCCACGGAAAGGAAAGCCGCCTTGCCGCCGTGCGCGTCGGCAAACACGACCGCCTTGGCCGAGAGCGGGTCGTGGACGCCCCGCGCGGCGTAGTCATCGCGAAAATTCCCCAATAGCGGAAGGCCGGGGCGCGGAGTGCAATCGACGGTGGCGATGCCGACTTGAAGAGTAGACATGGGAAGCATTCGGGGGTCCGAGGTTCAGGAACCAGGTCAAGCAGCCCGGCCGCACGTGGCAGCCGGGCTGCTCGCGGAGACTCTTGGACTACGAATACGCCTTGATCACCTTGACCAGGGCATTGCCGATCTGCTTCATGTCCTCCTCGGTAAAGGTCGGATAGGCGAAGCATGTGAAGGTATGGGCTTCGTGCCAGCGGGCGTTGGGCACTTCCACCTTGCTGTAGTCCACCGACACGGGATCGGTGTATTCCTTCGACGTGAAGGGGAAGCCCGAATTGCCGAAACCGTTGCGTTGCGTGTAGGCCTTTTCCACGTGGCACTGCGGCCAGAACACTTTCCAGCACGGGGCCCCTTCCGCGCCCGCCGCGGCGACGAACTTGGCGATATCGCAGTTCATCTTCTCGATGTCCAACGAGAACGCGCAGACGAACCAGCCGTTCTGGCGATCCTCGGTGTCGATCGGCATGTACTTGATCTTCGGCAGTTGGCCCAGCATGTCCATGATAATATGGGCATTCCGCTTCCGCGCCGGCATGTTCCAGTTGTCCATGCGGTCCAACTCGGCCAGGCCGATGGCCGATTGCATTTCGGTCATGCGGTAGTTCCACCCCACCCGGTTGTGGATGTAGGGGAGTTTCTGCTCGAGGGCCAACAGGTTGAGCCGCTGCTTCACGTCGTAGCCGTGGTCGCGGAAGCTGCGGGCCTCCCAGGCGAGGTCCTCGTTGTCGGTGGTCACCATGCCGCCTTCGCCGCCGGTGGTGAAGGTCTTGTTCTGGCAGAAGCTGCACGCGTTGATATGGCCGATCGTGCCCGTCTTCTTGCCCTTGTACGCGCCGCCGAACGCCTCGGCATTGTCCTCGATCACGAAGAGGTTGTGCTTCTTGGCGAACGCCATGATCGGGTCCATGTCGCAGACGTTGCCGTAGAGATGAACCGGCATGATCGCCTTGGTCCGCTTCGTGACCAGTTTTTCGGCGGAGGCGACGCTGATGCAGTGGTCCTCAAGGTTCACGTCGGCGAACCGCGGAACGGCGCCCGCCTGGACGATCGAGAAGCTCGAAGCAATGAACGTATAGCTGGGAACGATCACTTCGTCGCCCGGACCGATTCCAAGGGCCGAGAGGGCCACGTGCAGCGCTGCCGTGCCGGTGGCGGTGCTGATCGCGAATTTGCTCCCCTGCCAGGCGGCATAGCGCTTCTCGAACTCCATTCCCTTCGGGCCGGTCCAATAGTTCACTTTGCCCGACCGCAGGACCTCCTCCACCGACTTGATCGCCTTTTCATCGAACTTCGGCCACGAGACCAATTGATTGGTGACTGCCTTCGGCCCGCCGTCGATGGCCAACTTCTGGGTAACAACCGCTTCGTTCATCTTCACAGGTCTCCGTTAATAGCAGGGATTTCTCCGGAACGAACCGGACGCCGACGGGTCGCCGGCCCGGCCGCACCAAGCCTGGCCTGGCGCGGGGCATCGCAGTTTCCGCATTTGTTGCTCGGCCGGCGGCACGCCCGCGTGGCGCAAACCCATAGGTGAGGGCAGGCAATCCACCCCGCCGAGTCCACCCATCGTTGTAACGAACTCTGGCAGCCCTTCCAAGCCCCCCCTCGGCTGCCTTGTGCGCTGTTCAGCAAGAGGGGTGCCGGGCACCACGCCTGTCAAGGTGGCAAGTCGTTGCGTGTTCATCGTTGAACCGCAGTCCCAGCGCCGCGTGTTGGTTCTGGCGGCCGATGTGATCGGCGGCTGTGCCGCCTTTCACGCCAAGCGCGGCCCGCTGGGCCTGCGGTTCAACGACCTCTCCAGGAGGGGTTCTTGGCAGCCTGCCAGCCTCGGTCAGTGATCCTGGATTGGCGGGGGTGCTAATATCCCCTCGAATCGCCGGGGTCGGAGAGCCAGAACGACTTCAGAATCGACTCCGCCACCTGCCTCGTGACCAACGCAACTTTCGTCAAAAATGACTGTCTGCCGGCGGCGGTTTCCTCGGACTGACGGAGTGTTCTTTGACGATTCGTGCATCCAGCCAGTCGGCGCGGTCCAACACGTCGGCCCGATCGGCGAAATCGACGATCAGGTCCAGCCGCTTTGCCCCGCGGATGTCGACCGAGATCGGTAGGGGCGGATCGCCGCCGCGGATGGTTGCGCTGGTGGACTTCACGCCCCCGTCGACGAACACGCGGAACCCGACGCTTCCCTGCCCTGCCGTGCTGTCATCAACAGCCAGCAGGGCTTCGAATCGCGCATCGTCTTCGTCGATCGCGTAGGTGATTCTCGACGCGCTGTGCATGCCGAGTCCTTTGGCATGGATGCCATCGCCGGCCCGCAGCCAGCCGCCGATTACGTTGCGGTCGGTTCGGTAAGGCCACGGCAGGCCGAGGAACGGCACGTGACGGTACCCGTCGGCCTTGAGATCGGACAGGTACATCGCGCGTCCGCCGAGCGGCTGAAGAAAGACGAGATCCTCGGGAGACGTGTTCCACGTCAGCCCGCCGGCGGTCGCGACCTTCAGGGTCTTCTCGTCGAATACGAGTTGTCGGGCAATCAAGCGACTCCCGTCGGCAAAACCCGCCGGTGAGCGAAGTCCGGAGGCAGGCATGCGGCTGACGAGGGACGGATTGAAAACCAGCGCGCTTAAACGGTGCCGTTGGACATCGACGGGACCGACATTCGACTGGACCTGCAGGGCTGAATCGCCGATTCCCTCGAAGCGGCCCGCGATGCGGTCGCCGTTGGTGAGGATCGCCTCGTCCGAATTGCCTTCGGCGGCCAGAATCGAGTCCAGCAGCAGGTCGCGTTCCTGGCGCTCCAGCGGCAATTGGAAGACGATCCCACGCAGCAACTCCAGCGGCACTTCGACCATACCGAAGACCGCGGAATCCGCGCTGAGCCGTTCCTTGTCCGCCTTCAGGACCTCCGCCGCAAAGAAACCGCCGTCGGCCAGCACGAGCACCGGACCGCGGCGGAGTTCGCGCGGAGTGCCCCAGCGGACAAGGTCTGCGGCCGACAACTCGCGTGTATTCCCATTCGAGGTGAACCGGATCTGCCACGACGGGGCAATCGCCGCGATCTCGGCCGAAAACGGCTCACCCTCGATCGGCACAGCCTGCCGTACGTCGGCAAGCGCAGTCGCGGGACCAATGACCGTCAACACGGCCATCCATACAATTCCCAGGCCCGCTGGCTGCTGCGGCAGGTTCATTCCGTATCCTGTTTTCACCGTTGGAAGATCGGCAAGTAGTTGTTCGGCGTCTGGAGGATGATGCAGGCCATCGCCGTGGCGTAGTCGGGCGTGATTTCCGAGGTCCAGGAACCGTCCTTGAGCTGCCGGTCGACCAATTCGTCGCGCATGGCTTTGTACCAGCGGTCCCAGCGTTCGCCGCCTGCGTGCCACATGGCCTGGACCGCGTAGTAGTGGCCGTAGAAGTAGTACGCTTCGCGCGAGGCCACGCCCTTCTGGGGCAGAAAGCCCATAAGGTAGTCGAGCCCCTTGATGATTTCGGGGCTGTCGTAGATGCCGGCACTATAGAGCGCCACGACACCGGCGGCCGAACGCGGAAAAGCGCTCTCACCTCCCTGAAGCATGTACATGAAGCCTCCGTCGGCGTTCTGGCTCTTCTTGACGTAGTCGATGCAGCGGTCGACGGTCTCGCGGGGCACGTGAATCCCGGCATTTCGCGCGGAGCGGAGCGCCATGATCTGGCAGATGGTCACCGAGATGTCGGCGTCCATCCGCTGCGGCTGGTAACGCCAGCCGCCTTGCTGGTTCTGGGTGTTGATGATCAGCTTGACGGCCTTGTCGAGCTTCTCGCGGAGGCCGGTTCGCTGGGTCATGCCGTAGCACTCGGCCAGGAACATCGTGGCGAAGCCGTGGCCGTACATCGGACCGTGGCTCGCGGTGGGCGAATGGTTGATGAAGCCGCTCTCCTGAGTGTTCGCCAGCAGGTAATCGACCGCGCGGGAGACCTCCCGGCCGTAGGGCCCCCGTCCGGGCGTACTCCCGCCGGACATGAACGCCAATCCGGCCAGCGCGCAGATCGCAACGTTGCCGCGGTAACTGCCCGTGCCGAATGAACCATCGTCGTGCTCGATCGAGGCGAGATACGCCAGGCCGCGGTCGATCGCGCTCTGGGCGGCCGGAGTAACCAACTCGACCGCCGTCTTTTCCGGCGTCCTTTTTTCGGTATCTGCCCGCAACGCGGGACCGGAGCCCAGAATGGACAGGCCTAGGAGTGTGGCAACTACGGCTTTCATGCTCGGCATTCTCCATCGCCTTGCTACGGCTGTTTTCTCTGCTCTTCCGCCAGGCGTCTGAAATACTGTTCGATCAGCAGTTCGTACTTTGGCAGGAACTCCTCGTCGAAGAACTGGGCCATCTGTTCGCGCTGCCGGTCGGGCAGCTCTCCCCAGAGGGCTTTCACGAGGTTGCCCCACTGTTCCCTGCTGGGCTGTTGGGAAGGCGCGGCTCCGGGGCCGTACTTGTTCTGGTTCGCGATCGCCGGGGTCGGATCGCGGCCGCCGCCGCTGGACTTCTCCTTAGGTTTCTTCTGCGCAATCGGTTGCGCGACCGTATCGCGCGGGGCGACCTTCTGGCCCTGCTTCGCCGACGGCTTGCCTCCCTGACACTGGCTGCGTGCCTGCTTGAGCAATTCGTCGAGGTTGCCGAGGATCCGGTCTTGCATCTGCTGCGTTTCCTTGCCGGAGTCGCTCTTGGCGATCCGTTGTCCCACCTGCTGCATGCTGCGTGCAATGGCCAGGAGCGGACTGTCGGCCTCCGACTCCGCGGCCCGGCCGAGCTCCCGAAGAAGCTGTTCGTCGAGTCCGGTAGCGGCTCCCCTTCCTTGCCCTGTCTCGCCCGGCGAAGGTCCTGTTTCTTCCGGCTTTTTCTCCGGCCGAGAGAGCAGCTCCCGGTCGAATTCATCCAGCGGATCCTTGGTGAGATCCTGGAGCAACTGCTCGTCGAGCGAACGTGGCTGCTGTGCCTCGACCGTCGGCGCGAGGCAGGACGTCAACACTGCCGCGGCTGCCGCCGCGAAGAGGAGTCGAAGAGGTTTCATGGCGACTGCTCCGGAGTTTCGGGCGAGGGTTCCGGCACGTCTTGCGAATCGTCTTCGGGGACCAGGCCGAGGAGCAACTCCGCCAACCGGCCCTGCTCGGCGCTGAGTTGCTCGTACTCACGCAGTGCGTTCTCGTCGAGTTTCTCGGCCTGCCCGAACAGGTTCTCCAGGTCCTGGGTCCTTCGATTGATCCCTACCTGCATCAGCTTCATGAGCTTCAACTCGACAAGGGCCTGCATTGCCCGGGAAGGGTCTCCCCCTTGCCGGCCTTGCCCACCGCCACCGCCGTCGTCCTTCTTCTGTTCCGGTTGCTCGGGCTTCAAGACTTCCAACAACATTCCCAGGCGAGCCTGCGCTTGCTGCTGGACTTGTTGTGTCGGTCGACCCGTTTCCTGACGGTCGAGCATTGCGGCGGCCTGGCCCATTTCGCCGGCAGCGCCGGTGAGTGCCAGATGGACGACCTCCGCCCCCGTCAGTTTCTCCGCCAATGCCGCGGTTTCGCCTCGGACCGCCGACTGCTCGCGGGTCAGGTCCTGCAGGCTGATCGCCTGAGCCCGGGTGAGACGGCCATGCGTCCGCTGGAGTTCGTCGAGCCGGCGGGTCTCATCGAGAATGCGCTGCTGCCGGTCGCCGAGCGCCTTGACGGCGTCCTGGAGGCGCTCCAGTTGTTCCATCGCCAACTCGGCCTCGGCCTGGCGGCGGCGCTCGGCCAGTTGTCGCGCCGCCTCGTCGAGCGATTTCTTGGCCGTTTCCGCTTGCTGGCAAGCCGACTTTGCATCTCCCTGCTCCGCTGCCTGGCAGGCCTGCTGCATTGCGCCGGCCGCCTGCTGGGTCTTCTGGCTCGGCTGTTGCGCCATAAGCCGTTCCAGCCGGCGCGCTATCCGCTCGGTTTCCTCCTGGACTTGCTGTTGACGACGGCCGAGTTGTTCCAATTGCCGGCGCCGCTCGGCTTCGTCGCTCCGAACAGCCGCCTGTTCCATCTCTTTCTTGAGGGCGTCCTGCCGCTGGGCCAGGTGGGAGAGAGCCGATTCCGCCTCGCGGAATCTCTTGACCAGGCGACCCAGTTCGTGCTCGCGGCGATTGGCGAGGATATCAAGGATCTCGTTGAGGTCCTCGACAATCTCCTGCTGCCGCGACATGGCCTGGCCCATCTGGTTGCCCTCGATTTCGCCCGAAGCCGTCCGCATCTTTCCGCTAGTCACCAGTTCGCGGGCGCGGGCGAGTGCGTCGTCGATGGTTTCGGCAGAAAGCGGGTCGTTCTGCTGGAGCTGTTCGACCGCCAGAGCCATGTCCTGCTGGAGACGATCCAGCCGCCGCCCCAATTCCGACTGCTGCCGCGCGCGGATCTTCAGGTCGGCCAGGTCCTGGGGCGGCAAGTCGTTCAGCTTCTTCGCCAGCGTGCGACGGCCCAGGTCCGTCGTGCGGCCATTCAGTTCCTCCTGATCGCGAAGCAACTGGCTGGCATCCCGATGGAACCGCCGGAAATGGTCCCAGCGAGACAGCTCTCCGAGCATCTTCTCCAGGGATTCAATGACTTTGTCCTGGTGCTTGCCGGCCGCGCCCAGGGAAGCGGCGAGAGACTGGTCGGCCTGTGTTTGCTCCGGGGAACGGCCTTGCGCATTCGCGGCTTCCAACTCGACCTGGGCGATCTTGCCGGCGGCTGTCAGCTCGTGACCGATCACCGGCAGGTGTTCCTGGGCCAGCCGATCGATTTCTGCAAGCAGGGCTTCCATTTGTCGAAGAATGTCGGGGCTGTCGACTTTATTGTTCTGGAGATCGGCGAGCACGCCGGCGATGTGCATGGGAACGCCGTCGCTGCGGCTGGTCAGGGTCGTATTGACCTGCCGCTGGTTCAATTCGGCTCCACGCAGATGGTCCACGCCGAGTTGGCCCAGTTTGCCGACCTGCCGGACCTGGATTTCCAGGTCGGCCACCTGTTGGCGGCTTTCACGCTGCATTTGAAGCACGCGCGCCAATTCGGCGAGGATCAGTGCCTGTCGCGTGGCAAGCCGCTGGGTAAGTTCCTCGGGAGTGATGATGGCCAGGCGCCGTTCGTCGCTCTTGGCGGTCTGCGGCAAGTAGTCGTTCGCGGACGCTCGAAACGTGATCTGAAGACCGGGTGTAAGCTTGAGGCCGGCCAACGTCCACGGGTAAGTGACCACGCGGGTCTCACCCAGCCGGCCGCTGTCGCTCACCCCCTGTGCCTGGGCGGCCGCCTGGGCCGGTCCTGCATAGAGCGGAAGTGTCGACGCCGGTGCGTCGGCCTGGTCGGACCGGTGGAACTCGAGGGCCACGCCGCGCACGGCCAGGTCGTCCTTGGCGGTTACCCGCAACGGGACCGTCGCCTCCGGAGTGACGAAGATGTTCGCCGCCGGCTCTTCGATGGCGACCGTGGGCGAGGCGTCGGGGACCGCACGGATTTCCCAGCGGTCGTCGCTGCCGCCGGTCAATCCCTCCGTATCCGTGAATTCGAACCAATACGCTCCGGACTTCTCGATCCCAACCGGATTTCGAGGATCGGCAGGAATCGTGAAGTAACGGCCGTCGCCGGTGACCCGGCCGTCAAAGCGCCGACCGTCCTCGAGGCAGAGTTGCGCGGCTTTCAGGGGCTTGGTGGCGCGCGCGGCAATCGTCACGCGGGTGCCGGCAAGCGCCCGGATATGGTCCTTGGCGGCCTCTTTGGGCCATGCGGTATACTCCGGCGGAACCAGCGTGATCGATGCCGATTCCAACGCCGGAGGCAGCAGCACCTCGACATCGATCCAGGGCATCGAATGATCGTCGCCGCCGGTAACGCGATAGGAAAACGGCCGGACAACGTTGTCGCGCCGGGCGACCATCGCCCCGCCGAGCAACCGCATCCGCTCGGATTCCGACGTTGCCTTTCCTTCCGCATTCTCGAACCGGTAATGGATGAACACCTCGGCGGGCAGATTTCCGTCGGCATCGATGACCTCGACCTCGAAGGTCTGGCCACGCGCCACGCGGTCGACGTAGTTGCGGAGCACCAGATGCGTCGTCCGAGGCCACGCTGTGTCGCCGAAGGGATTGGCCAGCCGCGCAATCGCGATGCCGCTGGCCAGTGGATTGGCGACGATCAGGATGAGGGCCAACAGGCCAATGGCCGTGGCGGTCATCGCGGCGCGAACGGCCGGTCGGCGGTCGACCGCTTCATTGAGGTCGAGGGGCTCGATCTCGGCAGCGGTCTTGGCGATCATCGCCCGGCGCATGGCCACCGAGCCGGCCAGCGGGTCTTCTTCCGACTGGCGAAGGAATTCCACGGCGCTGGCGAGGCTGTCGCGCAGCACCGGAAAACGGCATTCGAGCCGCCGGGCAAGTTCTACGTCGGTCATCCGGGTGGTGAGGCCGAAATACAGGTTGCGATAGGCGGCCCAGACAAGCACGCTGAGAACCGCCGCGGACGCCAGAACCCGGATTCCGCGGTCCTCGAACCGGATCGCGTAATCGGCTGCTCCCAGCAAGATCACGGCAGCCACCGCGGCCCCCAGTGTCCAGCAGAGTCCGTAGAGCGTCAGCAACCGCCGGACGCGGCTTCGTAGAGCGGCGATTTGCTGTTCCAGGGGGTGGGACATGGCTGTCTTATTGCCTATTGCCGACTGTATCCATTCTATACCATTCCGCCCACTTTTCGCAGGATCCACTCACCGATCAGCAGGACCAGGAAGGCCGCCAGGAGCGGCCAGCGATTCCAGAGTGGTCTTGGAGGGAGCGATTCGATGGGGACTTGTCGGCCCTCGGGGAGGTCTTTGAGAAGCCGTTTGGCGGTGGCGAACGTGTAGAATCGCCCTTTGGTCGCCTCTGCTGCCCGTTTCAGTTCCGCGGTGTCCGGCTGGATCCGTTCGAACTCGCCTGGGGGGGCCACGACGGTGAAGTCAGCCGCGGGGGCTTGCCCTTGGACCGTCGGGATGGCGACCCAGGCGTGGTACGATCCGACCGCGAGGTTTTCCAAACGGGTCTCGAAGATCCCGCGGCTGATCGTGCTCCGCTGGAGCTTGATCCGCCGGGTCTTGTGCCCCTCGTGCTCGAGGACCACGGTGACGCCGTCGTCGGCCGCCGGCGCCATCCGTTCGTCGGCAAAACGCACGCGGAGCGACACCGATTCGCCGTGGCGGTATTCGCGGCGGTCGAGGGTGAGGGCGGCCGAACGATCAGCATCGGTCAACTTCGAGCGGGCCAGATAGCGGATTGTCTGAATCCAGTAGCGCGCGAAGAAGACGTCGCCCACTCGGTACCGCCAGCGCCATGATTCGTCCGTTGCGTGAAACAGGACTTTGCCCGCCCCGACATACTGCATGACGATCACCGGCAGCCGGCGGCCGTCGTGGCCGATGCGGTCGGGGTGTTCGGCCAGGACTCGGACGGCCGGCTTGAGATCGGCGGCTTCGACCATCCAGTACAGTGGCGGCAGTTTGTCCCAGATCTCGCGGGTTTGGCCCGGGGAATCGCCCAACTGCATGGGCGGACTGGCCAGGCCAAGTTCCGTCGGCCGGACGACGAAACCGTCGGTCAATGATTGATCGGGTTCGGGGATGCGGGCGCTTCCCAACTCGACGGGCAGGAGCTTTGCCAGGGGTGTGTCGCGATAGGCCAGCGGCATGAACTGCGGTCCGGCGATTGCAACCAGCGCTCCTCCTTTCCCCGATTTATCGACGAAATCAGCCAGGTTCTGCAACATCGAGTCGCTCAAGAGCGACGGGTTCACATCGCCCAGGATGACGACATCGTACCGGAACAACTCGTCGCGACGAACGGGAAAGCTTTTCAGGGCGGAGGCATCTTGTTCGGCGTGCTCCAGGTCGGCCTCTTGCAGCACGGTGTCCAGATCGATCGTGCTGTCGCGGCCGAGCATGTTCCGCAGATAGCGATACTCGAAGCTCGGGTAGGCATAGACCAAGAGGACGCGGATCTGCTCCTTGCGGACCCGGATCGTCCGCTGTTGCCGGTTGTTGTCCGTCTGCAATTCACCCGCCTGCGGCTCAACTTCGACGACGTACTGGAACTCGCCTTCTTCCGTGGGCCGATGAGTCAGGCGGACCGCCTGCGAGGGATTGACGGGATCGATCACGGCGGTCGTCTTCGCCAGCACGTCGGGCTTGTCCAGCCGCCGGAGCACCACCTGGACCTGCTTGCCGTCGTAGCCGGTCCCGCTGAGCTTTGCTTCAAAGTTGACCACGTCGCCCGCGAATACCACGTCGTCGACCAAGAGATCGGCGAGTTTCAGGTCGCGGACAGGCCGGTCGTCGCCCAGCGCGACGGCAAACAGGGGCACTCCTTTGCGACGGGCCAAGGCAGCGGCCTCGGAAAGCGGCGGACCGTCCGTGTTGATGCCGTCGGTCAGGAGGACGATGGCCGCCGGGGCAGAGCCGCGGAGATCGTTCAGCACGGCGCGAATGGCCTGCCCAAGCCGGCTCGACTCCCCTTCCGGTTCGAGCGCGCGGAGTTCGTCGAGCAGCTTGCCGATTTCGGCCGATTGGCTCGACCGCTCGCCGGTGAGATAGTACATCCGCAGCTTGTACTCCTTTTGGATCCCTTTGAGCAGGGCGGCTTTGTCCTCGATCAGCAGCGTGCGTGCGAGATTCCAACGGCTGGGCTTCTCGTATCCGACGGCCCCGATTTGCCGCCGGACGCGGGAGTGCAACTCGTCGGGATACTGGTCGACGACCGACATACTTAAGGAATCGTCGACCAACACGGCGACGTAGGGCAGTCCGGTCCGTTCGAGCAAAAGGGCGAACTGCGCCAGCATCACCAGCACGATCGCAATCAACAACAGCCGAATCCCGGCCAGGCCGAGCCGGAACCACGCGGGCGACCGGCGGTTCTCGCGGAGATAAGTCGATACGACGAACACCACAGCGAAGACGGCAAACAGCAGCGTCAACCAGGCTGGCCAGCCCCAGGTGTGGTTGAGGCTCCAAGCCATGCCTTCCCCGGGCTCGGCGTGAATGCCGAGCAGCCGCTCGATCCAGATTGGAAGAGGCTTGGTCATGCGACGTGGTATCCGAATCGCCAGGCCAGGAAGGTTTCCAGGAAGAGGAGCCCCAGCACGGCGTACAGCAAGGTCTTCGGCAGCCGCGACGAACTGCCTGCGGTGGTCACCGGCTGCTCTTCGAGCGACTCCCACGTGGTCTGGTGGACGAAGGGAACGTCAGGCCAGACTTCGCCTCGGAGTTCATCCGGGGTGAACTGCGCCAGGTCGCTTTCCGCCGTGTCGACGTTGAGGGCAAACCAATCGGTGCGCGAGACGGGCGGACCGAACCGGGCTGCGTACGGGCCGCTGGTGCTCGTGTCGGCGTAGCTCCAACCACTGTAGTCTCCTTGGCTTTGGATGCGGATCGGATCACTGCGACCCTGCGGTCCTTCGATCACCAGCGGCACGTCGCCGGCCGCGGTGGAGACCGTCGCGCCGAGCGGCTGGCCGACCTCCAGATTCCGCTGGTCGATCTGCCCGCCGACGGCGTAGGAAAGTAATTCCTGCACGAGGGGCACATAGCTGGGCCAGACGGGCATGTGCGTCCACGAGGAGACATCGGCGGCGGTGGCCACGAGGATTACCCGGCCTTGGTGAACCGGCGTTTCCACGATGAGCGGATCGCCGTTGCCGAGAGCCAAGGCCACTTTGGCGGGCAATTCCTTCGGCACGGACAGCTTGAAGTACTTCTCGACGGGCGTGGTCAGAAGTCCGGCGCGTTCCTGGCCGCGGAACGCCTGCACGATGGGGTGCCGGTATTCCAGCGGGTCGAGCCGGTACTGCGCCTTTTCGACGACGCTTCCCAGCCTGGCCGGAAGCAGTCCCACGCCTCCCTGCCCTTGTCCCAGTTCGCGATTGTAACGGTCCGCAAGCACCCGGTCGCCCAAGAAGAAGACGAGACTCCCTCCGCGTTTCAGATAGGCTTCCAGGACGCGGGCCTCGCTGGAGGTGAACTGGGCGACGTTGGCCAGGAAGACGCAGTCGTAACGACCGAGATCCAGTTCCAACAGGGCGCTTTCCGGGACGACTTCGGGGTGCACGAGCGTCCGGTCTGCCTGGCCGCTCTGGGGCGAGAGGGCGTAGAACAGGTAGTCGGTGGCGCCGCAAAACGGTTCGCCGGCGGGCCGGCCGTTGACGCACAGGACATGGAGATAAGGCTTGACCGGGACGGCGAGCCAGCGATGGTTGTCGACGTCCAGGAGGTCGCCTTCGGTACGGACCTCCAGGATGTGGTCGCCCGGAGCGTCGAACCGATAGGAGAACGTGGCGGCGGCTTCGCCGTCGGGCGACAACTCCACGTGTTGCTGCGCGACACGGCGGCCGTCGACGAGCAGTTCGACAGGCTGGCGGCTGCGGACCTGGCGGCCGAAGTTCCGCAATTCCGCCCGGACCTCGACATTGCGAGCAATGGTCGCGAACGGTTCCGCGGCGGCGACGCCGGTCAGTGCGACGTTTTCCGCGCCCGGTTGTCCGAGATCGATCACCACTAGGGTGGCCGAATCGGCGAGCTGTTTGCTCTGCCGGCGAAACTCAGCCAGCGCGGTGGGATCCGACGGGGGCGACCACCCGACCCGGCCCAGGTCGGTGAGGAAGTAGATCTCGTGGCGGGTGAATCGGGGATGCGAGCGACGAGCGGCGTCGAGAACCTGCCCGACCGCGGCGAGCGTCCGCGGCAGGTCGGCGGTGGTGTGCGGAAGCCGGAGGTTGTCCAATTCCTCGAGAAATTCCTTCGGTTCGAACACCGGGTTTCCGATGACCGGTCGCGGAGGATCGCTCAAGAGAACCAGCGTGAATCCGTCTCCCGGCGGGCTTTCGTCGACGATCTGAGCGGCCAGTTCCTTTGCCCGGTCGAATCGGCTCTTGTCGGTGGGCGTATAGGCCATGGAGTAGGAGCCGTCGAGCACCAGGAGACGATGGGTACGCTCGCCGGCGGCGAAAAGGACCATGCCGCGTTCGAGGAAAGGCTCGGCCACCGCGAGGACGACGAGTACGATCAACAACGTCCGGATGGCCAGCAGCAGCCACTGCTCCAGCCGCATTCGCCGCCGACTGCTGCGGATCGCCGCCAAGAGGAACTGCATCGCCGCCCAGGACATTTCGCGGTAGCGGCGGCGGCTCCAAAGATGGATCAGAAGCGGCGCGGCAGCAGCCAGCAGCCAGCCCAGCATGGCAGGGCTGGCAATGTCGAAAGCCAATGGAAGGGTGGGGGAGAGCATGGGGCAGTGGATAGTGGACAGTGGATAGTGGTTAGTGGTTAGTGGATAGTGGTTAGTGGATAGTGGATAGTGGTTAGTGGATAGTGGTTAGTGGTTAGTGGTTGGGGCGTGGGGGGGCGGTTGCGCGCTTCATTAGGGAGCGGACGAGGCCGCTGATAAGGCGGCCTACTTCGTGGGTAAGGCTGGTAAGCTGCGCCTGCTCCTGCTGGTCCATGTAGTTGAGACGGTGGGCAATGAGGATCTGGGTTTCCAACTCTTTGAGTGACCCGTGCGCTATGGCAAGGAAGTGAAGGAAGTCGCGAGTAGTGTGGCGGCCTTGCCCTTCGGCAATGTTCGAGGGAACCGATACGGCTGCGCGGCGGATTTGAATCGTCAGACCATACAGCTCTTCCTTGGGAAACGTACGAGTCGTTCGATAGACGGTTTCCACAAGATCCATCGCTTTCTGCCAAACCATCAACTGACGGTAATCTCGGATTGCCATTTGATTCCCTCACTCTCGCCAAGTTGCTATCTGACATTCTCTAACCACTAGCCACTAACCACTACCGCTCCGCCGCACGCGCGATGCCAAATAGCTGGTTAGTGCGATGTCCAGGGGCTGGTCGGTGCGCATCGGGACGTAGTCGATGCGGTGCATGCGGCAGCCTCGTTTCAGTTCGCGCAAGAAACGGTCCAACTCGCGCAGGTAGGCCTTCCGAAGCGATTTCGGCTCGACGAGCACATCTCCGAGTTGCTCCAGGCCTCGGAAGAGCGTCGCGTGCTGGAAGGGGAAGTCGAGTTCCGCCGGGTCGAGCACGTGGAAGAGGACCACCTCGTGCCGGCGGTGGCGGAAATGCTTCAATCCGGCAAGCATCGTGTCGACTTCGTCGAAGAGATCGCTGAGGATCACCACGATGCCGCGCTTCTTGAATCGCTCGGCCAGGTCGTGGAAGATCGGGCCGGTTGCCGTTTTCTCTTCGCCGGCCGTGTTTTCCATCACGTGGAGCAACTGTTTGAGGTGCGACGGATTGCCGCTGGGGCGGACGAGGGCGCGGATTTCACGGTCGAAGGTGACCAGTCCGACGCTGTCCTGCTGCTGGAGCACCAGGTGGGCCAGGGCCGCGGCCTCGCACTGCGCATACTCGAGTTTCGACATTGCCGCGCCGGGGCCCCGGTAGCGCATGCTCTCGCTGCCATCGAGCAGCAGATAGCAGACGAGGTTTGTCTCCTCCTCGAACTCCTTGAGATAGAACTTGTCGGTCCGGCCGAAGACCTTCCAATCGAGGTACCGCAGGTCGTCGCCGGGCGAGTACTCGCGGTGCTCGGCGAACTCGATCGAGAAGCCCTGGTATGGGCTGCGATGGAGGCCCGAGACGTATCCTTCGACGATCATCCTTGCACGGAGCTGGAGGCCCTCGAGCTTAGCGAGCGTCTGCGGATCTAAATACTTCTGGTAGTCTTCCACGGGCGGCTGCCTCGTCTTCCTCGGCGGCGACCGTTTCGATCAGCCGCCGGATGATGTCGTCGGTCTTGATCCCTTCGGCCTCGGCGTTGAAATTGGTCATGATGCGATGCCGCAACACCGGGTACGCGACGGCGCGAATATCCTCGCACCCGGCATAGAAGCGGCCGTGCAACACCGCTCTTGCCTTTGCGCCCAAAGTCAAGTACTGGCTGGCTCGGGGCCCGGCGCCCCAGTTGACGTACTCGCGGATGAATCCGGGGACGTCGCCCTTGTTGGGGCGGGTGAGCCGCGCGAGCTGCAGCGCGTAGCGAACCACATGGTCGGCCACGGGCACCCGACGGACGATCCGCTGGAGGGCAAGGATGTCGGCAGCGTCCAGCGTGGGCGTTACCGTCGTGGTGATATCGGCGGTCGTCCGGCGAACGATGTCGAATTCCTCCTCTTCATCCGGATAGTCCACGAAGGTGTTGAACATGAAGCGGTCGAGCTGGGCCTCGGGGAGAGGGTAGGTGCCTTCCTGCTCGATGGGGTTTTGCGTGGCAAGCACGAAGAAAGGCTCTTTGAGCGGATGCCGTTTTCCGCCCACCGTGAGTTGGTGCTCCTGCATCGCCTCCAGCAGGGCCGCCTGGGTCTTGGGGGGCGTGCGGTTGATCTCGTCGGCCAGGATCACGTTGCCAAAGATCGGGCCCTTCAGGAATCGCAGTTCGCGGACACCGGAGAGTTTGTCTTCCTGGATCACCTCGGTGCCGGTGATGTCGGAGGGCATCAGGTCGGGCGTGAACTGGATGCGGCTGAACTCCAGGGAGAGGGCGTCGGCCAGTGTGCGGATCATGAGCGTCTTTGCCAGACCCGGCACGCCCACCAGGAGACAGTGCCCTCGCGCGAACATCGCAATCAACAACTCCTCGATTACCTCCTGCTGCCCGACGATGACGCGGCCAAGCTGTTCGGTGATCGCACGGTAGCCTTCGTTGAGTTTCTCGACAGCCTGGATGTCGTCGTTCTCCAGCATGGCAGGGCTCCTAGAGCAGCGGACAGGACAAACGGATTAGGGAACCAGGGAATGAACTCAGATTTCCGGAATGGAATGAATTCCGCTTTGCCGTGACGGGGTTGGCTTCGGTCGGTGGTGCGGGGGATTCGGTGAGGGCGATCAACTGGTTGGCGGTTGCGATCACGAGGCAATCGCCGGCGATGAAAAGATTGCCGCCGGTAACTCCCCGCGGGATCAGGGGAATCTGCTTTTTCAACTGGGCCGTCGTCTGATCGAAGACATAGATCTGTTCGCGCGTGGGCCAGTAAACGAGGTTTGCGGCGAGCAGGCCGCGGCCATGGCCGAGCTTTTCGTTTCCGTCGGGCCAGACGTGTTTCACTTGGCCCTGCTCCTCGGCGTCGGTCCCGATCCAGTAGAGCTTTTCGCCGCAGGCGATGAGCTTGTCACCGGCAACACCGAGGAGGTGAACTGCCGCCTCAACTTCCGTGCCGGTTTGCCAGACGATCTGGCCCGTGGCGGCGTCCAGGGCGAAGATCCGCCGGCTGTCGGCAGGAGCAACGTACAGTTTTCCGCGGTCGAATACGCAGGGGTTCAGGTCGCGGGACCAGTAGGGCGGCGGTTTGAAGAGATCGCCCTGGCGGACGCGCGGATAGAGGCTGACCCATTTCAGGCGGCCGTCGCGAGCGGAGAGGGCGGCGACAGCGCCCAGGTTGGTGTTGAAGTAGACCGTGTCGCCGTCGAGCGTGAGCAGGTTGTGGGTGGTTTCGTGGAGCATGCCGCGGGCCGGGGTTTCCGCCGCGCAGACAAACTGCCGCCAGACGAGTTCGCCCGTGTCGGCCGCGTAACATGCCACGATCGCCTGGGGCTGGATATCGCTGCGGCGCATGGCCACGTAGATATGGTTGTCGTCCGCAACGGGCGAGCCCTCGAAGGCGAGGCCTTCCTCGTCCGGGGCCATTTTCCAGAGAAGACGCCCCTCGGACTCCAGGTCGAGACAGACGAGGTATCCGCGGCCTCCGGCGATCGATTGCTCTCGCGGCCGGCTGGTCACGGCCGAGCCCATCCGCGCGAAGAGCTTGCCGCCGTGCGCGGTCATGGTAAACCGCGGCACTCCCAGAGTGTCGGAGGGATGGTACAGCGCGTGGACCGCCTCGTCGAACTGGTCCTGGTAGACGGCCGCGCTGCCGTGCGCCCATGCAGGCTGTCCGGTTTTCAGATCCACCGCCAGGATCTCGATCTGGTCGTTGACGAGCACCAGATCGCCGACGATCACGGGATGATAGCTGAGCGGGGCCTGATCGTCTTCGGCAACGCGCCGTTTGGGGACAACGGTTCCCCACAACGAACGATTGGCGGGCAGGCTTTCGCGGAGTGGCAGCCGCCAGAGGACGCTGGCCGGATCGGTGCTCCGGGGAGCAATCCTGTTGCGGAATGGTGAGCCGGCAAAGGTCGGCCAGTCGCCGCCGGTCTGGACCGTTGGCCAATTCGTGCTTTCGGCGAGCATGGTCCCGAGGGCATCGGCGTACTTGATCTCCTGGCCGCCGAACGGACCGCGTGCGTCGGGATGCAATTGGCGGAAGCGGTCCAATTCTTCTTTCGCGCGCCGGGTTGAGCCTTCCAGGATCGAGGCGAGCACTAGCCTCGCGCGAACCGCGGCGAGATCGAGATCGGTGTCCGGGACACAGAGCCATGTTCGCGGGCCGTCGCCGGGGTGTTCCAGGGGGACCGCTTTCTCCCAGTACGCACGGGCTGCCGCGCAGTCGCCTTGCTCCAGAGCGATCTCGCCCAGGGCAAACAGCGCATTGTCGCCCCAACTGCTGGCAAGCATCTGGTCGGTCACGTCGAGCAGGCGGCGGCAGTCTCGCTGGGCAACGCCCTGTTCGTACCATGCCCGCGCTGCGGAATCGACCCGGCTGCGATAGACGGCCAGGGCCTCCGGCGGCAGGGAGACAAGTTGGAGCTGGCAGTAATCGCGGACGCTGACGTAGCGGTGCTCCGTTACGGGCAAGAGCTTGCCGCCGGAGTTCTCCATGACCTGAAGCAGGGTATCGACCGCCTCGTTCCATTGGCGGTCGGTGAGATGGGTGCGGACGCGGTCGAGATAAGTCTGAACGGTGTTGTCTGCCCGGTCGAGTTGGATGGTCTCGGCCAGTTCGAAGCGATTGCCGGCGGCCAGGGAGGGAACCTGGGCCGAAGCGAAGGTCCAAGCGCAGAGGAGCCCCCCGATCGCGGCGGATGACGCGATGAGCCTGAATCCGTGGGACAGGCGAATCACTGGCGATGGCTCCAACAGGCAGTCTGCACCGGATCCGATACAGCCTGTAAAGATAGCGGACGAGGGGGATCGCAGAAAGGACCGGCCGGAGGGGCTCGTGCCGAGACGAGCCGGTTCTCAAGACATCCTACGCGGTCGCGAAAGCAAGGGTTCATCGCTAACTGGAGGGGGCGACGCGCGGGGGCCACTCGTTTGTGTTGCGCAGTGGACCGGGGTGGGGCGACGTTTTTCGCCCTCGAGTGGAGACGGTTGTCGTGAGGAGATGGTGGAGGCGAAGGGACCGAGGCTGGGTTTTTTCGACAGTCTTCGAGCTGTTGCATTTCCTCTCGGGCGACACGCATGGCAGTAAGTGCTTTGGAGAGCTGCCGTTACGGATGTGTCCGAGATCGTAAGTGACAGGTTTCCGAAGGAGGGGGCGTTGTAAAACTTGCGTTTGAGTCTCGGGCTCTGGGGTGTTCGCGCGAAAGACACAGATGCGCGGAGAATGCGGCACGAAAGATGGGGATAGTGATTCCCGCAGGGTCGGTGGGGTATAATGGAATGGGGAGGGGGTTGTGTCGTTGCGCCCGCGCGAGTGATGAGGTATGGGGCCAGCTACGCCATCAACAGCGAATCCTGATAGGTTGCCCGAACTGCTCAGGCCGCTGTTTTGGGACTGCGAGTTCGACCAACTGAGCTGGCAGGAACACCGGGATTTTGTAACCCGGCGGATCCTGTCCGTGGGGACGTGGGAATCGATTTGCTGGCTCCGGACGAGGCTCAGTGATTCTGCCCTGCGCGAGTGGATCGAGCGGCGGCAAGGGCGAGGGCTCAGCGCCCAGCAACTGCGGTTCTGGGAGTTGGTCTTGGATCTGCCATCGAAGATGGTCGACACGTGGTTGGTGTCTCCGGGGCGAAGCACGTGGCAGGAAAGTAGCAGAGGATGAACGCTCCCGACGAAGTCCTTCCGCCGGAACAGCAGGAAGTTTTGCGTGAACTGGGACGCCATGCAGCGGACTTCGGGTTCTACCTGGGCGGAGGGACAGCCATTGCCATCCACCTGGGACATCGGCAATCGCTCGACCTGGATTGGTTCACCAGCCAGCGCATCGAGAATCCTCTGGATCTAGCCAGAGAACTCCAGGACCGCGGCGTAAACCTGCAAGCTGGCTCCGTCGCACGCGGAACGTTGCACGGCGACGTGCGGGGTGTGCGGGTGAGTTTTCTGGAATACCGGCACTCGCTGATCGTGCCACCTGCCGATCGGCCGGACCTCGGCGGCCGAATCGCTTCTCTGGAGGATCTGGCGGCGATGAAGCTCCTGGCGGTGGACCAACGGGGCGCGAAAAAAGACTTTGTGGACATCCATGCCCTGGGCGTGCAGGGGCGGTCCCTCGCGGAGATGTTCGACCTGTTCCGGCGGAAATTCGCCGTCGACGACGTCTCGCGCGTCCTTTACAGCCTCAGCTACTTCGACGACGCCGAGCGAGATCCCATGCCCAAGATGCTGACAAACATCTCGTGGGAGCAGGTGAAGACCGATATCCGGGCGTGGGTGAAGGGTATTGCGATGGTGGAGTGATTTCGCCGTGCCCGGGCGACAGATCAGCAGTCGGCCTCGGCATGGTTAACGATCTTCATGGCCGCGGGATTGAATTCCAGCGGGCCCTCGACCAGACTGGCCACGTTGCCCAACAGGAGCAGCTCCATAGCCGGGCCGGAGTGATCGAAGCTCGATAGGGCCGCCGGGCCGCCGCGGCAGGCGTGGAACCAATCGCGCTCGTGACCGGCCACGTGCGGCAAACGCAGCGGCGGGCCGATTACTTTGGGGAAGTCGCGCTTGGGCAGGAAGACGCAAAGGGGAATTGTGGGCGTTGGTGTGGGCCACCCCTTTGCTCCCCACCAGGAGCGTGCCGGATCGCTCACGTCCAACCGCCGCGTTGGCCACTCCAACGGTCGGCCGAGAAGGTAAGGACATTCATCTCGAAGAAAGACCGTCCCAACTCATCGAGTTCCCTGTATGCCAAGACGATTTGCTGCGGGGACCGAGCGCGATTCAGCAGTGCCAGCCAGCCCTGCACCTCTTCGTGGAAGCTCACGATGCTCACGAAGATGTCGGCCGGGTTCTTGCCACGAAGTCGATTCGAGAGGTTGCGGAAGGCGGGCTGTGTCGAGGGACTCGACCTGGACGATCCGGTGGGCATCCTGTTGGCCGTGGAGCGGTTCGTGGACCATATGGAGACGGATCTTTTTCGCGGCTGGGAAGCGGTGATCCGCCGGGAGCAGGGGCTTCCTGCGACACCGTTTCTCGGCGAACTGGCCGACGACCTGACAGCGGGTTCTCGATCTCGGACGCTGTACATCGACGACATCGCGCGGTTCCAAGAGCCGTGGTACGAAATCCTCCGCAAGATAGCCCCCCGCTTGCTGCCGGAAACGGGCGTCACTGCCGACCGGCCCGGGGTGGCGAGCCTCTGGTCTCGCGTGGCGAGGGCCATTGACGAGCATGGTCACGGCCTCTCGCTCCCCGAGGGAGTCGGCGCTCCGCGGGATGTATTGCCGCTCGATTTGCAGCACGGACTCTGGCTGTACGCCTGCCTGAGTTGGCTGAGCGACACGGGGCAAATGGTGGCGTCCGGCCTGCCGGGCGACGCTGGGCACGAGCGGTTCTCCTATTTCCTCGGCCTGCTGCGCGGCCATCGGGAGAGCGTGCGGTTTCTGGGGCTTACGCTCGACGGCCTCATGGACCGCCTCACGCTCCGAGAGGAGGATCAGCAAAGTCTGGTCGAGGTGATGTACCGGCGGTTGGAACTGGCGGGAAGCAGCGAGCCGTTGGCGCCGCGGCTGGAACCGCTTCCGCCCGCCGCCCCGGTCGAACGGTTGCCCGAGGACCGGATCAAGCAGGCGATTGTCCACCCCGACGCTCTGGTCCGCGAAATGGGCGTGCTGTATTTCGCCAACAGCCGATCGCCGGACCCCGCCGTCGCGCCGCTTGCCATCGCCGCCATCCAGCGCTATGGCTGGGACGCCGCGTTCTTGCACTATGGTTTTCTTGACGGGTTGGTGCATGGCGACGAGAGCATCCAATGGATGATCAAGCAGTTGCTCTCGTGCGACGTTGCCGTACACGAGACGCGTGCAGGTTCCGATCTGCTCAACGCACTGGCGACTGCCGATGCCGCCGTGCTGCGCCGGCACGAGCGAGAACTGTCCCCGCTCCGCCGCCACAGCCCGGGCATTTACGAGCTGCTTCAGGATCGCATCGAGATTCAACGGCTGAACCGAGAGCAGGCCTGGCGGCAGTTCCAGGAAGCGTGGCGGCCGATGGAACGAGCCGGGGGCGGTTCGGATGAGGAAGGTTACCCCTTGCCTCTGGAAACAGAGCCGCTGCTGGATCTTGCCAGGCAGCTCGCCGGCGACGAGCGTATGGGCAACTGGGTTTCCCATGCCCTGGGCCGGCGAGTGGATGACCCGGGGTATTCGACCTGGCTGGAGGTGGCCGCCGCGCAAGTGGCGGGCGCATTGCGACTGGAGCCGGCAGTGCCGCGCTTGATGGACCTGCTCCGGACCTGCGACGACGACTTGAGCCATCCCGCCATGGAATCGCTGATTGCCATCGGCGGCGACGTGGTGGTCGATTCCCTGGATCTCAAGTACGCGGCGGCGGGGCAACTCTTCCGTGAGAGAGCCATCTACGTGCTGGAGAATATCCACACCGCTCGCAGTGCCGCGACTCTGTTCCACTGGCTCGATACCGAACTGAACCAGGAACTGCAAGTTCGAATCCTCCAGGCTTTGCTGGCCGGATTCCTCCCCGCCGCCATGGAACGTGCCCGGCAGCACCTGCTCGCGGCCCGACAACTCGACTGGGATCAGCGCCACCTGCGGATCCAGGTGGTTGCCATCTCGACTCTGACGGGTTGCCCCTTGCCGGAACTGGATCCATGGCAAGCGCCGGCTCGCGAGGACTTCGCCCGGCGCCCCTGGTTGAGCGAGGAATTCGAGGAGGAGCAGGAGGGGAGCCAGCAGGACGAACCGCGCAAACCGGTCGCTGGCCTGCTCGGGGCCGGCGGCCCACTCCCATTGCCCGGCTCGCCGCTGGCGGACATCCTGCCGGATCGGGTCCTCCGCGAGACCTCGCCTCGCGTATCGCGCAATGAGCCTTGTCCTTGTGGCAGCGGCAAGAAGTACAAGAAGTGCTGCATGCGGAAGACGGAATAGGCGGGACACCAGGGCGAGCCGTTCCTGCTGCCAGCGACGGCGACCACCTATGCCGTGGCTTATCGGCCGTCGCCAACCAGCCGCGGAGCGGCGATCGACAATTGCCAGGGGTGTGAACCCCTGGAACGGAGGCGTGCAATCGATTTCAAGATATTTTCCCAGCCGCGGCAGCGGCGACAGACAATGCCGGCCTTTCCACCAATCCTCTGCCACCACCTTGGGGTTGGATAGATCGACTCCAAATGCTGTTCGGCAACCGCATACCAGGGGTTGACACCCCTGGCAATGGACATACGCCGCTTCGCGGCTAAGAAAGATCCGACAACGTGGCCGAAACCGTGATTG
>JABWBD010000027.1 GCA_013360685.1 Pirellulales bacterium
TGGAACAGGAACTGGTCGCGCCCACGCAAGCACCGCCGCGCCGCCGGCTCCGGCCGACTCGCCCAGGCCGCGTGAGGGCGCAGAAACGGAAATGCACCCGTTGGGGGCTGGAATGTGGCATGTTGCGGTGGTATGCTTTTATATCAGCGAGAAAGCTTTCGGAGGCTCTTCAATGCGGCACGATTACCATGTAGTTTTCACGACGATCGAGGACGGGTGGATCATGGCTACCGTGCCGGAGCTGCCTGGCGCAGTGACTCAAGGCCGCGATCTCAACGAGGCGCGCGCGAACATCAAGGAGGCGGTCGAGTTGCTGTTGCAGGCGTATCGCGAGAATGCCGCGAAAGACGCATCCGGCGGCGCGATCTGGGAAACCATCTCGGTCGAAGTCCCTGCTTCATGAAACGCCGCGATTTTATTCGGCATCTGGAAGGCCACCGATGCTACCTGGATCGTGAAGGGGCGAACCACTCCATCTACCGCAACCCAGGCAATGGACGGTGTGCAGCAGTCCCCCGGCACCGCGAGATCAAAGAGACGACGGCTCGCACGATTTGTGACCAGCTCGGGATACCGCGGCCGTAACAGGCAGCTTTGCTTCGGAACGATCGTTCCGGCGCTTAGGACGTGTCCAAGAACAACTCCGTGAATTGATGTCGAGCGGACTTCAGTCCGCTCGGGCGGAGTGAATTCCGCCCTACGAACTTGTTCGCAGACAGGTGCTTACCACTTGTCCGTCCGGAACGGCCCGGCCGGCAGGCCCTCTTTGTTCATCAGGTTCGGCAAGGCGTCTTCGGTCCAGGCATATCGCACGGCCACCGGATTGGACACTTTCTCGCTGTGGACCACGAGCGTATGGCCGTCCAGCGTGCCAGCGGCCGGCTGGAACTGTCGGTCCTCTCCGGCAATTTCCAGGTGCGAGGGGGCATTGCCGTCGCGCGTTGCCAGACCGGATCCGGTGTGCTCGAAGACGACTCGGATCTTGTCTCCCTCGATCTTCATTTCCTTGTAGAGAGGGCCGGAGTAGACCAGATCCTTCTGCCCATAGTCCTTGGCCAGCGCCCAGAGCGCCAGCCGCTTCGCCACGTCCTGCTTGTTCCGCGGATGGATGTCGCGGACGTTGCCCGTGATGTCGTTGACGACCACCATGCCGCTCTGCGGGACGTCCATGGCCGCCGTCTGGGCTTCCCAGAATTCCGGCAGGGTCCGGACGGTGATCTGGGGACGGCTGGGGTTGGTGTAGAGGAAGGGTGCAATCTGGACGTAATAGAACGCGAAGTCGCCGCGGCCCCAAAGCGCCCGCCAGGCGCCGACCATCGCGCGCTGCAGGTCGGCGTACTTCATGCCGGCCAGGCCCATGCAGTTGCTCTCCCCCTGGTACCAGATCGCGCCGCGGATGGCATAGGGGGCCAGAGGATGGATCATGGCGTTGTAGAGGTTTCCTTCGGGCGACCATGCCTGGATGGGCGTGCCGCCGACCGAGGCATTGATCACGGCGACGGGCACGTCGAGCTTCTGACGCAACTCGCGCGCGAAGAAATAGGCCAGGGCCGACGCGCCGTTTTCGGCGTCGGCCAGGAGGTTCTCCCGCGTGGCGGTCCGCCACACGCCCGCGGCGTCGTCGGCGGGCTGCGGCGCGCCTTTTTTCGCGACGGTGAACTGCCGTACCAGCGGGTCGTTGGCCGCATCGAGCTCCTGTTGGTTGTTGTCGACCGTGTGGTTCGGCGCAAAAGTCCAGTGCATGTTCGACTGGCCCGATGCCAGCCAGACCTCACCGAACATCACATTGCCGATGGCGGCTTTTTGGTCTTTGCCCTGGACAACGATCTGGTGAGGTCCGCCCGCCGGGCTGGCGGGGAGTTCCGCCTTCCAGCGGCCGTCGGGGGCCGCGGTGGCCTCGACGGTCTTTTCGCCCAACGTGACTGTGATTTTTTCGCCCGGATCCGCCCAACCCCAGATCGGTACGGCCGTGTCGCGCTGGAGCACCATGCCCTCGGAAAACAACGCGGGCAACCGCACGGCGCCCTCCGCGGCGTGCGCGGAGACAAGCAGTGCAAGCAACACCGACCAAACACCGCCGAACCGGAAACGGGAATTCATTGCTGGTCCTCCTGGCAGGAACTGGGTTGTGTGCGGGCGAACAGACGCCGTGAACTCATGGACGATCAAGGTAGCAGCCTTCGTTTGCCTGTGCAAGCTCGGGCCTTTACGCGGGAAGTCCGGCCGGCAGAAAGCCGGGCCGCTTGGCGGGGCGGGGGCTTCGGGTTATGCTGGAGCCGTACCGACACGCCCACGCACCGGATCCCTGACGGCCCACGCCATGAAGCGGCAAGACGAATTGCTCCTCTCTGCCATCGAGGCGATCGGCCAAACGCCCCTTGTGGAATTGGCCCACCTCGTTCGGGGACATTCGGGACGCATCCTCGCAAAGCTGGAGCACCTCAACCCCGGCGCGTCGAAGAAGGACCGCATCGCCCGCCAGATCATCGAGGATGCCGAGGCGGACGGGGAATTGAAGCCCGGCCAAACGGTCGTGGAGCTTACCAGCGGCAACACGGGGACCGGACTGGCCATCGTCTGCGCGGTCAAGGGATATCCCTTTGTGGCGGTCATGTCCAGGGGGAACTCGATGGAGCGGGCCCGGATGATGGCCGCGCTGGGGGCCGAGGTCGTGCTCGTCGACCAGCTTCCCGGCTCGCGGCCCGGGCAGGTCTCCGGGGGCGACCTCGAACTGGTCGAGCGCCGGACGCAACAGACCGTCCGCCAACGGGCCGCGTTTCGCGCCGATCAGTTTCGGCTCCGCGCCTGCTTTCGCGCCCACTACCTTCACACGGCCCAAGAAATCCTCGATCAGTCGGGCGGCGAGGTCGATGCGTTCTGCGATTTCGTGGGCACGGCCGGCAGCTTTGCCGGCTGCGCCGCCAGGCTCAAGGAGCACAACCCGGCGATCCGCTGTTATCTCGTGGAGCCGGAGGGTGCGGCGGTCCTGGCGGGCGAGCCGGTCCGCAATCCCAACCACCGCATCCAGGGCGGCGGGTACTCGATGAGCGACTTGCCGCTATTGGACCGCGGAAACGTCGACGGCTATCTTCAGATCCGCGACACCGAGGCGATCGCCGCCGCCCGGCTCCTGGCGCGGACCGAGGGAATCTTCGCCGGATTTTCCTCGGGAGCCAATGTGGCGGCGGCGTTGCGGCTGCTGCAGGGCCCGTGTGTGGGCAAAACCATTGCCGTGCTCATCTGCGATTCGGGGTTGAAATACCTGAGCACGGATTTGTGGGAACCATTCCCAGCCCCGCAAAACGGAATTCATTGAAAGGACCGCCGCTTCATGAGAACCTCTATTTCCACGGTCATTCTGATCGCTGGTCTGGCTTCAACAGCCGCCCAGGCAGCCGATTCCGACGTAGCAACGCGGTTGGCGGACCTTCGCGCCGTGGGGCCCGAAGCCGCTGGCCATCGTGAGGCGGCGGCGGCCTGGCAAGGGATCGCCGCGGAAAGCCCGGCCGCTCTGCCTGCAATCCTCGCCGGGATGGACGGGGCCGGACCGCTGGCCGCCAATTGGATCGCGACGGCCGCACAGGCAGTGGTCGAGCGGCGCCTGCAGAAAGGCGGCAGCTTTCCCTCCGCGGAGTTGGAGCGATTTGTGCTCGAGCGGAACCATTCTTCACGCGCGCGGCGCCTGGCCTACGAGTTCGTGTTGCGAGTCGACCCGAAGGCCGAGCAGCGGCTGGTCCCGCAGATGCTCGACGACCCCAGCCTGGAGTTGCGCCGCGATGCAGTCGATCGGATCATCGGCGAAGCGGCCGCGGCCGCCGAATCCGGCAAGAGCGAACCGGCGGTCGCCCTCTACCGGCAGGCACTTCAGGCGGCGAGGGACTTGGACCAGGTCCAACTCCTGGCTCAGCGGCTCCGCAAGCTGGGCCAGTCGGTCGATCTTGCCAGGCAACTCGGTTACCTTGTACGCTGGAAACTGATCGGGCCCTTCGACAACACCGAGCGCAAAGGCTTCGATGCCGTCTATCCGCCGGAGCGTGAAATCCGGGCCGACGCGGCCTATCCCGGCAAGCAGGTCGAGGTCCGCTGGGTGGAATTCGCCGCCGAGGACGATTTCGGCAAGATCGATTTCTTCAAGCCGTTTGGCCAACACCGCGAAGTCGCCGGCTACGCGGTAACCGAGTTTATTGCCGACCGGCGCCGCGAGGTCGAATTCCGCATGAGCTCCTTCAATGCCACCAAGCTCTGGTTGAACGGAAAGCTGGTCGACCAGTATCCCGTTTACCACAGCGGCAGCCAGCCGGACCAGTACGTGAACCGAGTCCTGCTGGAGCCCGGCCGCAATGTGATTCTGGTCAAAGTCTGCCAGAACGAACAGACCCAGGACTGGGCCCAGCGATGGGACTTCCAGTTGCGCGTCTGCGACGAAATCGGCGGAGCCGTGCTCTCGGCAGATCGCGATGTCAAGTGAAACGACCCGGAGGCGAACTCCTCGTGCCCAGGCGGAGCCTGGGCACGCACTGTCCCCGAGGCTCTGCCTCGACGACCTGCAAACCGCCGCATGAACATCCACACCATACACCAACCGCGACAGGCGATGCCCATGACCTTTGAGCCAATGACCCTCGGCAAGTTCCAGGAGCAGGCGGAGCCTGCAAGACGGTGCGTTACGAGGGCTACCTTTGAGCCAATGCCCGTCGGCAGGTCCCAGGAGCAGGCGGAGCCTGCAAGACAGTGCGTTCCCGGGCGGAGCCCGGGAACGAGAGCCAGGCGGAGCGCGGCAGCGAGGATAGTAATCTCGCTTCTGCCGCTCCTGCTTTTCGGTCGCATCGCCTTCGCCGCCGACTGGCCGCAGTTCCGCGGACCGGGCTCGCGGGGAGTCTCCTCGGAAACGGGCCTGCCGACCGAGTTCTCGGAGAAGACGGTCGCCTGGAAAGTGCCGCTTCCCGGTCCCGGGCCGGCCAGTCCGATCGTCGTCGACGGCACGGTGATCGTCACCGCGGCCGGCGGACCGCGCCAGGAGCGGTTACACGTCCTGGGCATCGACGCGGCAAACGGCCGGACCCGCTGGCAGCGGACGCTATGGGCGACCGGCCCCACGGTCTGCAACGGCTTTGGCGGCGTCGCCGCTTCCACGCCCGCCAGCAGCGGCCGCCTGGTGTTCGCCCTCTTCTCGTCGAACGACATCGCCTGCTTCGACATCGATGGCAATCTGCAGTGGTACCGCGCGCTGGGCTACGAGAGCCCGCGGACGCGAAACGACGTGGGCATGGCCGCTTCGCCCTTGATCGCGGGAGACACCATCGTCGTCCAGTTGGAGAACCCCGGCGTCTCCTTCGCGACCGGCCTGGACACATCGACCGGCGAGACCCGGTGGCGGGTCGACCTGGAAAGCGGCGGCTGCTGGACCACGCCCGCCTTGTGGCAAGGCAAGAGCGCGGCGGAAGATCTCGTCGTCCTGCAAAGCAGGGTCGGACTGACCGCCCATGAGCCGCAAAGTGGAAAGCAAGTCTGGAGACTGGAACAGCCCTGTTCGTCGATTTCGTCGACGACCGCCTGTGGCGAGTACCTGTTCGCGCCGATCAATGGCCTGACGGCGCTCCGCTATAGCCTGCAATCCAAGGGCTTTGAACCGATATGGCAGGAACAGCGCCTCGGGCCGGCAAACATCTGTCCCGTGGTGCACGAGGGGCGCGTGTACGTCACGAAGTCGGCGGGAATCGTCGTCTGCGGCGACGCGGCCACGGGCAAGGTCCTTTGGCAGTTGCGTTTGAAGGGACCGTTCTGGGGAACGCCGGCCATCGGCGACGGCCATCTCTACGCCGCCAATCACGACGGCCTGGTCCAGATCGTCCGGCTCGGCAAGGACTCGGGTGAACTGGTCAGCACCGGCCAGATCGACAGCGGCGTGCTGGCCTCACCGGCCATTTCCGGCGGGGCAGTTTATTTCCGCACGAATACGCACTTGTGGAAGATCGGGCACAAGGCTTCAGAATAGTACGCGGCAAAACCATGTTGTCATCGGCCTTTCCTGTACACGGAGCCTGAACCATGTCCACTCCCGGCGAACTGCCCCTCAGCAGAAGGCGTTTTCTCGAACAGGGCTCTGCCGCGGCTGTCGGCGCTGCTCTGAGCGGTTGTGCCGCCGCCTCCGCCGCCGCGGCCAAAGGCCCGATGCGCTACCGCCGCTTCGGCAAGACGAACCTGACGGTATCCGAGATCGGACTGGGGTGCGCCACGGGGCTGAAATCGAAGATGCTCGGACCGGAACGGTTCAATCGCTACCGCGAAGAGCTCCCGGCAATCCTCCATCGACTGCTCGATCTGGGCGGCAACTTCGTGGCGACCGGCCGAGGCTACCACGACACCGAGCAGATCCTCGGCAATGCCATGAAAGGCCGCCGCCACGAAGTGATCATCTTCACCGCGCCCGACCCGCCCAAGGACAACGTTGAAACGATCATCCAGTGCTGCGAGGAGAGCCTTAAGAATTTCCACACGGATTGCATCGACTGCTACTTCTCCCACGGCCGCTGGAGCGAGCGGTTCTACGAGGCCGCGCTCAAGCTCCGCCAGCAGGGCAAGATCCGGTTCATCGGACTGAGCAGCCACGTGCCCGCCGAGCACCGTGCGTGCGTGGAGGCCGGCCAGCTCGACTTCGTCTTCCAGCCCTACAACTACATGGCCCTGGCCAAGTGGACGGAACGGTTCGACCGCAACGACGTGGAAGGGCTCTTCGCCTTCTGCAAGCAGAAGGACGTGGGCGTGATCTCGATGAAACCCATGACCGGCCACTTCCTGCCCAATTGGGCGAAGGACACGTCGAACCCGAAAGTGGCCTCGCTCATGTCGGAACTCAGCGGCCTCGGCGCGGAGCACCTGTACCACGCGATGCTCCTTTGGGTGCTGAAGAACCCGAACGTCTGCTGCGCGGCCGTGGGCATGAGCGCCGTCGGGGAGGTGGCCGAAAACTGCCGCGCGGTCGGCATGCCGTTGACCCGCGCCCACGAGCGACTTCTGGAACACTACGCCGCGGCCTGCACCGACGACTACTGCCGCCTCTGCGAGACCTGCCTGCCTTCCTGTCCCGCCGGGATCCGCATCCCCGACATCCTCCGCTACCGGATGTACTACAAGAACTATGGCCACCGCGAAGACGCCCGCGAACTCTACGCCGCCGTACCCGCCGACCGCCAGGCAACCGCCTGCACCGAGTGCGGGGCGTGCGAGGGAACGTGTCCCAACAAGCTTGCCATTCGAAACAAGCTGCGAGAGGCCCATACGTTGCTGGTCTAAACGCGTCCGCGCTGCGTTGGACAACACACCGTGTGCCACCCTTTGTGATTGGACGGGGTTTCCACACCGCTGGGCCCACCACTATCGCAAGCTGTGTTCGGCCCGGCGGAGGCGCAGGCGCGACACTGCTCGGAGTTGTGAAGAAGTGGTTTGGAATGAAAACCCGTTCAACTCCAAGCAGCGCCACACGGAGGCCGCCTGCCTCCGATATTCACGAAACGTAATTCAGCAGAGTCCGCAATTCGCAAGCAGGAGACCCAATCATGAGGCAACCCTATCAAGTCTCTCGCAGTCTGCTTCGAGCGTTTGGACTTCTCGTCGCGATCTCAACATTCATCGCCAGCCCTTCCCTGGCCGAGGTCAGCTACCTGGGCGGCGGCCCGGAGAACGCGTTCTCCGAAGCCGTGGTCGTGGAAGGGCATGCCCTGGCCCATACCGCCCAGATCCTCCCGCTGGACAAGGAAGGCCAATTGGTGGGCGAAGGCGCGATCGATGCCCAATTGGCCCAGGCCCTGTTCAACCTCGAGGCCGCACTGGCGCGTGCAGGGACGGGGCCAGAGCATCTGATCAAGCTCAATCTGTATGTCGACGGCCCGAAAACCGCGATAACCGTCGAGCGGATGCTGGCAAGATGGTTTCCCAAGACCGTGCGCCCCGCCGCAACGTGGGCCGTCACGCGCCTGCCGCATCCCGGTGCATTGCTGGCGCTGGACGCCGTGGCGGCCGTGCCTGGAAAAGGGCGCGGCAAGGTGGTCCGCGGGCATTGCGGCTCCCTGCCCGGGAATGAATCGATGGGGCACGTTGCGGTCTTGCCGTGGGGAGACGTGGTGTATCTCTCGGGCCAGCCGGAGAAAGGCGAGTTGTCCGCGGCGACCGGGAAGTCCTTGGAGGTCTTGATCGGAACGCTCGGGCAGTTGGGCCTGGATCGCAGCGATGTCGTTCACGTGAAGGCGTTTTTCCAGCCCATGGGCGAGGCCGACGCGGTCAAGCAAGAGATCGCCAAGGCGTTTGCCGGACAGGCGGTCCCGCCGGTGACGCTCGTCGAGTGGACCGGCAACACGCCGGTGGAGATCGAGATGATCGCGTCGGCACTGCCCGAGAGGACGAATCCGAGCGAAACGGTCAGCTACTACACGCCGCCGGGGATCAAGGCGTCGCCGCTGTACAGCCGCGTCGCGCGCGTGCGGGGCGGCAAGACGATCTATCTCTCCGGGCTACAAGCCCGGAACGCCGGCAGCGGCGAAGAACAGGTGCGGGACGTCTTCACTTCGCTCCAGCGGATCCTGAAGCTTTCCGGCGGCAATCTCGGGCATCTGGTGAAAGCGACCTACTACTGTGCGGACGAGGAGTCCAGCGCCGCGCTGAACAAGATCCGCCCGGAGTTCTTCGATCCCCAGCGTCCGCCGGCGGCTTCCAAGGCCATGATCGGCGCGCCGGCGGTCCCCGGTCGCTCGGTCACCATGGACATGATTGCCGTCACTGGGCGGTGACCACCGCCGGAACGATTCCGCGAGCATTGGCCGCCGGGTTGTCGCTTTCGACCACAAACGGCAGAGAAATATCGCCAAGGTGCATATCGGGCGCGACCACGACCCGAACGGGGATCTGCTCTGTGCCCGAGCCTTCCAGACGAATCGCGGGCGAACCCGGTTCGACCTTCACTTTCGCCTGGGGATCGAAACGGATGCTGGCCATGGAATACCGCCAAGACGTCGACGCGGTTTCCCTCGAACACGTAGCAGACGACGTAGGGAAAACGTCTCACGAGCGTCTGTCGCACCGTCCTGTAAACGACCGCGTGCAATTCCGGCCTCTCCGAGATGCGATCCAATACGGCTTCTACGCACTCGATGAATTCGCTGCCCAAGCCGTAACGCTGCTTTTCGTACCACCGGTAAACCTCATCCAGGTCCGCTTCCGCTTCGGGCTGGATTACAAGCTGGTACTTCATGGCCCCCCCACGATTCTTCGTTTGACGGCGGCCCAGTCTGAGCCACGAGTGCCCGATGAGCCACGCCGCGCTAAACGCCGATCCAACTCAGCCTTCTGGGCATCGGTAAGCTGGAATTCCGCTTCATCCTCGGCAATGCTGTCCCAAATCTGTTCGACCAACGCGACACGCTCGGGGACGGGCAAATTCCGGATTTCGGGGGGCAATGTCGAGTGGGTCATCTGGGAGATCTCACGAATCTGGCGGTAATCACGGAAACGGGCACCTAAAGTATAGGGGAGAAACCCCGCAAGGCCAAAGGGCCGATGCACCGAGGGGCTCTACGAGTGCCCAACGTGCCAACACGCCACGCACCGCCGGACCGGCCGCGACAACCTTCCGCCTCCAACCGCCTCGGCCACCGGCCTCGATGGGAGGGATACTTACGACGATTGCTGAACGCGCGATTCGGCGATGGCTGGGCGATAACCTCGGGCGGTGTCGGCGTATTCCTATCATTCATTCACGCCCAAAGAACTCGGGAGATCACCCCTCAATTCACCTCGCCATTCGGGAAGCTCGGCCAGGAAGTCCGGGTGTATGCCCCTGAGCCAGAAACAATCGTTGGTGATTCGTTTCGCCGCCACCAGCGTTGAGGCATTGAGCCCGTAGAGCAGCGATCCAAGCGTGCACAGTATTCCGAGGGACACCACCCACATTCCTGCATCCACTCCACGTCCAATCAAGTTGGTCCCATACGCCACAGCCGCAAGCGACACAACGCTGATTGCACCGGCCATACCAAGCGTTCTTCGGCGTTTGCGACACCACTCATCACTCAGCCCAACAGCGAATGTGACCTGCCTCGTCACGTAATTGCCGACCGAAGCAGCGGCGATTGGGCTCCACAGGTAGAGCAAGAAGAGCGCCGCATAGCCTCGCTCGGCGGCTTGCTGTACACGCCGACCATGTGCAGGCCGATTGCTCTTCACGCATCGGTCCGGGAACTTCTCGCCGATCCTAACCACCAGGAGTGCCCCATCACGCCACATGTGCCGCCCCCTCGATAGGTATCAGAGTTCGCGTGAGTGCTCAAGATCCCAGGATCCCACGTCTCCGCCGCCGCTTCTCCACGATAACGACCAAGCTCACCTGCCGGGGCCGCGAGCAGGACGATTCCATTGCGAGAACGACCAAGCTCAGCGACAGCCTCGGCGGCGGTGGAGCACACGGTGCGCTCACGAACTCCCGCGACGCTCGAACGCACAGCGGAGAGGCCGTTCGCTGCAGCGCTCTGGTTAGGCCACGTCATCGCCATACTCACTTCGTAGTCGGCCTGCCGTCAGCACCGATGGCATCGGAATAATCGGGACGGCTGGAAAGCCGAATCGGAAGTTGCGCCTCGACTACAGCCTTCATCACGTCCATCGCAATCGGTGGTGGCTCTTGCTGGCTGGCCTCTCGGTAATACCAAACCACGCCATGCTTCTCGCTCAAGGTGTGCAGCGAAGCCTGAAGCGACTGAATCGTGGCCGCTGCGCCATCCACAGTGAGCCGACCATCGGCAAAGACCGCGACCTTCAAGACGGGTGCATCGGGACTTGGAGCACTCGGTGGCGCGGACTGCTTGCTGCAACCGCCGAGGAGGAATGAAAGGAGCCCCATGATGGCGAAGAGATGCCGGAATGTTCGCATGGTGTCGAGCGGCCTAACGAATTGGTTTCTATCCCGCCCGCTCCCAAAGAGCACTGCAGCTTCGCGAGACCCCGGAGCGGGCGGGATAGAAACCCAGTTGAATGAAACCGCTGCCCAACACCCGTTCTGTTTAGGGTGTTTGCTCTGCTTCCCTATGCACCCAAGGGCATTCTAGCGCCGTGAGGACGTGTCCCGCCACCCCCCCTGACTGCGGTTCCTTCGCCTTGGGAAGCCGACGGGGGTTGCCGCGCGCAAGAATCATCACCATAATGGTTTACAACTTGGGCTGGCTGCGGTAGCGCGGTGGTATGGTGGTTTTTCTGCAAGATCGGCTTTGCGGCGGAAACAATTCCCGTGGTTGGGCATGATGCAACCGAACAGCCCAGAGCAGTCTGACGGTCCCGGGAAGCCCGCCAAGATCGACTGGCAGGCGGCGCTGGCGAAACATGACCGCTGGCTGCGGACAATCGTGTACGCCCGCGTCGGCGAACCGCAGGCCGTAGACGACGTGATGCAGGAACTATCGTTGGCGGCGGTTCGCCAGAAAGCCCCGCTGGCCGACGCGAACAAGGTGGCTCCCTGGCTGTATCGGTTGGCGGTCACCCAATCGCTCCTATATCGCCGCAAGCAAGGACGGCGGCGGAAACTAACCGACAGCTACGCAGAGGCAACACGTCCTACTGAAGCAAGCCGCGAAGACGACCCCCTCGAATGGCTTCTGGCGGACGAACGCCGCCAGTTGATCCGCACTGCCATGTCCCGGATTCCCAACCGCGATGCAGAGATCCTGCTTCTGAAGTACACGGAAGACTGGAGCTACCAGGAGATCGCCGAGCGACTGGGGGTCAGCCAGAGTGCGGTACAGGCCAGGCTCCACCGGGCCAGGCAACGTTTGCGGAGCGAACTTGCTTCGCTCGAAGTCATCGACTCGGAAACGTGAACGGTTTCTCATGAATCCTTCCGAAGAGCACCTGCCCCCGCTGGATGACGGCATCCTTGACCTTCTCGTGGACGGAGAACTGAGCGAAGCTGATCGCCGGGATCTCCTGGCCTCGCTCGATCGGCGGCCCGACGGCTGGCGACGCTGTGCCCTGGCGTTCCTGGAAGCCCAATGTTGGAAGCGGGAGTTTGGCGAGGTTTGCCGCGAGGCGGAAACGCAAGGCTTGCCCCGCGCTCTACCGGCACGCGAGCCGCCCCCGTCACCGCGTGAAGGGGCGCAACAACGCGACACTCGCCGGCGCCGGCCGTTCGATCTGGGGCGGTTGGGACCGGCCGTGGCCGTCGCGGCGACGTTTCTCATCGCGTTGGGAATTGGAGTGCAGATCCGCAGGCCTTCGAGTTCCGACGCCGAGGCTGGACGCGAGGCGGCGGGCATCGGGCGCCTCGGAGTTGGGCCGCAACAGGCCGGCGTGGTTCAGCCGACGAGGGCGCGCGATCCCTTTCAGGTGGTCACTTTGGCGGGAAGCGGCGGACCGGACCAGAACGTGCGCCTGCCGGCCAGGGAAGGTGCGCGGTGGGATGAAGGCCGGCAGGGAGAGCCGTTGGACGCGACTGCCCGGGACGTGTTCGATGCCTTGAGACGCGCGGGGCGCGAGGTGCGGCACTCGCGGCAGTACATCCCGATGCCATTGGAAGACGGCCGGCAACTGATCGTTCCGGTCGATCAGGTCGACGTGCAGAGCCCGACCTATCAGTGAGGTCCGCCGAACGTCGTAAGGGTGCCGCACAGTGGGGATGAGATCAGGACAAGAAAGGAACACTCACGTGCAGAATCGCAGGTCAAGTTCGTGGGGGAAAAGGCTCGTTGGCCTTGCCGTGGTGTTCCTGGCAAGTTCTCAACTCCACGGCGAGTCACCCCAGGCAGGGCCGCAATCTCGCGGGCCGGAACCCAAGGCGCCCGAGCCGGCGCGTGGAACGACGGTCGGGCCGAGCGGATACTGGCTCGGTGTCCAGTGCCGGCTGGTGGACGACGCGCTGCGGGCGCATTTGGGGCTGTCGCCCCTGGTGGGACT
Source organism: Pirellulales bacterium (assembly GCA_013360685.1). Classification (GTDB taxonomy): domain Bacteria; phylum Planctomycetota; class Planctomycetia; order Pirellulales; family Thermoguttaceae; genus JABWBD01. The sequence continues at coordinate 12,931 of JABWBD010000027.1, forward strand.
CGTCGTGGAAGATGTGTTCCCGGACAGCCCGGCAGCCAAAGCGGGCGTGAAGCGCTACGACGTCGTGCTTTCGATCTCCGGCAAGTTGCTCACCAGCGTCGGCGAACTAATCGACGCGGTGGAGGGCGCCAAGGGCACGGAGTTGTCGTTGGAACTCCGCCGCGGCGGTGAGAAGAAATCGGTCGTGGTCCGGCCGGAGCGGCGCCCTGGGACGATCAACGCCCGGCCTCAGCCATCCCAGCGGGGCAATGAACCGGAGATCCTTCGCAAGTGGCTGGAAGAATTGCAGGCCGGGGAACCGGGCGCCTCGATGCGGTTTCGCTTCTTCCATCCGGGCATGATTCTCCCGCCCAATGCCCCCTGCCATCCGCCGGTTCCCGACAATATGACCGTGACGATTGTCAAGCACGGAGGCGACCCCGCCAAGATCACCATTACACGCGACGGCGAGAAGTGGGAGGTCAAGGAGAACGAACTCGACAAGTTGCCGGAAGAACTCTGCCCCTTCGCTCGACAGATGCTCGGGCGGATGCCTGCCGGACCGGAAGATCCGGTGCGGCGGTTCGACTTCATCCCCGACTGGTCCGCGGGGCCGGAGGACGGCGAGTCCCAGCAAGCCGCTCCCGGCGCGGAGGGCGACGAGCGCTTGGATGCCATGATCCGGCAACTCGACCAGTTGCGGCGGGCGCTCGACCAGATGCGGAAACCCCGACCCCGCAAGCCGGCGGAGAAGTGATGTCGTTCCACCGCACCTCACCCCCACCAAGCGGCCCGTCGAGTGGCGGTTGTGCCGCCGGCGTGGACTTTGTCCACCGGATGCGCGGGAGGGAGCAGGCTGCAGAACCCACGCCTCCCAAGGAACTTCCGCGGAAGTTCCTTTCCATCAACCGGCTGCGCCAGCGCGAGGGGCTGTAAAGGTGCTCAAGTTGCGCATAATCCTCGTTTAACCGCAGTGCCCAGCGGGCCGCGCGCTCCAACGACGCGCAGCGTACCCTCAGTCAGGATCGCGACCATCGTAACTACTTCCGATACGTTCGACCTACGCGCGGCCCGTTGGGCACTGCGGTTAAACGACGTTTACAGGGGCAGCGTGCAGAACTACTTCATCGGCCGACGGCGCTTGACTTGACGGCCCCTTGAGCTAGATTCTTGAGGCTTAATCGACATGTCGATCATGCGAGAACTAGTTCAATGGACGGGGACCCGGGCAATCCGGCAGTAGGTGTTTTCGACAGCCATGAACTAGTGGCTCGTTGTTTGGGCAACCTTGAGCTGGCCGAGCGCGTGTTGGCAAAGTTCCGGTCCCGCTTCGTCGAGGATCTGGCGGAATTGGAACAGGCCGCGCTCGCCGAAGACGCTTCCCATGTGGCGATCGTGGCGCATCGGCTCAAAGGCTCGTCGGCCAGCACGGCGGCCCACGCACTTTGCGAACGAGCCGCCGAGATCGAGACCCTCGCCCGGCGGAATGCCATTGCGGAAATCCCCTCGCGTCTGCACGGATTGAGGAGCGAGTGGGCCCGTTTTGTGGAGAAGGCCGCACCGCCAGGCTTGTTTGCCCGTCACGGGCAGTAGGCGTGTGCAGGGCGGACCTACTCATGCGGAAGAGGACGTATCGTGCGTGTGCTTGTGGCTGAGGACGATAGCGTCACCGCGGAACTGCTGGCCAATGCCCTTGGCGAGTTCGGCTACGAGGTGACCGTCGCCGAGGACGGCTGCGAGGCCTTCCAGCGAATCCGTTCCGGGCATTACCGACTGGTCGTTTCGGACTGGGAAATGCCGGGGATGAGCGGGCTGGAACTCTGCCGGAAGATCCGCCGGCGTCAGTCAAGCGGTTACGTCTACGTCATCCTGATCACTTCGCACGGCGGGGTCGCCAACGTCGTGGAGGGGCTGGATGCCGGCGCCGACGACTTTCTCACCAAGCCGTTCAATCCCCAGGAACTCCGCGTGAGGCTTCGCGTGGGCCAACGGCTCCTCTCCCTGGAGAGCCGCGACCTCACGATTTTCGCCATGGCTAAACTCGCCGAGTCGCGCGACACGGAAACCGGCGCCCATCTGGAGCGGATCCGCGAGTATAGCCGGCTGCTGGCTGAAGAACTCTCCCAGCGGCGAGAATATCGCGACTGGGTCGACGGCGACTACGCGCAGCTTCTCTATCTCACCAGCCCATTGCACGATATCGGCAAGGTGGGCATTCCCGATCGTGTGCTGCTGAAGCCGGGCCGGCTCACGCCTGAAGAATTCGAGATCATGAAGCAGCACACCGTATTTGGGGGAAACACCCTCGAAGCTGCCGCGCGTGCTCATCCCGAGGCGCGCTTCCTGACCATGGCCATGGACATTGCCTTGACGCACCACGAGCGGTTCGACGGGACGGGCTACCCCCGCGGGCTTTGCGGACGAGAGATCCCGCTATGCGGCCGCATCGTCGCCCTGGCCGATGTCTACGATGCCCTCACCAGCCGGCGAGTTTACAAGCCCGCCTACAGCCACGAGAAGACCCGTTCGATCATTCTTGAAGGCCGGGGTTCGCATTTCGATCCGGACATGGTCGACGCTTTCCTGGCCTGCGAGGACCAGTTCGTCAAAATCCAGCGCCAGTTCGCGGATGAAGGGCCGGGCGGCGCCGTCCCGACGCCCCTGCTGGACATTCCGGCAGGAGCAACCGAAGGTTGCTCGATCGGTTCCTAGTGCTCGGTCAATCTTCGATGGACACGCAGCAGAAGTGGTGACACTTCCGGCACGAACTCTCACGAGTTCGGCTACACCCCTCAAGGGAAGATTGACGGAACACCAGGGCAGCACGCCGAATCGCGAGACTTGCGGCGTGGATCAGCAAAGTCTAGCGGGCTTCCGCGTCGAAGATCCGGTCGAAGCGCCGGCGCGTTTCGCGCGTGTAGCGATCGAAATCGACCAGCAGCTCGCCGCTGCTGGGACAACGCAGCAGGTGGGCGAGCTTCGTCAACTCCGTGGGATCTTCCGGAAGCTTGTCGCGGGCCGTGATGTTCATCAGCCGCAAACGGGCCTCCAGCGTCCGCAGGAAACGGTAGCTCTCGCGAAGGAAGTGATAATCGCCGCTATCGAGGCAGCGGGCCCGGTGCAGGGCCCCCAGTGCAGCCAGGGTGTTGGGCGTTCGCACCTCGAGATTGCAACGCCCGTGCTTCAGTTGCAGCATCTGGGCGAGAAACTCGATGTCCACGATCCCGCCGGGACCGAGCTTGAGATTCCCTTCGGCAGCGGTCTCCTCCATGCGGTGGCGCATGCGGCGAATCTGCTCGACGTCTTCCCGGCGCCAGGGATGATCGAAGGCGGCCCGACCGACCGCCGCCATCGTGCGCAGCGCCGTCTCGGGAGAACCGTAGACGACCCGCGCCCGGCAGAGCGCCTGACGCTCCCAGAGTTGCCCGTCGCCTTCGGCGAAGTAGCGGGAGAACTCTTCCAGCGAAGTGGCCAGCGCGCCGCTCTTGCCGGTCGGGCGCAGCCGCGCGTCGACTTCGTACAAGCGGCCGAAGGCGCTCAGCCGGCTCGTCGCCTTGATGATCCGCTGCCCCACTTCGCTGTAGAAATGCTGGTTCGTGGTCGTCTCGCTGCGGCGGGCGAACGGTTCGTGCGCCGTGTGCCCGTCGGCTTCGTAGAGAAAGACCAGATCCAGGTCGCTATGGTAGTTCATTTCCTGGCCGCCGAATTTCCCCATCGCTACGACGGCCATTTCCGCATCGCGGCCGTCGGGCGTCCTCGGCCGCCCGAACTTCTGCACGAGCTTCGCTTCCTCGCGGAGCACAATTTGCCGCAAGCAGGTCTCGGCAATGTCGGACAGCGCGGCCGTCGTCGCCGTGATGTCCTCCTTGCCCAGCAGGTCGCGGACCCCGACGCAAAGCTGCTGGTCGTTCTTGAAGCTGTGGAGGATCGGGTCGAGATCCTCGGCCGACCGGCAGAGTTCGGCCAGCATCCGCTCGAGGGTTTCCCGCGTGGGCAGCCTGTCGAGCACGAGGCTGTCCATCAGGCTGTCGAGCATGCCCGGGTTGCTGGTGAGAATACCGGCCAGGTAGGAGCTGTAGGCGCACAGCCGAACGTAAAGCTGCAACGACGGCGGGTTGAAGCTGAACAGCTCCCAGAGCACGCCCTTGCCGCCCAGCGAGTCGCTCACCTTGTCGAGGTTCACCAGCGCGGAATCGGGGTCGGGCGTGGCTGCGATCGCCTCGAGCAGCCTGGGAGCGATCGCCGCCAGGAAATGCCGGCAGCGCCGCGTGGATAGGAAACGGATCTTCTCTTCCGCCAAGGCCATCAGGTTGCGATAGGCCGACTTCACGTCGCGGAACGGATAGCGGCCCAGCACCTCGACGATGCGGGGTTCGCCCGGGTCGGGATCGAGGACGAGGTCCACTTCGGCTTCCGCTTCCGAACGGTCGTCGTCGCCGAAGGCGTCGTGCAGCAGGTGGTCGAGGATCCGGCGGTTCACCTCGGTCGCGTTGCGATAATCGTCCTCGAAGGCAGCCAGGGCCGGGCGCTGGGGTGAATCCGTGTAGCCCATGCGCAGGGCCAGCTTCCGCATCTCGTCGGCGTCGTCGGGCAGGAGGTGGGTTTGCAGGTCGAACATGATCTGCAGGCGATGCTCGACTTTGCGCAGAAAGCTGTAGTGTTCCTCCAGGAGGGAACGTTCCAGGTTACTCAAACAGCCGACGTTCTCCAGTTGGGCGATGGCCTCCAGGGTGTTGCCGGTCCGCAATTCCGCCAGGTCGGCGCCGTTGAGGAGCTGGAGGAACTGGATGACGAACTCGATATCGCGGATGCCGCCGTGGCCGGTCTTCACGTCGCGACCGGCGGCGCCCCGGTCGTGCGTCCGTTTCTCGATGCGACGCTTGAGGGCCTTGATGCCGGAGATATCCGCCCGGCTCAGGTAGCGGCGGTAGATCCACGGCTGGAGCTGACCGAGAAACTCCCGGCCCAACTGGAGATCGCCCGCAACCGGGCGGGCCTTGATATAGGCCTGCCGCTCCCAGGTGCGGCCGCGGAGATCGTAGTATTGCAGGGCGCCCTGGAGACTGATGACGACCGGGCCCCGTTCCCCCTCGGGCCGCAGGCGCAGATCGACCCGGTACGGGCTGCCCAGCTCCGTGGTCTCCGTCAAGAGCCGGACGAGTTCGCGAGCCAACCGGTCGAAGAATTCGCGATTGGAGAGCGGCCGGCGCGTGTCGGTTTGGCCGTCGGCGTCGTAGAGGAGAACCAGGTCGATGTCGCTGGAGTAGTTCAACTCTTCGCCGCCGAGCTTGCCCATGCCGAGGACGACAAACCGCGCGCGCCGGCCGTCGGGACCGATGGGCGTCCCCCGCTGCTTCCGGAGGTTCTGCCACGCGGCAGTCAAAGCGGCTTCGAGAACGGCGTCGGCCAGGTGGGAGATCTGGGCCGAGACCATCTGCAGGCTCTGACCGCGGATGATGTCGCCGTAGGAGATCCGCAGCGTCTCGCGGCGTTTGAAACGCCGCAGGGCGCGGAGGACCAGGCGGTCGTGGTCCAGGGCGGCCACCTCGCTCGTCAGCTCCTCGACCAGCGCCTGCCGCGAGTAAGGACGGCCCTGCGTCATCCGCAAGAGATCGAAGCTCTCGGAGTCGGTTACCAGGAGATCGCTGAGGTGCTGGCTGGCCGACAAGATCTGGACCAGGGTGGGCAGCGCCTGGGGATCGCGCTCGAACAGCGCGCCCAGCGCCAGAGGATTGCGGGCCACGGCCACGAACCGCTCCAGATTGTTCAACGCCATGTCCGGGTCCGCGCAACTGTGCAGGCACTGGCAAAGCTGCTCACAGATGACCCCGACCAGATCGAAGGTCATCCCGCCCGTGGCGATGCTCACCAGGTTCGCGTGGGCCCGGCGCGCATCGACCAGCCCCAGCGATTGCAGCCAAGGGGCTGCCGCGGCCGGATCGTCGAGATATTGGCGGAGCTGGGCGAGGTCCATAGTGGTTAGTGGTTAGTGGCTTGTGGTTAGTGGCTTGTGGTTAGTGGCTTGTGGGCACGGATTCGTGGTAGCTGACTTCTGACGCGCAGAATCTGTCGAAATCCCCTTAGCGTCTTGCTTCGGACCGCTCGGACCAAAATTGGCTTTGCCTGCAGCATCGTTTCCGCCTTCCCCACGAACCGCTATCCACTAACCACTAACGAATCACTGGCTCTCCGAACAGGGTGAAGGCGTTGGTCTGGGTGATGCGGACGGGGAGAATCGTGCCGATCAGGCGGTGGTGGCCCTGGAAAACGACGATCCGGTCGCAGACGGTCCGCCCGGTGAGCTGAAGCATGTCGCCGGCGGGCTGCTTCCGCGATGCCTTGCTCGGCCCCTCGACGAGGATTTCCACGGTCCGGCCCAGCAGCGGCCGGTTTTCCTCGTCGCTGATGGCGTTCTGGATGGCCAACAGCTCGTTGTTCCGCCGCCGCTTCACCTCGTCGGGAACGTCGTCCTCATACAGCTCGGCGCTCTTCGTGCCCGCCCGGGGACTGTACTTGAAAATAAAGCTGTTCCGGAAACGCGATTGCCGCACCAGGTCGACCGTCTGCTGGAAATCGTCTTCCGTCTCGCCGCAGAAGCCGACGATGAAGTCGCTGGTCACCGCCGCGCCGGGCACCGTCTCGCGGGTCGCGGCCAGCATCTCGCGGTACTGCTCGACCGTGTAGCCCCGCTTCATCCGCTTGAGCACCGCATTGGAGCCGCTCTGCGCGGGGACGTGCAGGTAGGGCGAGACCCGCTTCAGATCGCGAACCGCCTCAAGCAGATCCGTGGTCATGTGGCGGGGATAGTTCGTGACGAACTTGAACCGCCGGATGCCCTCGATGCCGTCTAGCCGGTAGAGCAGGTCCGAAAGCCGGAAGGTCCGGCCGTCCGCGGTGCTCTGGTAGCTGTTGACCGTCTGGCCGATCAGCGTCACTTCCAGGCATCCCTGGTCGGCCAGGTGGCGGACCTCGGACTCGATCTCTTCCACCGGCCGGCTTTGCTCGGGACCGCGGACGCTGGGCACGATGCAGTAGGTGCAGAACTTGTCGCAGCCGAGCATGATCCGGACCATCGCCTGGTGGCGGAAGGGCCGGGCGGGGGCGTCGCGCGCCGGATCGTAGCGCTCAAAACTCTCCTCGATCTCCCTGCGGTTGCCGGCCTTGCGATCCAGACTCACCTCGATCTGCGGTCCTCGCCCGTCCGCGATCCGCTCCAGGAGCGAGGGGAGCTGGGCCAACTGGCCGGGGCCAACCACCAGGTCCACGTGCGGCGCCCGCTTGAAAATCTGCTCCCGGTCTTTCTGGGCCATGCAGCCGAGCACGCCGATCACTTTGTGCGGGTAGTGCTCCTTGACGTTCTTCAGACGCCCCAGGGCACTGTAGATCTTGTCTTCCGCGTGCTGTCGAACGCTGCAGGTATTGAACAAGATCGCATCGGCCTTGCGGGGGCTGTCGACGGCCTCGTAACCGGCCCGGCGCAGACTGGCCGCAACCAGCTCACTGTCGAGCACGTTCATCTGGCAGCCGACGGTTTCAATGTAAAAACATTTGGCCATAAGGGTTTATGAAAATCAGGCGGCCTTCTTGGGGCCGCCGTGCTGGCGTGATTTCTTCTCGGCCTTTCGCCCCTTCTCCGCCTCCATTTGCTCCCGAAAATCGCCGAGGAGCTGGTCCCGGCGGCGAACCATCAATCGAACCAGACTTGTGATGGCGACATAAGCGGCGATGACCAGAATCGCAATGTTCCAACGATCCATCGTTTCCGTCCCCGCTCGTCCTGGCAAGGTGTGTGAGTGGCCGGCAGCCCGGCTGCTTCCGTATCAATTTCTCCATTTTATCGCGGTTTGTTGGTCCCCACGAGGGCAGTTCGGGGTTGTATTAGCTCGTCCGTTGCTGTCCGATTCCGGGCTGACTACACTGGCAAACAGCGTCACCGGCCGTAGGACGGCTTTACCAGGCCGTCGAGATCGCGGGAAGAAGACGGCCTGGGAAGGCCGTCCTACAGGGGTGGAATTCCTTTATGCCCCACCCTTGCCCTCCCTTGGTGGAAGGTGCCTGGAAGATGAACGCTCGGCGGAGAATCGGAATCGCGGCGGTAAGTGCTTTGGTGGCTATCACTTGGGCGATTTGGCCGTGCTCGAGTTCGGGTGGTGATCCGATCTCGATCAGCGGGCGTTATCCGCACCTGGCGGTATTGAATCATGGCGGCGAGTGCGGAATCGGCGCGGTAGCCGTTTGGGCCAGCAAGCTCTGGGCGGTCACGTATCCGCCGCACGCCCCGCGGGGAAGCGACGACAAGCTCTACTGGATCGACGAGAACCTGACCCGCGGGACATTTGCCGGCAGTATCGGCGGCACGCCCGCCAACCGGATGATCCACCGCGAATCCAACCAACTGATCCTCGGGCCGTACTTCATCGACGCGGAGGGGAACGTGCGGGTGGTGCCCTACACAGAAGCCCCGGGCCGGCCGACCGCCACCGCGCGACACCTCACCGACCCGGCCGGCAAGATCTACCAGTTCACCATGGAAGAGGGGCTCTACGAGATCGATGTTCGCTCGCTGAAAGTGACCACGATCCAGGCTGACGCGCACGAGAAAGGGTTCGTGGATCGCGTGCCGGGCTATCACGGAAAGGGCGGCTACGCCGGGCAAGGACGGCTCGTCGTCGCCAACAACGGCTCCCAACAGGGCCCGCAAACGCCCATCTACGAAAACTCCGGCGCTTTGGCCGAGTGGAACGGCAAGGACTGGCGGACCATCGTCGAGAAACAGTTTTGCGAAGTGACCGGCCCCGGCGGGATCCAGGGGAATCGCGATGCCGAAGCGCCTCTCTGGTCGACCGGATGGGACAAGCGAAGCGTGATCCTCAAGCTGCTCGACGGCGGCGCGTGGCAGACCTTCCGGCTGCCGATCGGCGACTACTCCTACGTGGCAAAGCACGGCTGGTTTACCGAATGGCCCCGGATCCGCGAAGTGGTGCCCGCTGCCGCCGGCAGTCCGCCCAAGCTGCTGATGAACATGCACGGCCTGTGGTTCGATTTTCCCAAAGGCTTCCGCGACGGCCATACCGGCGGACTGCGGCCGATCGCCAGCTACCTGAAGATCACGGCCGACTTCTGCGACTGGAAAGGCCGGATCGTCTTCGGCTGCGACGATACGGCGATCACGGGCGGCAACAAGTTCGTCAACCAGTCGCAGTCGAACCTGTGGTTTTCCACCTGGCAGGGGCTTCACGACTGCGGGCGTCCGGCCGGCTGGGGCGGGCCGTGGTTCGACGACGACGTCAAGGCAGACCGGGCCGGCGAGCCCTACTTGCTGGCCGGATTCGACAAACGGGTCCTGCACCTTGCGCACGAGTCGGACGAACCGGTCGAGTTCGGCATCGAAACCAGCCGCGAGGGGACGTCCGATTGGCGGCAGATCGACACGATCACGGTGCCGGCCAAGGGATATCGCTACATTGGGCTGGACGAGAACGTCCAGGGCGACTGGATCCGGCTCTATCCCACCAAAGACGCTGCCCGTGTGACGGCCTATTTCCACTATGGGCCCGGCGGCGGGACGGTCACCGATCGGGACCTGTTCGCCAGCCTGGCCGACGTCGGCGACGAGGGTCCCCGTTCGGTCGGCATTGTCCGGCCTCGCGGCGGCGACACGGGAACCCTCCAGATGCTCGCCTCTCGGGACGGCGCGGGCGTGGAACGGAGCGAGCCGGTCTACTATGAAATGGGCGCCGACATGAAGCTCCGCCGCGCGGCCGAACCCGACGACTCAGCGGCCTTCTTGAAGCGGACGGCGGCGCTCGGCGCGCCGGATTTCGAGGTCGATGCCGCCTCGGTCGTGATCACTTACGGCGGCACGCGCTTCCGCCTGCCCAAGACCGACGCCGCCTACGACCAGCCGTGGTCGATCGGCTGGCCTCGCGGCATCCGCGAGGTCGTCACCGAGCGGAGGCTGTTGAATTGCCACGGCACATTCTACGTGCTGCCGCACGACGCCGCCGGCGGCGTGGCCGCGCTGAAGCCGGTCGCGACGCACGGCAAACAGATCACCGACTTCTGTTCGTGGCGAGGTTTGCTGGTGCTGGCCGGCGTCCGCGGCAGTGCGACGGCCGACGGCCACACGTTCCTCTCCGACGATGGGCGCGCGGCGGTCTGGTGCGGCGACGTCGACGACCTCTGGAAACTCGGCAAACCCCGCGGCTATGGCGGACCGTGGAAAGACACCGCCGTGGAGCCGGGCAAGCCCTCCGATCCCTACCTGATGACCGGCTTCGATCAGAAGCGCGTGGAACTCTCGCACGACCGTGGCGAGCCGGTCAGTTTCACCATCGAGGTCGACTTCCTCCGCAACGGCAACTGGAAGGTCTATCAGGATTTGGCCGTCCCGGCGGACAAGACGGTCGAGCATGGGTTCCCCGACGGATTTTCGGCCCATTGGGTCCGCCTGCGAGCGGACAAACCTTGCAAAGCGACGGCGTGGTTCGCGTACGAGTGACGCTGGCCGCGAAGTGGGGCTGCGTCCAGGCCACTGGAAGGATCCCAAAGACCGCTATGCCGCACTTGACAAACCGGTGAAATCTGATAATCTGATTTTATGAGTGAAGCGATCATTACCGTTACGGAAGCGGCTCGGAACTTCGCCGATTGTGTGAACCGCGCCCATTATCAGAACACGTCCTTCCTGCTGCTGAAGAACGGTGTGCCCTTTGCGCGGCTGATCCCCGCCGGTTTGCCGGTCTGCCGTGGCAAGGAATTGGCCGAAACGCTCGCGCGCGTGGAACTGCCGCAGGAGGAAGCCAGTGCGTGGATGAATGATCTGGTGGCCGCGAGAAAAGAGTTGAAGGCTCCGTCCGACCCATGGCAATAATCCTGGACGCCGACGTAATTATTCGCGGCGAGAAAGGCGTTTTCGACCTCAGGGCGTGGGTGGGGGCGAGGGCCGACGATGAGTTTGCCGTGGCGGCCATCACGATCGCTGAGCTGTGGCACGGGGTCGAACGTGCGACAGGACAGCACCGCGCCCAGCGCAAGCGCTACCTGGAGACAATCGTTTCCGTCCTTCCCATTTTTCCTTACACCGAGCAGACCGCGTACGTACACGCAAAGCTCTGGGCGCAACTGCAAACTGCCGGCACCATGATCGGCTACTACGACCTGATTGTCGCTTCAACCGCGCTGGAGCGGGATTTCGACCTCGCAACATTCAACAAGCGACACTTCAGTCTTGTCCCGCACCTGCGCGTGATCGAACCGGCATGACATCGGCAGGAATCTTGCCGAGCATCGTCGCGCCGTTCAGCCGAGTCCGAATCCGAATTGATCGCCGCTTTGCGCCGTGCCGTCGACGCCGGTGGTGTTCTGGTCCCAATAATCGTCGTTGCCCGTCGCGAGGCCGGTCGAACTGCCATAGAGCACCTGGACCGCACCGGCGTCGATGATGGAACCGACGTCTTCCAGCGGCACTCCGATCGTCAGGTCGTGGCGGCCGTCGCCGTCGAAGTCGCCTACCAGAAGAGCTGTTCCGAAACGATCGCCGGCTTCGCCTTCGCCACGCACGCCGGCGTCGCCCTGCTGCCAGTAATCGTCGTTCGCGGCGGTGAGCCGGGTAGCGCTGCCGTAGAGGACCTGGACCACTCCGGCGTTCACGGTCGTGCCCACGTCTTCGAAGGGCACTCCGATCGCCAGGTCATCCCGGAGGTCGCCATCGAAGTCACCTGCCGTGAGGCTCAAGCCGAAGCGGTCGTGGGCCTCCAGATCGCCGCGCACGCCCGCCGCGCCCTGCCGCCAGTACTGGTTGTTCGCGGCCGCCAGTCCGGTGCCGGCAAGCGTCCCATACAGGACTTGGACGGCTCCGGCGTTGGCCGCCGAAAGCACATCCTCGTCGGGCACTCCGATGGCCAGGTCGTCTCGGCCGTTGCCGTCGAAGTCGCCTGCCGCCAGGCTGAATCCGAAATGGTCGTTGGCAGCCGCGGCGCCCAGAATGCCGGCCGCGCCTTGCCGCCAGAGGTCGTCGTCGCCGCCGCTCAACCCCGTGGAAAGGCCGTACAACACCTGGACCACCCCGGCATCGGCAAGCGCTCCGACGTCTTCATAGGGCACCCCGATCGCCAGATCGTCACGCCCATTGCCGTCGAAATCGCCCGTCGCCAGGGTGAATCCGAAGCGGTCGCCGGCTTCCGCAGCCTCCTGCACGTCGCCGGCGCCTTGGAACCAGTAGTCGTCGTTCACGCCGGTGAGGCCCGTGGCGCTTCCATAGAGGACTTGCACAACGCCCGCGTCGGCAATCGAATCGACGTTCTCCAGCGGCACTCCGATCGCGAGATCGTCTCGCCCGTCGCCGTTAAAGTCCCCCGCTGCAAGCGTCGTTCCGAACTCATCGTTTGCCTGCGCGACGCCTCGCACGTCGGCACTGCCCTGTCGCAAAATCTGGTTGCCGGCGGCCGCCAGGCCGGCAGCGCTTCCGTAGAGGATATGTATGGTCCCGGCATTGACGATCGCGCCGTTGTCCTGTCCCGGCACTCCGATCGCCAGGTCCGTAAACCCATCCCCGTTGAAGTCGCCAGCCGCAAGCGATTCGCCGAACCGATCGCCTCGCTCGGCGACGCCGCGGATGCCGGGCGAGTCCTGGTGCCAGTAGGCGTCGTTGGTGGAACTCAAGCCGCCGACCCCGCCGCTATAGAGAATCTCTACCGCTCCCGCGTCCCGGACCGGGCCGACATCGTCAAACGGCACTCCAATCGCCAGATCGTCGAAGCCGTCGCCGTTGAAGTCGCCGGCGACTCCAGTCAGCAACTTCCTGCCCTCCAACGCTTCGAAGCCCAAGCGGCGTCCCTTGGGACCACGCCGGCCGATCTGGCGAGAACGAAACAACGAACGAAACCGTGCCATGAACCACCCATCTGGTTTGCGGGAGGCGCCCGGGGAGACCGGTTTTGTGGACCGGCCTCAAAGACCGTTGACAGATCTCCGCACCGAACCGCGTTCTTAGGGACTTCCACTCAAGGAATCGAAAGGGCGGCTCGAAACCGGAATGCCGCGATCTTCCACCATCGGATATCGAAGGGAAGGGGCGTGCGAGACCGTTTCGTGCTCGGAAGGCGATGGTGCGTCCATCCTTTTCAAGTCTAGTTAGACAGGGGTGGGTGTCAAGAAAAAAGGCAAATGGCAGGAAAAAGGCAGATCTTTCGTGGAGGACTCTTTGTGGATCGCCGTGACCGGAGGTCTTGATAAGAGCCGTGCGTCCAAGAATAATGAGGCGGCTTGTTCGCCGAAACGGCCGGGCTCTTCGATTATCCTTGCCGGCCACGTACCGTGCCAGGGGCCTTGCACCGATGCAAGGCCCGCGGACTGAACTCGTTGGCGCAACCCGGACGAATCGGGTATGGTAGTGTTGGCTACAGCCGCCGATCGAGCGAAATCCCAAGACCAGACCGGAGGGAGACTTTCGATGCGACGATTTGTCTTGGTCCTTGCGATTGCCGGATTCGAAGCCGTTGCTCGTGCTGCCCAGGCAGAAGAACGGGCCCCGGCTTTTGCCGCCGCTGCGTGCGAGGGCATCTATCCCAAGCACCTTCAGGGTATTTGCGCCGATGGGGTGGGAAGCGTCTACTGGTCGTTTACCGACGTGCTTGTCAAGAGCGACGCCCGGGGCAAGGTGGAGAAGAAGATTCCGGTGGCCAGCCACCACGGCGACCTCTGCTATCACGACGGCAAGGTGCTGGTGGCTGTCAATCTCGGCCGCTTCAACGATCCGCAAGGGAATGCCGACTCTTGGGTCTACGTCTACAACGCCGCCGACCTTTCGGAACTCGCTCGCCACAAGATCGCGGAGGCCGTTTACGGGGCGGGCGGCATCGCGGCCCGCGGCGGCCGTTTTTTCGTGGTCGGTGGTCTGCCCCCGGCGGTGGAGGAGAACTATGTCTACGAGTATGACCAGACGTTTCGATTTGTTCAGAGACACGTGGTCCGCAGCGGCTATACCTTGATGGGAATTCAGACCGCCGCATGGGCCGATGGCTACTGGTGGTTCGGCTGCTACGGCGATCCCAAGATCCTGCTCAAGACCAACGCCGAATTCGAGATGGCGGGCAGGTACGAGTTCGACTGCTCGCTCGGCGTCGCCGGCGCGGCGCGCGGACGGATGTTGGTGGGGCGCGGATCGTGCCGGCCGGGCATTGGATGCACCGGAAGGATCGAAGCAGCACGGCCCGACGACGCGCGCGGGCTTGTGGTCGTCGAGTAGTTTTCAGACGCGTGTCTGCTCTTCCTTGTCGAACGCCGCGTCGAAAGCGATCTTGCTGGGCTCGAAGTCGAGTTTCCTGACGAACCGGCAGGCTTCCCTCGCCCCGTGCTCGCGGTCCATGCCGCTGTCTTCCCATTCCACCGAGAGCGGCCCCTGGTAGCCGACCTCGTTCAGGGCCCGGATGATCTCCTCGAAGTTCACACCGCCGCGACCCAGCGAGCGGAAGTCCCAGCCGCGCCGCGGATCGCCGAAGTTGAGGTGGCTGGAGAGAACACCGGTGCGGCCGTCGGCCGTGACCTTGGCGTCTTTCATGTGGACATGATAGATCCGATCGGGAAACGCTCGGATGAATTCCACCGGATCAATTCCCTGCCAGATGAGATGGCTGGGATCGAAGTTGAAGCCGAACTCTTCGCGATACTCGAGCGTCTGCAGGGCCCGCTCCGCCGTGTAGAGATCGAAAGCAATCTCGGTTGGATGGACCTCCAGGGCGAACTTCACGCCGCACTCGGCAAAGACGTCGAGGATCGGATTGAACCGCTCGGCCAGGAGTTCGAAGCCCAGGTCGATCATCCGGGGCGAGACCGGCGGGAAGGAATAGAGCAGGTGCCAGATGCTCGAACCGGTGAAGCCGTTGACCACCGTCACACCCAGCTTCTGGGCCGCGCGCGCCGTGTTTTTCAGCTCTTCGGCCGCGCGCTGGTTGACGCCAGTCGGATCCCCGTCGCCCCAAACGTACGGCGGCAGAATGGCCTGGTGGCGCTGGTCGATCCGGTCCAATACGGCCTGGCCGACCAGGTGGTTGCTGATGGCAAACACCTGCATGCCGTTCTGCTTGAGAATCTCGCGTTTTTTCGCGCAGTAGTCGCCGTCGGCAAGGGCCTTGTCGACCTCGAAGTGATCGCCCCAGCAAGCCAGTTCCAGACCGTCGAAACCGAACTCGCGGCATTTGTGGGCCAGATCGGCAACGGGAAGATCCGCCCATTGTCCCGTACACAGAGTGATTGGACGCGCCATAGAATTTCTCCCAGAATCATTAGCAGGAATCCAATTCGAAGTACACGACCGCACGGGCTCGGCGCGGGGCTGCCGGCCCCACCGTCTCCCGGACCGAAGGGCTCTCGCTCCCGTGGAAACCAGGTCGAGCGAAATCTCGCTGCAAGCTTGAAGGGAGGAGGAGACCTACGGTCACAAGTTCGGCGGGGTCAGGAGACCCGCGCCGAGCGCGACCCGCGCGCTCGGCGAGGGTCTCCTGACCCCGCCGCGCGCTCCATATCCCGCGCTCGGCGCGGGTCTCCCGACCCCGCCGCGCGCTGTTTATCCCGCTAAGCTTGCCCTTGTTCCTTCTTGTCGAACGCCGCATCGAACGCCAGCTTGCTGGGCTCGAAGTCGATTCTCTTGACGAACTCGCAGGCTTCCTTCGCGCCGTGCTCGCGGTCCATGCCGCTGTCTTCCCATTCCACCGAGAGCGGGCCTTGATAGCCGGCCTGGTTCAGCGCCCGGATGATCTCCTCGAAATTCACGCCGCCGCGGCCCAACGAGCGGAAATCCCAGCCGCGCGACGGGTCGCCGAAGTTGAGGTGGCTGGAAAGGATGCCGCTGCGGCCGTTGAGCGTGACGATGGCATCTTTCATGTGGACGTGGTAGATCCGGTCCGGGAAGCGGCGGATGAATTCGACCGGGTTCACACCCTGCCAGATCAGGTGGCTGGGGTCGAAGTTGAAGCCGAATTCCTCGCGGTAGTTGAGGGCCTCCAAGGCACGCTCGGCAGTGTACAGGTCGAAAGCGATCTCCGTCGGGTGCACTTCGAGGGCGAATTTCACTCCGCACTCGCCAAACACGTCGAGAATCGGATTGAACCGCTCGGCGAGAAGGTCGAAGCCCTCGTCGATCATGGCGGGCGAGACCGGCGGAAACGAATACAAGAGGTGCCAGATGCTCGAGCCGGTGAAGCCGTTGACCACGCCGACGCCCAGCTTCTGCGCCGCCCGGGCCGTGTTCATCATTTCGTCCGCCGCCCTCTCGTTCACGCCGGCCAGATCGCCGTCTCCCCAGATGTATGCGGGAAGGATCGCCTGGTGACGCTCGTCGATGTTGTCCAGGACGGCCTGGCCCACCAGGTGATTGCTGATGGCGAACACCTGGAGATTGTATTTCTCCAGCAGTGCGCGTTTCTTCGCGCAGTAGTCGTCCTGGTCGAGGGCTTTCTCGACCTCAAAGTGATCCCCCCAACAGGCCAACTCCAGGCCGTTGTATCCAAACTGGCTCATTTTCTGGGCCAGTGTCTCCAGGGGCAGGTCCGCCCACTGGCCGGTGAACATGGTGACCGGTCGCGCCATCGTCGGTTTCCTCCTACAGGGAACGTGTAGAAAAACGGGCGACCCGCCGGGACCGCCCGGACCAGGTCCGCCAAAGTGCGCCGCCGCCATTTTGACAGATTTACCGCCGCCTGCAAGGGTCGGGCAACCACGCCTGTCAAGGTGCTACAGTCCTGTATAATCCTCGTTTAACCGCAGTGCCCAACGGGCCGCGCGCTTCAGCGACGCGCAGCGTACCAGCAGTCAGGATCGCGACCATCGTAACTTGCGATACGTTCCACCGACGCGCGGCCCGTTGGGCACTGCGGTTAAACGACCTCCGCAGGGGTGGGTTTGGGCAACCGGAGCCGGCCGCACGCGCTATGCTATAATCGTTCTGAGGCGGTGCTGTCTGCGACAAAGTGGTCCCTGGCAAGGGTTTTCGTCATGCAATCCCACTTGATTGCGGTCTGCTTTTGCCTGTTTTCTTGGTTGGCTGTCGCCGGGGCGCAGGCCCTTGCGGCCGGACGGGCCGAACTGGAAGTCTATACGGAGGAGCGGGTGCCTATCACGGCCCAGCACGAATGGCTGCGGGAACTTTCGCAGGCGGGGATCTCCAGCGTGCGGATCCGTGCCAGGCACGCGGGCGACGAGTTGGGGATCGCCACGCGCGGCACGTCCGGCGCGCCCGTCTATGTCGTCACCGGGGCGATCGTGCCCGGCAATGAGCTTATCGTGCCCGGCGCCAGGTTTCGGTTGACCGAAGCCCGCCGGCTGGCTCGCTGGTTGGACGAACTGGCGGAGCAGGGACCGCCGTCGCAGCGCGAGGGAAAGGCGGCCTTCGGCCTGAAAGCGTCGCAACTGGAGCGGTTGCACGAGGAGTTGGCTCGGCCGGTGGGGTTTTCGACGAAGGATGTGGGGCGCCGCGAGGTGGTCGAACGGATCGCCCGGTCGCTTCGTGTAGCGGTGGCGATGGATGCCGGTGTGGCGGGCGCCATGGGGGGCGACAAGGTGCCGGCCGAGTTGAGCGACCTATCGTGCGGCACCGCCCTGGCCTATGTGCTGCGTGCGCCGGGCCTCTGCCTGGTTCCCCGACCGACGGCGGGCGGCGCGGAATTGGCCGTGGTCAGGTCTCAGCCCAACCTCGAGATCTGGCCGATCGGCTGGGAGCCGGAGAAGTCGCTTCCCGAACTGGCGCCGGGGCTGTACGAATTCTTGAACGTCAACGTCCAGAACGTCACCGTGACCACGGTCCTGGACGCGATCAGCCAGCGGGCCAAGCTGCCGGTGCTCATCGATCAGAACGCACTGGCCCGCCACGGCATTGAACCCGATAAGGCCGCGGTCAACCTGCCGCAGAGCCGCACCACGTACAGCCTGGCCCTGCGGAAGGTCTTGTTTCAGGGCGGGCTAAAGTTCGAAGTCCGCGTAGACGAGGCGGGCAAACCGTTTCTCTGGGTCAGCTCGGTCAAGCCGCTGGACTGACTCACAGCAGCCGGTCCAGTTCCTCCACCAACTGCCCAAACTGTGCCAGTGCCGTGTCGACCGCGTCCGGCTTTTCCATGTCGACACCCGCGCCGCGGAGCAGGTCGAGCGGGTCTTTCGAGCAGCCGCCTTTGAGGAAACCGAGGTAGTCGTCCAGTTCCTTCTTGCCGCCGGAGAGCACCCGTTCGGCCAGCGCGATGGCGGCCGACATGCCCGTGGCGTACTTGTAGACGTAAAACGCCCGATAGAAATGCGGGATGCGGAGGCACTCCAACAAGAGTTCGTCGTCGATGGCGAAGTCGGGACCGAAATAGGTTTCGAGCAGTCCGCGGTAGACGGCCTTGAAGCGGTCGAGCGTGAGCGGGTCGTTGCGCTCCGCCAGGTCGTGGGTGATTTTCTCGAACTCGGCGAACATGGTCTGGCGAAGGAGCGTTGCGCGGATGGCGTCGATCTGGCGGTTGACCAGGTAGGCGCGGTGGCGGTCGTCCTTGGCACGGTCCAACAGGTAACGGCTCAAGAGCTGCTCGTTGAACGTGCTGGCCACCTCGGCTACGAAAATGGTGTAGTTGTAGTATTGGTACGGCTGGCTGCGCGCCGAGTAATACGAGTGCATCGAGTGCCCCGCCTCGTGGGCCAGCGTAAAGACGTGGTCGAGCACGTCCGCCTGGTAGTTCATCAGGATGTAGGGATCGCCGTCGAACGAGCCGCAACTGAAGGCGCCGCTCTGCTTTCCCTGGTTTTCGTAGCGGTCGCACCAGCGGCCATTGAGCCCCCGCTCCAGCACGCCACAGTATTCGCTTCCCAGCGGCTCCAGGGCCGCCACGGTGAACTTCACCGCCTGATTCCAGGTGTGGCGGCTTTCCAGCTCGCTCAGGATCGGCACGTAGGTGTCGTAATGGTGGATTTGCTTGAGCTTCATCTTCCGCCGCCGCAGGTCGTAATATCGATACAGCGCGGGCAGATGCCGATGGACCGAGTCAATCAGATTGTCGTACACCGCCGCGGGCACATTGTCTTCGAACAGCGACGCGGCCAGCGCGCTTGAGTAGTCCCGCGCCTTGGCGTAGTACACGTCGCGCTGAATCGAGCCAGCGAGCGTCGCCGAGAGCGTGTTTTCATGCGCTGCATATTGACGATAGTACTGGTGAAAGGCGGTCTTGCGCACGCTGCGTTTGGGTGAATGCAGGCAGGCCGAGAACGACGCGTGGCTCAGCTCGATCTGCTCCCCTTTATCGTTCTTGATCGCGCCGAACTTCAAATCGGCGTTGTTCAGCTGACGGAAGATCTGGTTGGAGGCCTCCGACATTTCGCTCTGCATGGCCAGCAGCCGCTCTTCGCGGTCGGAGAGCGTGTGCGGTTTGTGCCGCAGCAGGCGCTCCAGCATCACACGAAAGGGCGCAATCTCCTTGGCCGACAGCAGCGACTTCATCCGCGCATCGTCGATTGCCATGATCTCGGGGCGAATGTAGCTGGCCGCCTGCGCCGCGCGGCTAGCTGCGTTGCGGAACCGGCCCTGCATGCGCTGGTAGGTGCTGTTGGAGGTGTCTTCGGCGGTCTTCAGAAAGGCGTACGTTCCCAGCCGCTCTCCCTGGCGGTCGAAGTCGCTGTCGAACTCCAGACATTCGGCTAGCACCTTGGCGCTACTGGCCAGCTTGCCGCGAAACCGCTCGTACTGGCCAATCCGCGGCTCCCAGGCCGAAAACGATTTCTCCCAGGCCTCGTCACTGGTGAACAGGCTGCCCAGATCCCAGCGGTCGGCCTCTTTGACATGGCTGCGGCTCGGCAGCGACTTGACCTTGGGTTTGTTGCCCGGCGCTTTGGCAATGTGGTAGGCGAACTGCGTCTTCACGGTTGGTTCCATCCCTAGAAGTTTCGGTAGATATCAAAGAGCCCGAGCTGCAAAACCGGAATCTACCACGCTTGCGCATGGTTCTGAAGGGCGCTTGCGGTGGGGGAACGGGAAGCGGCCATCCATGTCGGGGAACGGCGATGAAGGCGTTTATGGGCGGCGTTGCCTGTCCCGGAGCGACAGGGCTGCTGCTATGCCTTGCGGCTGGCCTTGTCGAGTGCGGCGAGTTGATCCTCGCTCAGCGAGACACTCAGCGACCCGAGCAGTTCCTCGGTTTGCCGAACGCTCGTGGCGCTGGCGAGCGGCGCAGCGACGCCCGGCTGCGCAGCCAGCCACGCCAGTGCAATCTGCGCAAGTGTGGCCTGGCATTGCTCGGCGACCTGATCCATCGTCGCCAGGACACCCAAGCCATCGTCGTTGAGATATTTTTCGGCGGCGGCACTGCGCGCCTTGCCCGCCAGATCGGCTTTGCCACGATATTTGCCGGTCAGAAAACCAGAGGCCAGGCCATAATAGGGGACCGCGGCGAATGGCACTTGAACTTTCCTAAGTGCTTACCGCGGAACTGGTATGGACAAAAATGGCCTCGCTTGCCTTAGTGGTGTT
>JABWBD010000383.1 GCA_013360685.1 Pirellulales bacterium
CGGACGCGGCACCGGCGCGGCGGCAAACGCCTTCAACGCCGATCCGAATTCCAGGCTGGTCGCCATGGCCGACCTCCTGCCCGAGCGGATGGCAGCCGCACGGAACAATCTCCGGCAGCTTAAGCCGGAGCAGGTGGCCGTCGACGACGAACACCTCTTCACTGGGTTCGACGGCTGCCGGCGCGTGATCGAAAGCGGCGTCGACGTCGTCCTGCTAGCCTTGCCGACCTTCTTCCACCCGCACTACCTGAAGGCCTGCATCGACGCCGGCAAGCACGTCTTTTGCGAGAAGATCCACGCGGTCGACGCGCCGGGCGTGCGGATGGTCCTTGCCGCCGCCGAGGAGGCCAAGAAGAAAAATCTCTCGATCGTCTCGGGCCTCGCCTGGCGATACCACACCGGTGTGCGGGAGACCATGAAACGGGTCCACGACGGCGCCATCGGCGAGATCACCGGCATCGAGGAGACCTGCAACACCGGCTCGCTCCGCAGCCGCCGCCGCGAGCCCGGCTGGACGGAGATGGAGTACCAGCTCCAGGACTGGTACAACTTCTTCTGGCTCGCCTGCGACTTGCCGGGGCTGAATCTCGTCCACAATCTCGACAAGGCCGCCTGGGCGATGCACGACGAACCGCCGCTTCAGGCTTGGGGCATGGGCGGGCGTCAGACGCGGATCGGCCCGCAGTACGGCGACGCTTGGGACCACCACGCCGTCGTGTACCAGTACGCCAACGGCATGAGGATGCACGCCTACTGCCGGCAGCAGGACGGATGCATCACCAGCATCCAGGACCACTTCTTCGGCACGAAGGGCCGCTGTGACCTGATGGCCTGCCGGATCGAAGGGGAAACGAACTGGCGGTACGAGGGCCCGGACTCGAACCGCTTCGACCTGGAGCACGTCGCCCTGTTTTCGGCGATCCGCAGCGGCAATCCGGTCAACAACGGCCTCTACATGGCCCGCAGCAGCCTGTTGGGAATCATGGCCACTTGGGCATGCTACACCGGCCAGGCGATCACCTGGGACGAGGCGATGAAGTCGAACCACGTCGTCGCGCCGGAGAGGCTCGCCATGGATGCCGACCCGCCGACCAAACCGGACGCCGACGGCAATTACCCGATGCCGGCGCCGGGGATCACGAGGTTCGTTTAGAAGTGCAATCGAGCCGCGAAGTGGGTTTCGAGGGCAGGGTCGCGCGCTACAACGGCGGCTTATTCTGGATCTACAAACAGCGGGTGGTCACCCTGGTCGTGCTGGCAGACTTGGACGAGGCTTGGCGCCCCAGCGAGGACGTGTTCCGCCTGGCGGATTTTGAGAGTCGGCTACGGTTCCCCGTGTGCAAACTAGTCCACGAGGTGGACCACCAGTGGGGGAGTGACCATTCGCTTCCCGTCCAGGTTGCCCGTGCGCAGATTGCTGCCCTCCGCACGGCCGGGGAGCCCGAAGGCCGGTATCGCGCCAAGTGGCAACTGGTACGGAATCTGTACCGCCTTGGGTATAATGCAGATGAGTTGCGAGAGATCTTCCGCCTGATCGACTGGATGATGCGTCTGCCGGAGGATCTTGGCCAGAAATTCGAAAGAGAGCTGATCGCTCTGGAGGAGAGTCTGAGAATGCCTTACGTCACGTCCGTGGAACAAATCGCCGAAGCACGGGGTAAAGCAAAGGGTAAAGCAGAGGGTAAAGCAGAGGGCAAAGTGGAGGGTGGGGCGGCGGTCCTCTTGAGACTGCTTGCCAAAGCCTACGGCCCGCTTTCACCAGAGTTCCAGCAGCGGATCCGCCAGTTGCCGATCGAACGGCAGGAGACCTTGGCGGAGAGCATTGTCGATCTCCATTCTCTGGAGGCTGTGCGGGCCTGGCTGGACGCGCAGTATGAATCTCCGTGCTGAGAGGGTAGGTATGACCAACCCATCCCCTGCCGCCAGGCC
Source organism: Pirellulales bacterium (assembly GCA_013360685.1). GTDB lineage: Bacteria > Planctomycetota > Planctomycetia > Pirellulales > Thermoguttaceae > JABWBD01. Next base: position 1,930 of record JABWBD010000383.1, read on the forward strand.
GTGCATCGGCACCTGCGTCGAGGACGTCGAGGTCCGCGGGCATATCATCGATAGCCTGATCCTTCCCAAGATCCTCGACTCGATCGGTGCGGGTGGGGGGACTTTTCGGATCAAAGAGATCACCATCGGCCAAACGCCCGCCGATCCGAGCTACGCGCTGATCGAGGTCCGCGCCGACGACGAGGATACGCTCCAGAGAATTCTCGGCCGGATTGCCGACCACGGTGCGGTCCCCACCGCCACCCACGACTGCCGGCTCGGCATTGCCGATATCGCGGGTACATTTCCCGAGGATTTCTACAGCACGACGAACCAGCGGACGGAAATCCGTTTGGGGGGAAAATGGATCGCTGTCCAGGCCCAGGAAATGGACTGTGGAATCCTGGCGGACCCCGTCGGCCGCACGGCGCGGTGTATTCCGATGACGGAGGTCCGCTCGGGCGATCCGATCGTCCTGGGCCATGCCGGCGTCCGCGTTTTTCCGGAGCAGCGCTCGCGCCGCCACGAATCCTTCGAGTTCATGGCCAGCGAAGTCTCGACGGAAAAGCCGAAGCAGGTCGCGATCCGGCAGATCGCACGGGAATTGCGGGCGAACCGCGAAGCGGGCCATCGCACGGCCGTCGTGGCGGGGCCCGCAGTCGTGCATACCGGCAGCAGCGAGTTCCTCCAATACCTGGTCCGCGAAGGCTACGTCCACCTGCTGCTGGCCGGCAATGCCCTGGCCGCCCACGATATCGAGGCGGCCCTGTTCGGTACGAGCCTGGGCGTCCGCCTCGAGTCGGGCGGTCCGGTCGAAGGGGGCCACGCGCATCATCTCCGCGCAATCAACCGGATTCGCCGGGCCGGCAGCCTGCGCAATGCCGTCGAGACCGGCGTGCTGGCGTCGGGCATCCTATGCGATTGCGTCCGCCACGGGGTCGACTTCGTTCTCGCCGGCAGCATCCGCGACGACGGCCCGCTGCCCGACGTGATTACCGACGTGCTCGAGGCCCAGCGCGTCATGCGCGAGAAGCTCCGCGACGTGACGTTCTGCCTGATGATCGCCACCACGCTGCACAGCGTGGCCGTGGGAAATCTCCTGCCCGCCTGGGTGCGGGTGGTCTGCGCGGACATCAACCCTTCCACGGCCATCAAGCTTGCCGATCGCGGCTCGTTTCAGACGGTCGGCCTGGTGACCGACGTGGCCCCGTTCCTCAGGGCCCTGGTCGAGGAACTGGCGGTGATGGATTCGGTAGGATGGCCTTCCCAGGCCGTCATTTCCCAGCAGTCTCGGTTGTGAACCGATGTCGCCCCATTTCCTCATGTGTCCCCCCGACCACTACGGGATCGAGTACGAGATCAACCCCTGGATGGACCGCGCTCGCCAGAGCGACCATACCGAAGCCGTCCGCCAGTGGGAGGCTCTGCGGCGGTTGCTGGAAACGTGCGGTGCCACGGTTTCCTGCATGGCGCCAGTGGCCGGCCTGCCCGATCTCGTCTTCACCGCCAATGCGGCCCTGATCCACGTCCGGACCGCCATTCTCTCCCGGTTTCGCCATCCGCAGCGCCGGGGCGAAGAGCCGCACTATGCGGCATGGCTGGCGGACCACGGCTTCCGCATTGTTCGCCCGAACGCGCCGGGCGCGTTTGAAGGGGCGGGCGACGCCCTCTTCTGCGGCGAAACGCTCTTTGCCGGCTATCGCATCCGTAGCGACATCGCCACACACCAGGAGATCGCCGGCATCCTCCAGTGCCGGGTCATCCCGCTCGAACTGGTCGATCCGCGATTCTATCACCTCGACACCTGCTTCTGCCCATTGGCGCCGGGCAAGGCGATCTGGTATCCCGCCGCATTCGACACCTACGGTCAGAAAGCGCTGCGGGATCAGATCGGCGATCTCATCCCGGTCAACGAGGACGAGGCACTGCGATTTGCCTGCAATGCGGTGGTCCTAGGCGACCGCGTGATCGCCAACACCGGCTGCCCCGAGTTGCGGCGACAGCTCGAACGTCGCGGCTTCACCCTTTACGAAACGCCCCTGGATGAGTTTGTCAAGGCCGGAGGCAGCGCCAAGTGCCTGACACTGCGGCTGGATGAGGACGAATAGTGAGGGAGTAAGAGTAAGAGTGAAAACGCCCGGCAATCATCCGTTTGCTGCTCCCTCCGCATGAAGCGTCTTTCTCGCCCACATCACAAGATTCGCGTCAAAACTCGCGGGAGCGACGCGGTTCTGAAGGTTGTAAAGAAAGCGATGGATCGCGTAGTACAGTTTCTGCCGGAGCCTTGCCCTGAGATTCGAGTAAACTGGCACGTGGACGCCAACCTCCTCGAAACCGGCTTGCCGCAGCATCTGAGCAAGACTGAACTGGGTGAAGCCGATCTGGTGCGTCACGTCGATGTAGCGGCTGTGGGCCGCCAGCACGCTGGACATATTGGGAGTGCGGAAGATTGCCCGTCCGCCGGGCCGCAGGCTGCCGCGGATGACCTGAAACATCAGGGCCGCTTCTTCCAGCGTGAAATGCTCGATGACATCGTACAGGACGACCACATCGAACCGGCCGGGACGGCTTTGGAGGAAATCGAGGCCGTCGGCTTGGACCAGGAACTCCGCCGCCGAACCGGCGTATTCGGCCGCGGCCCGATGCAGATCCTCGTTGAGCTCCACCCCGCCGACGCGCGAAAAGCCTTGCCGGCGCAAGTACCGCAGAAGATGGCCAAAGCCGCAGCCGACTTCGACGATGGCCGCCTGAGGATCGTCGGGCAGAAGCGGCCGGATTTCGGCATCGTAGCACTCCGCCGCGCCGCGGTAGGCGGCCTCGCTGGTGGCTCCCGGGTTGAGTTGCAGCAAATGCGCCTGGTACTCGGCCTTGGCCGTCACAACCGCATCGCGCTTTGCATCGGAAGACACCCGGCCGCCTCCTGTGCCTCGGCAGATTTCCAGTCGCTCCTCGTCAAGGATGCCTCCACGCCACCGGGAGCGGACCCCAAATCGTCATTGTGAGGTTCCGGCCGCTGCCATTCAAGGCGCCCAGGTGACGGCCGTCTTTCCTCTTCACGTCTCCGTACCGTCGCCGGTGGTCGCACTTTGCCGGAAAATAATGGCAATCGGATGACCGTTCGGGCAAACCCGCCATCTCACGGATGTGTATTGAGCCGATTCAACGAGATGTTGCGGGGCCTTGGCTGGTTCCGCCGCCGCCATCGCGCCCCGCCGTCTGCTGATCGTGTAACCGGCCCTTTTGCCAGCAGTGCTCCCTGGCTTTGGCGAGGAGTCGGTGCTGGCTGAGCTCCTCACTCGGACGCCCACTTTAGCGGGGGCTTGTCCCCAGAAGGCAGGGCGGTTATATTGTGCGTACGCAGAGAGAATCTTCCGTGTTCTGCCAGGTGCCGGTGCGATGGCCGATTCGTTCAATCCTTACTCTGTCTGGCTGGCGATTACCTGACGAACAGCCGCCGAACCACTACCGGCTGCTGGGCGTCCCTCTTTTTGCCGACAGCCCCGAAACGATTGAGCATGCCGCCGATCAGCGGATGCTGCTGCTGCGGACGTTTCAAGGGGGGAAACACGGAGCGTCGGCAAACAAGCTCTTGAACGAGGTTGCCGCGGCGCGGGTCTGTCTGCTGAATCCGGAGAAGAGGATTGCTTACGACCGTCAACTCCGCTCCACACTCAAGCCGCAAGCCGCCAGAAACGTCGGATCCGCCGGCGATGAGACGGTGGAGTGGGCCGGGCTCCAGGAACTAGGGAACTACCGGTTCATCGAAAAGCTCGGCGAAGGCGGCATGGGAGCGGTCTTCAAAGCGCTGCATACGAAGCTGGGCCGGGTCGTTGCCGTGAAATTGGTCCGCAGCGATCACGCCTGGGACGAACGCGCGATCGCACGTTTCGAGCGGGAAATGCGGGCCGCCGGGGCGGTGGACCATCCCAACGTGGTCCGGGCCATGGATGCCGGCGAGATCGGCGGCACGCGGTTTCTGGCCATGGAATTTGTCAACGGATTGACCGCCACGGAACTGGTCCGCCGCTGTCATCCGCTGCCGGTCGCCAGTGCCTGCGAGATGATCCGTCAGGCGGCCTTGGGGCTGCAAGCCGCGCACGAGCACAACCTCATCCACCGCGACATCAAGACGTCGAACCTGATGGTCGCGCGGGACGGCACGGTAAAGGTGTTGGACCTGGGGCTGGCCCGCTTTCACCGGGAGGGGTCGCCCGAAGAGGCTTTGACCGGCACGGGCCAGGCACTGGGGACGATCGACTACATGGCCCCGGAGCAGCTTGCCGAGAGCCGTTCCGTGGATATCCGGGCCGACATCTACAGCCTGGGTTGCACGCTCTACGCCCTGTTGGCCGGCCATGCCCCGTTTGCCACGGCCGAGTATGAAGGGACGATCAAGAAAGCGATCGCGCACGCCGAGAAGCCGGTGCCTCCGATCCGGCACCTTCGGCCGGACGTACCGCCAGAAATGGCCCGGATTGTGGGGCGGATGCTGGAGAAGGACCCGGCCAAACGGTTCGCCACGCCCCGCGAGGTGGCCGAGGCCCTGGGGCCGCTATCCATTGGCCATGAGTTGCCGGCAATTGTCGCCCGCGCGGAGAACCGGCCGGTGCCGCAGGCGCAGCCCGCCGGGGCGATGACCGACACTCATGACAGCCAGTCGTCCGGTTTGACCAAGTTCTTTCAGACGATCAAGGGCAAGCCCGAGTGGGTTGTCAGCGGGACGAAGGCCGCCGGAAAGTCGCCGAGGATCAAGCCGGCAGTAATCGGCTACGTGGGAATTGGCCTGGTGTGTGCGTTGGCGGTTGTGATGTTGGCCTTACGGGGCGGGTCAGGTTCGACCGCCGAGGAAACGGTGTTGGCGCTGGACTGGCCGGATGCAGAGCGGGCGGGTTCCGTGTTGAGCATCGATGGCAAGGCGGTTGCCGTACCGCCGCGCGGGAGCCTCCGCTATCCATGTCCGCCGGGCAAGCACCGCCTGCGAATCACGCGCCCTGAGTTCCATCCCTTCGAGCAGACGATCCTGGTCGAGGCTGGGCGGGAAGCGCGGCTGAGACCGGTCTGGGTGGCGGAGTCGTACTTGATCCTCCAATGGCCGCTGGCCGAGCAGCGCGACGCGACGGCGGAGATTGACGGTACTCGGATGGATCTGTCGATCTTGCCGCGCGGCGACGATTGGGCCAGCATCCGTGTGCCGATCGAACCGGGGCCGCATCAGGTTACGATAGCCCGCGTAGGGTACGAGCCGTTTGAGCGTCGGGTCACGGTCGAGGCAGGCAGGAGTGTGACGGTCACGCCCGAGTGGAAAGCCCTGGCCGAGACGGCGGCAACGCAGCCTTCCGCGTCTGCCGGCAAACCTCCTGAAGAGCCGATGCCGGGGACACCGGAGGCCATTGTTCCGCAGCCCGCGGCCGTTGCGGTGGAGGTGGATGAACCAAAGGCGTCCTTGTCGTCCGCCGAGCAGGCCGATCCCAAGCCTCAATCGGGGGCTTTGGAGACGAAGCCGGTTTCCCCGGAGGCATCACCGGAACCGGACCCTGCCTTGAAGCGTCAGCAGGAGTTGGACGCGAAATACACGGCCGGGATGGAGGCCGTGGAAAAGCTGGTAGCGGCCTGGGACTTCCGCGGAGCGTGGGCGGCGCTGGACAGCGTCCGCTTCGGGGAGCCGGAGCTTACCTTGCGGCTTGCGCAACGCCGTGACGAGATCCGCCGCATGGGAACGCTCCAGATGCGCATGATCCAGAAGATCAACGCCGCCAGTCCGCCGCTGAAGAAGACCGACTTGATGCTACGTGGGGTCAATGGACAGGTGACGACGGCCGACGAGGAAGGGATCACCGCAGCCTTGGCCGGTGGGAAGAGTGAGTTGCATTCGTGGGCGGAGATGACCAATAGGTGCCGAGAGAATTTGACCGCGCTCGTCATCGATCCGCAAACC
>JABWBD010000384.1 GCA_013360685.1 Pirellulales bacterium
AGGCGACGAGTCGGGGAATTTGTACAGCGGTCTCGATCGGCCGGCGTGGAGCCCGAACGGCCGCTTTATCGCCTTCAACAGCGAGGCCACCGACCTGGTGCCCGGTTATGTTCGTGGCGTCAAATCCGGACACGACCTCTTCCTCCGCGACCTGGCGACGGGAACCACCGTGCTGGTGAGTTACAGCGATTCCGGCACCAGCGGCGGCAATCGGGCGACCTCGAGCGCGTCTTTTGCCGGCAACAGCATTGCCGCGCAGATCCGCGTCAGCGACAGCGGACAGGTCGTGTTCACCAGCAACGCCGGCGACCTGGTGGCAGGGAAGACCATCCCGGGCCTGTTCAACGACTATAACGCCGACTCCTATGCCTTCGACGATACCGGCGCGGGCTCGATCGCGGGCAACCTGTTCGACGATCTCAACGGCAACGGCGTCCACGACGTCGCGGCCGGCGCAGGCTGGTCGATGAACTTTAGCGGCAAGGACTCGGTCAAAGTGCCGGACAGTCCGGAGTTGGATGGGACGGGCGCTGCCACCCTCTCCACTTGGGTCCGCTTCGACAAGCTCCCGTCGGCCGCCGGCATGATGGTGATCGCCGCCAAATCGCGTGCGTCGTACGACCTGAGTCTGCAAGCCGAGCCAGACAACAAATTCTACTTCTATGCCGCCAATGGCAGTCGGGCCGCCTCGACCTCGGTGATCGAAACCGGGACCTGGTACCACGTGGCGGGGACCTACGCGGCCGAGGGTCAGCTTCAGATGATCGTCAACGGCGTCGTCGAAGGGACGAAAGCAATCCCCAAAATCACGCGCAAGGCGAACGGCAATATGCTGGCCATCGGGGGCGACAGCCTTGACCAGAACGCTTGGCTCCAGGGGACGGTCGACGAGGTGCAATTCTGGAACGTGGCCCGCACGGCCGCCGAGATCCAGGCCGACATGGGGCACACGCTCACGGGGAGCGAACCGGGCCTGGCGGGCTACTGGAATTTCAACGACGGCGCCGCCCGCGACATGACCGGGCTGGGCCACGACGGCGTGGTGGGGGCCGGCAGCGTGGTGAACCGGCCGGTTCGAACGGTCTCCACCGCCCCCATCACTCCCGCCGACCCGCCGACCGACCAGGAACTCGGCCTGGCCTGCTGGACGGTCTTCCTCGATGCCAACGCCAACGGACGATTCGATCCGGACGAAACGAGCGTGATAACCGACACCGACGGCAACTACCGGTTCACCGGCCTGGCTGCGGGAACCTATCGTGTCGGCTTCGTACCACTGGACGGCTACATTCGGACTACCCCGGTCGCTACGCCCGGCACTCGAACCGTCACTCTGGCCACCGGCACCACGGCAATTCGGAACATCGACTTCGGTGCCCAGTTGGCCCTGGCCGATCTCGACGTGGCCGGCGTGCTCGCGCCGGCCGCATCCGAGCCGGGCCGGCAGGTGCAGGTATCCTGGATCGTCCGCAACGCGGGGAGCACGGCCATCACGGCAAGCTGGCAGGACGCCGTTTACCTGTCCAGTGATCCCATTCTCGACGACAGCGACAGGTTGATCACTACGGTTCCGCAGACCGGCGGCCTGGCGTCCCACGCGCAGTATACGGGCACAGCCGCCGTGAAGCTACCTGCCGTGCTGCCGGGCAAGTACTACCTGATTGTCGACGTCGATCGCCGCTACCAGGTACCCAATGAAACGAACCGGGCCAACAACATCTTGGCCACCACCGAGCCTGTGAGCCTGAGCGTGCCTTCGCTCACACTCGGTACGCCATTTGCCGACGAGTTCGGCGGTGCCGGAGAAGCCCACTATTACCGGGTTACGCCTGGCGGAGCGCAGACCCTAACGGTGGCTTTGGACAGCGCGGCGTCGGGCGGCGCCACGGCGCTCTACGTGAGTCAATTCCACCTGCCTACTCGCGGCGATTTCGATTTCGCCGCCGAAACGGCCGGGGCGGATCAAAACATCACGATCCCGACCACCGGAGCGGGCGCCTACTACATCCTGGCCGAAGGCATCCGCGGCGAGGCGGCCTCCGACGGCTTCACGCTGACGGCTACGATTCCGACACTGGCAATCGAGAGCATCGATCTGTCCAGCGGCGGCAACACCGGCCAGGTCACGATCGGCATCCGCGGCACTCTGTTCACCGCCGCCACGCAGGTCCAACTCCTCTCGGGTCCGACCGTGATCAACGCCGCCTCCGTTGACTTCCGCAGTCCCTCGCTGGTGTACGCCACGTTCGATCTCACCGGACAGCCCACCGGCACGTATGACGTCAAGGCCACGGTCGGCGCCTCGTCCGTGACGCTGACCGAGGCGTTTACGGTAACGCCGGGCCAGAGCAATCCTGTCGAGGTCTTTCTCTCCACGCCGGCAGGCATTCGCAACGGCCGGTGGAGTTCCGTGCTGGTCGAGTACACGAACACGGGGAATACCGACGTGGTGGCTCCGCTCCTGCAACTGAACGCCACCAATTGCATCATGCGGCTGGCAGATGACCAACTGCCTACTGGCGACTATGTCAATGCCAGCTTGTGGTTCTTGGGGATTGCCCCCGATGGCCCGGCGGGCATCCTGCGTCCCGGGCAGTCCGGAAGCGTGCGTGTATACTTCCGGACGATCGGCGGCGAAGGGGCGATCCAGGTCGATTTCCAACTCAACGTCCTGGCGGCCCCCGACTCGGCATTCGACTGGGCGGCTCTGAAGACGTCTCTCCGCCCCAGCTACGTTGCCGCTGATGCCTGGGATGCCGTCTATCCCAACCTCACCGCCAACCTGGGAGATACGGCGGCCTCGTACAACGCCGCCCTGGCCGCCGACGCCACGTATCTCAGCCAACTTGGCGAGCGTACCTCCAATGTGTCCCGCCTTTTCGGCTTCGAGATCGAAAAGGCGAACGCCGCCTACACCGCCACGACGCTGGCCACGAACACCGACGATCAATTGCCGACGCCGGGGCTGGCGCTAACGTTCCAGCGGCATTTCCTTCAGCCGATCTCCGGCCGCTACCGGCTCGGTCCGTTGGGCCGCGGCTGGGCCCATAACTGGGAGATCAGCCTCGCGAGCGATGCCCAGGGCAACGTCACGCTCGATTCCGCCGGAAGCCTCCGCTATTTCGCCAAACAGGCCGATGGCACGTACCTGTCGCCCCCAGGCGACCACCGCGTGCTCACCGCGTTGGCGGGCGGCGGCTACGAACTCGGTGAACTCGACGGCGCCTTCCTGGCGTTTCATCCCGACGGAACGCTGAATTATCAGCAGGACGCCAACGGCAACCGCATCACAGCCGGCTATACCGCAGGTCGCTTGACCAGCCTGACCCATTCCAACGGCGCCGCGTTCACGCTCGATTACGACACCGACGGCCGGCTGATTTCGCTCCAAGATTCGTCGGGTCGAACCATTACCTACGGCTACGGCGCTGATGGTGAACACCTGACCACTTATCGCGACGTGTTCGGCACGACCCAGTACACGTACGCCACAGGGCAGGGCACCGCATCGGAACACGCGCTGGCTTCCGTCGCCTTCAGCGACAACACGCACGAGTTCTTCGCTTACGACTCCCAGGGACGTCTGGTCGACCGCCAACGCGACAACAACCAGGAGTCGCTGAGCTACACCTATGATACGGTCGGCGGATTCACCGTGACCGATGCGAACGGTGCCAGCACCACCGTGCATACCGACGACCTGGGCCGGGTCTGCCGCACTGCCGATCCGATCGGGCGTATCGTGGAGAGGCTCTACGACAAGAGCGGCAACCTGACCGATGTGATCGGGCCGCTCGGATCGCAGTATTCCTACACCTACGACTCCTTGGGCGACGTGACCAGCGTAACCGATCCACTTGGGCTGACGGTCTACTATACTTATGATGCCCACGGCCGCCTGCTCAGCTTCCAGGATCCGCGCGGAAACGCGAACGGCTACCGGTACGACTCCACCGGAAACCTGCTTTCGATCACATATCCCAACAACAGTCTGGAGCAATTCAGTTACGACCCGCTCGGCAACCCGACAGAATGGGTCAATCGCCGCGGTCATGCGATCGGCTATGAATACAACGGCGCCGGCCAGGTGACCAAGAAGAGCTTTGCCGACGGCACGAGCCGGATCTACACCTATGATGCGCGTGGAAACCTGCTCACGGCCGCCGACGCCGCCGGAACAATCATTCTGGAGCACTCCGACCCGAGCAATCCGGACCTGGTCACGAAGATTACCTATGCCGATGGACGATTCCTTCGATTCGAGTACAACTTGGGTGGCAAGCGATCCAAGAGCGTCGATCAGAGCGGTTTCGCGATCAACTATCTTTACGACGCCTTGGGGCGATTACAGAAGCTGACCGAAGGCAGCGATATGCTGATCGTCGAATACACGTATAACGCGGCCGGACAGTTGATCCGCAAAGACCTCGGCAACGGCACGCGCACGACCTACGAATACGATCAGGCCGGCCAACTGCTGCACCTGGTCAATCTCGCGCCCGGCCACACCACGATCAACTCCCGGTTCGACTATGAGTATGACGCATTGGGGCGTCGGACCAGCATGACCACGGACGGCGTGAGGACCGATTACACGTACGACGCGGCCGGTCAGCTCATCGGGATTGCCATGCCCGGCCGCACGATCCAGTACGTCTACGACGCGGCGGGCAACCGCGTTTCGGTCTCCGACAACGGTGTGACCACACCGTATAACGCCAATAATCTCAACCAGTATGTGAGCGTCGGAGGTGTAACCTACACGTACGATGCCGACGGTAACCTGCTGAGCAAGACGGACAGCACGGGCACCACGATCTATACCTTCAACGACGAGAATCGCCTCACCGGCATATCGGGCCCGGGCGCGACCGCGACATATCAGTACAATTCACTGGGCCAATTGACCTCGTCGATCGTGAACGGTCAGGCGGTCAACAACCTGGTTGACCCGTTCGGTTTGGCCGAGATCACGGCACAGTATGACGACAGCGGCGCCCTTCTGGGCCATTACACATGGGGCTTCGGATTGGTGAGCCAGGTGGGAAGCAGCGGGGCGGCCGGGTACTACGACTTCGATGCCCTTGGCAGCACGGTTGGGATCTCAGACGGAGGCGGCGCCTACGTCAACCGCTACCGGTACCTGCCCTTCGGTGAGACAACCACAGTCCAGTCGACGCTTTCCAATCCGTTCACGTTCATCGGCTGCTTTGGCGTCTCCACCGACAGCACCGGATTCAATCAAATGGGATTTCGCACCTACGACCCGACCGTCGGGCAGTTTACTTCCCAAGATCCGATCGGCTTGGCCGGCGGCGATACGAACCTTCGACGGTACGTGCGCAACGCCCCAATGCAGTTTATAGACCCTGCGGGACTTCAATCGCTGCACATTCCTCTCCACTCCGACTTGGCACGTAGGGGAGACGTGTATTTTCCTATCCCGATGTGCCGAGACCCAGTGGCCGTTGACGCTGTGAAGAGGGGCGCAGGGGAGTTGCTCCGGGAATCTTGGCCTGACGCAGAGGACGATCTTCCACTGCCAGATCCAGAGGACGACTTTCCTTTCCCAGATCCAGAGGACATCGACCCTGGGGATTTTATCGACTGGCCTCCGTCTCCGGCCACGAAACCGGCCGGAAATGGCTCGAGCAAACCTGTTGGCGCGAACGATCCCAACGATATCGTGGGACCTGGCGGCTTCGGTACCGAACATTTCATCGCCGGCGGCCATGCCATGCCCTACACCATCGATTTCGAAAACGTCTCCACCGCCACCGCTCCCGCCCAGGAAATCTTCCTCACCCAGCAACTGGGTCCAAACCTCGATTGGAGCACCTTCGCGCTGGATGCATTCAGCTTCGGCTCAATCCGGATGGATATTCCCGCGGGACTGAAGAGCTACCAAACGAGCATCAGCACCAAGAACTCCGACGACACACCCTTGCGAGTTAACTTCCGTGCCGAACTGGACCAGGCGACCGGTCTGGTCACCTGGACCTTCCGCTCCGTCGATCCAGCCACCGGCGAGTTGCCCGAAGACGCTTTTGCGGGCCTTCTGCCGCCCAACGACAGCAGCGGCCGCGGCCAGGGATACGTCACCTATACTGTGCAACCCAAGGCTGATCTGGCCAGCGGCACCACGATCGACGCTTCCGCCTCGATTGTCTTCGATTTCAACAAGCCCGTGGTAACCAACACGTTCACCAACACGATCGATGCCGGCCCGCCGCAATCGAGCGTGGCAGCCTTGCCGGCCCTTCAGTCGTCGACCACGTTCCTGGTGAGCTGGGCAGGCTCGGACGACGCCCCGGCCGGCTCCGGTATTGCCACGTACCAGGTCTTCGTCTCCGACAATGGCGGACCGTTCAATCTTTGGCAGCCGCCAACCACCGAGACCTCGACCCAGTTCACCGGCGAGAAAGGCCATTTCTACGCCTTCTACAGCGTGGCCGTCGACAACGTCGGTTACATCGAAGCCACGCCGGCCATTCCGGACACCCAAACGGCGATTGTTGACGACCTCGGGCCGGTCGACAGCCTCAGCAAGACCGTCTCCGTTGGCCTGGCAAGTTGGTACCGGCTGGAGACAACGCATACCGGATTGCTCACAGTTGACAGCGTTCCCTCGAGCCCTGCGGCCATTCTTGTCGAGCTCTACGCGACCGATCACACTACCTTGCTGGCAAGCTCTCAGCCTTGGGAAGGTAAAGAGCGGATCAACTTGCCCGTGGAATCCGGCACAGTCTACTACTTCAAGCTACAGGGCAACGATCCCAGCGCCGATCTGCAGATCGCCAATCTCGTCCAGCAGACAGGCAGTTCCGTAACCGTCTACGGCACGCCCGGCGCCGACCAGTTCACCTTCGATGCCACCGCCGGCAGCCGGATCACGATCAACGGCGTTGATTATGCCTTCACCGCAGCCGAGGCGAGCAGATTCTCCTTCGACGGACTGGACGGCAACGACGACGTGCGAGTAGTCGGTTCGAGTGGCGCGGATGACGCCACCATCGATCCGACCGAAGGCGCCTTTAGCGGAACCGGCTACGCCCTGTCGGTCCGCCATATCGAATCGAGCGACTACGATGGCGGCGAAGGGGAGGACACAGTCTGGGTCTGGGGATCCAAAGCCGGCAACACGTACACGGCCCGCCCCGGGTCGGCCGAAATGACCGGCGGCGGAGTCTCGATCACCGCGAAGGCGGACCGTATCTACGGACGCGGTGGTGGAGGCGCGGATACTGCCACGATCTGGGACTCGCCGGGCGACGACCTCTTCGAGTTCTTCCCTATCTGGGCCCGTACGACCGGCGAGGGTTATTTCCATAACGTCCAGGGCTTTACGACCATGATCGGCAAAGCCGAGCGCGGGGTGAACGGCACGGACGAAGTGTTCTTCCGCGGCTCGCCGCATGGCGACTGGTTGAAGTCCACGACCGTCACCGCGCGCATGCTGACGCTGGGCGCCTGGCGGCATGCCGAAGGCTTTGACACCATCACCGCCTACTCGCGCGGCGGCAAGGACAAGCCAGACTTGCTCTTGGTGCAGGACACATCCGGTGCGGACACGCTCAAGCTGAAGCCGCTGGAGACGACACTCACCACTCCCGAGTATAGCGTCACTGCCTACGGATTTGGCAGCGTCGAGGCCACGCGCGTCAATGTCAATGCCGCCGAGGACAATGTGACCTTGGAAGGCTCGCCCGGCGACGACACGTTCGTCGGCAATCCCGCTTGGAGCCGGATTTCAAGTTCCAATCCGGTCTACTCGAACAAGGCGGCCGGCTTTTCTTCGGTGATGGCTTACAGTACCGGCGAGGACACATTTACGGCCGGCAGCACCGTCGGCGAACTCACAGGGCCGGGCTACCGCCTCTGGGCCCGATTCTTCGACGAGGTCCATGCCGAAGTCAAGCTAGGCCGCGACATCGCGAATCTCTCCGGCACGACCGGAATCGAAGAGCTTCATGGCACGGCTGCGGAGGTGAGTCTCTCCGGATTGAATGCCAAAGGCGCCTTCGCGAATTTCGCAAAAGGATTCGACGAGATCAACGCTTTCGCCGGCGGCGGCCAGGACAAGGCGATTCTCACTGATGCCGCGGTAGACCTGACGACGTATGGCCCGCCCTCGGACGTTCCGCTGGAGGAGCTGGCGCAGATCCTCTGGCTGAACCAATTCGAAAAGATCGAACTGCACAAGAGCGGCACGGGCGAGAAAACCGACATCGACAACATCGACGCCGTCTTTGCGTGGTGGGAGTAACAGCAGAGATGGCTCGCGAAGTGGACCCGTAAAAGCCGTGCATCCGCTACCGTCGCCATCTCATCCAGCGGCAGCGGCCCGCTCGAAAGAAGAATCGGGTTGTTTTCAGAACATTGGCGAACCGGCGGGCGCTTCCCATAATCCTTGCTTCACAATCCCATCCCCAGCAGCTTGCCTGCCAGCGCGGAGATGTCGGCTCGTGTTTCGAGTTTCTCGATCCGCAGCCATTTCATAACCAGTCCAAAGGCCGGACCGCAGGCCTTGCGGATTCGGCGGATCTCGAACTCGGCGGTGTCGACGGAAGCCCCATCATGCGGCTCGAGATCGGTGGCTGCCAGGGCCTTGGCCACCGCCGCAAGGTAGCGGGCGATTCTCGCCATCTTGGCGTAATTGAGCTTGTCGGGCGTGTCGGATTCCGCGTGGTAGTGGCGCCAGCGGCCGCATGAGAAAAACAGGCAGGGAACTCCGTTTGTGCGAAAGACGCCGTGGTCGCTCATGTCGCCCACGTACCGATTGAGAGTGGCGATCGGTCGGAGCCGCCGCGGCACGCGGACCGAGTCGACGACGTCCGCAAGCCCGGGATGGCTTTCCGCACCCGTCATGAACAGCAGATCCCGCACGCCCGGGACTGCCAGATCATCGCCGATACGAGGCAGCAGCTTCGCCGGCCAACGCAACCACGGGAAGCTCCTCAACATCTCCGCCGGCACGAGGACGTCATGACCGACCAGGTCCATGATCAGGGCGGCGTGGGCGCCTCGCTCGCGCAATTGATCGTGGTAGAAGCGGATGCTCCCCATCGAAGGTTCCTGGAAGTGCCATGGTTCTTCGGCATCGAAGATGGCGATGACGACGTCGCGGGGCAACTTCTGCTTTGCCAGCATCTCGGCGGCCGCCAGGGCAATCGCGACGGCTGCCGCGTTGTCGTCCGCACAAGGGGCCGGGATGACGCTGTCGTAGTGGGCCCCAATGAGAACCGGTTTCGCCGAAGGCGACGCTCCCGGTATCGCGCCGGCGAGGTTCACGAACTCGTCGCCGCCCCAAGTGTAGGGAAGTTCGAAGGAGTTGCCCCGGAAGGGTTCCACTCCAAGCTCCTGCATCCGCCCGAGCAGGTATCGTCTGGCTTTGGCGTGGCCCGGCGAACCGACGACGCGTCCCTCGCGAATCGCGATGGCCGCGACGTCGTCTTTCAACTTGCGGGCGAGTTTTGGCATCGGAAACACGGAGAAAGTGCGTTGGTCAAACTGCTTGCCAAGTTTTAGCGAGCGTCCGCTGTTGGCGGATTCCCTCCTTTCCCGAACGGCCAGCGGTTTAGGTGTTGGCGGGTTCTCCAGAGCGAGCATCACGCGTCACATGATCGAGAAGATTGAGACGACCGGGGACCTACGGATCTACTTGGACGCCTGGCAGAGCCTGTCTGAGCCTCTCTAAGTCGTCGGCACTTGGAGTTGGGCCACGAACATGCAGGTATTTGAGGCTCCTTAACCGCTGAAAGTAGGCAGCCGTCTCCGCGGTGACTTCAGGAAGTCCGATCGCAAGCCACTCCAGCTTCGGGAGTACCTCCAGTTCGGCCACGTGCTTGGGGTGAATTGGATTGGAGCCGATGTCAAGGGAGACAAGGTGCGTAAGTCTCCCCAAGCGACTCAGACCCGTACCCTGGATTCCCGTGTTCGCCAAATCCAGACCCTGCATCTCCCTCATTTCGCCGATGTAGATCAGTGAGGCATCCGTGATTTGGGTCGAATTCACAGCGAGCCCTTTCAAGTTTGTCAAGTTCCGAAGATGCGCAAGCCCTTGGTCGGTGATCTGCGTTGAACCCGCACAAAACCGTTCCAACTTCGCGAGATCTTGAAGGTGCGAGAGCCCTTGGTCGGTGATCTGCGTTCCGTCCATGCTTAGGACACGGAGGTTCACGAGAGCAGCGACATGGATGAGCCCACCATCGGTAATGGAAGTCCGCGACAGCCCAAGCTCCTCCAGGCGGACAAGATCTTGGAGATGACGAAGCCCGCTATCGGAAACCGCGGTAGCGCCGAGTTCCAAGCGGCGCAGTTGAGGCAGGTCTCTCAGCGCCGCAAGGTCATCGTCGGCGATAACTCGTGCCCAGAGGTTCACACGTGTTACCGTCCCGGAATACTCGCCCCCGAGCAGGTCTCGCAGCGTGTTGGAACGCAGAGTGCTGGCCGAACCAGCCTTTGTTTGCGATCCGAAAGGGTTGGGAGCATTCACGTCTTCCGCCGTGGCGAATCCCTTCCGTTCGCCTGCTACCACGCTCGCATTACGCGGATCTTTGCGAGCCCCAGAGTCGTCGCGGTGAATCCTCTTCCGGTCGCTTGCTACCGCGCTCGCTTTGCGCTGTCGCCTGGGCACTGCAAAGGGATCGGCAACATCTTCGTCCGCAAATGTGACGCTCCCTTTGCGTTCTTCGACGGTCTCGATTGCCTTCCGCTGCCGCTCGGCACGCTGCATTGTGACGGCCAGCCAACTCAATCCGATGCTTGTCAAGAGCGTGAGCGCCAACAGCGTCCGCAGGCTATATTGGAACCAGCGGCGTTTGTACAAAGGAAGTTCCTGCTGAAGTTCCGTTGCACTCATGGCCTGCCCTCCGCTGCCAACGGTGGCCGCAGCCGTCGCCGCAGCCTGTTTCGGGAAAACCCGTTCAACAACGGATCAGTCTACCATGCATGGACGGTCTGCACCACCAATAGGCGACCCGCTCTGCGGCTGCGGCGTGTTGGGCAACTCCGGGGGAGAATCTCGGAACCGCACATTTACGCCGTATGGGTACTGATCATGCTTCTCAACTTTGCGATGCCTTTGTCAGTAATCTGCGTACCCCGAAGATCCAACTCCACAAGTTGCGGCAATCCGCCAACGTGAGCCAATTGGTCGTCGCGCAATTCCCCATTGAACCAGATGACCAGTTTTCGGAGGTCGGGGAAGTCCTTCAGGTGCTCAAGCATTCGCGGCTTGCTGATGCTATTGAACTCCAGGGCGACAAGACACTTGCCGATCCAACTGGCCTCTGGCCAAGGTCTTCCGAACTGCTCCTCCAACAATGCTTCTCGATAGGCGGTCAGCCGTACTTCGTAGCCGATCCAGGAAAACGCGATCGCGGCGGCACAGGTAAGAAGCAACAGGGTCCGCAGGCCGTACTGTAACGAGCGGTGTGTACCAGCAGGGGATTTCTGCTCACGCTCCGCGACATGCATCCTTCGGTCCTCAGTCCCACCAACGTGAACGATTCTTTCCGTCATGCCCTCACGGAGAAGCCCTGAAGTGAGAGGGGACCCTGCGGGGGCGTGCCGGAAAGAATCTCGTTGAACTAACCGCGGAGCGGGCGCACTGCTATGCGGTTTGAATCACGCCCGCCCTGCCTCACGTGCGGTTCTAACGCGCCGAGTTGGCCGGCGACAAGAGAGGGCTCGCTTTGGGAACCATCGATCGGGGGGGGCACGCGGCATTCGCGCGGCATTCGGGTCAGAACTATTTCGCTCTCATTTGAGCCGTTTTCGCGGACGGCCGCGCGGCCGAATGCTGAGATCAAGCCCCCAGTCTATTCGCCAACCGGCCGGCCCAAGCCGCGTCGACAAAGGGCGTCTCGTTGTTGCGGCCAGTGGCCGCAAGATCCTATTCAGCCGGCATCCCATCCACAACGCCGGCAAGCGACCGCGCGACGTCGGCTCGGACCGCTGCAGGCAGCGAGGCCGCCTCTTCCTTCCGCATTCTTGACCAAGAATATACTTGACAAAAGTACACCAATCGGTTATACTGCCGAAAACAAGATCGGGTATCCCAAGAGCCTGAACCAACCCCCAGGTATCCAGAGGAGCCCGTCGGCTCACCAGGCACTGCCAACCGCAGCGCCCGGCGAGGCGGCGGGCTTTTTTTGTTGCCGCAATCCACCCCTTCCACCTTACCCCAACTCAGAGGTGACCCATGAACCCGCAGAACCCTTCCACCGACAGACCGCCCAACTCCCAGCCTTCCCCTTCCACCTCGATCCAGCGCACGCCCGGGCGGCGGCCGATGGGAGCTCATTTCTCAACACCCGCTCTTTCCAACGACGCCGACCCGCACACGGAACCAAGCGCGCAAGCCCTGGAACCGCCCCGACTTGCGGCAACGCCCCTCGCTGAAGCAAATCTCAACACACCGCAACCGTGTTGAGAAACCCATGAACCAACCACTCCAATCCCCCTCAGCCCCCGGCTCCGCCGGGGGTAGGAGAGAACCATGCACCACTCGAAACATCCCACCACGCCGGCGCACCCCAGTGATCCGCCACGCGAAGACACATTCGGCGGTCGCCCGCCCACGGCATCGAGCCTCGCCGAGCCGGGCGACAACGCTCCTTTCTGGCTGCCCAGAGGAGATACCTGGCGGCGCTTATCCGATCCGATCCGATCCGGCTCGCCGTTCACCAGAGGATACTCCCCATGTGGAAAGAACTCGTCGACGGCGCCGCCGATGAACTCGAGCGTTCCGCCGCCGCCACGCTCGTCTATCTGACCTGGCTGGAAATCCGCGCGCTGATCGAACTGGAAGAGGCGCGCGCTGATTTGGACCCGCTCTTCCCCACGCTAGTCGATCCCGAGCGCTTGATGGCCCAGCACCTGCAACTGCTAACGGCAAAGCAACGCAACTCGGAACTGCTCGCGAAGCTGCGGTTCGCCCGCGAGAAATCCGCCTGCCGGCAGTCCGCTGCCACGAACCATCCTTCCTCGACCTTCCTCGGCAGTCCTCTGCGCCCGCTCCGGTGTGTCCCTTCCGCCCTGAGCGATACCGTACCCGAAACCCAACCCTCGAAGGTCGACAGTCCGGCGCCGGAAGACGCCGAAGAGCAATACCGACCGGTGCAACTGCCGTCGCGCGAAGTGCAAGGGGCTCCACGACGGCAGTCCGATCCAGAGCAGGATCACACGCATCCGCCCAACGTCTCGTTGAAAACCGAGCAAGACGTCGCGGGCCGTCACACCTCCGGACCGGACGCGTCAATCCGGCAACTTGATGCCCAAAAGGTACGAGAAGAACCGGGCACGCCCGTATCGAGTTCCAGCGACCCCCGCGGGCCTCCCTGCCACGAAGGAGAACAACACCATGATGCGGCAACTGCCTGCCGTCTGTCTTCTCCACCCACTCCAACCACGCAATCCGGATTCCATCCAAGCCAGCGTTGAGCGCGGCGACGTCTGGCTGAACCAATTCGAAAAGATCGAACTGCACAAGAGCGGCACGGGCGAGAAGACCGACATCGACAACATCGACGCCGTCTTCGCCTGGTGGCCATAGCCGGGGCACCCGGTCCCGAAACGGCGGAATCTGTTAGAAAGCTGCCTCAGGCGATCCCACAACCCGGAATGCATCGACGACCGGCGCGGTGGCGCCGTCGGCGCGCGTGAGGCTGAAACCGACGCGGACCGCACGTGCCCGTTTTCCTTGGAAATCGAGCGGAAAGCGGTTCACTCCGTGGGCCAACGGCATCTCGAACCGGCCCTGCGCCGTCTTGAACCCGTCGTCGGAGATCTCCACGACTGCGGTAGCCCGGCCTCCGTGGAGTTCTGCCGCCACCGCGATTTCTTTCAGTTCGGCCTGCTGCCCCCAGTCGTAAACCGGGCTTTGGTAGACGCCGGATCGTTCGCCCGCGGCAAGAGTGATCGTGTCGCCGTAGAATCCGGTGAAATCGACGCCGGAACACGTGGCCGCGCTCTCGCCGGTCCGCCGCAGGTTGAAATCCATCACCCATAACAGGGGCAGTGCGATCCGTTGCTCGGCGGGCTGGATCTGGACCCGGCCGTTCTCGATCGTCACGCGATGGCGGCGGCCCTTGTAGAGGAGATCCGCCTCGGCACGGGGCCAGTCGGCGCGCGTGAGGCTGAAACCGACGCGGACCGCACGTGCCCGTTTTCCTTGGAAAT
>JABWBD010000028.1 GCA_013360685.1 Pirellulales bacterium
TGCCATATCGCCTGCCCGGCCGCACCGCCCCCGGTTCCACGGCCGCGGCAGGGATATGGTTCTGGTGTACGCTTACGTGCTGCTGGTAGTCGCGCACGGCGGTGCGGAGCATGTGTTCGCCGAAGAAGATCAGTCGCGAAAGGGCTTCCTCTCTGATGCTTCGGGTGAAGTCGATGGCGCTGAGGGTGTCCCAGTGGGCTTTTGAGGAAGGTCTTCCAGGTGGTCTGGCTTTTGCGGTCGGGAGCGGGCTCGATGCCGTGTTCCTTGAGGATGTTGCCGACGGTCTGATGTGAGATCTTATGGCCGAGGTTGGCCCACGCGCCTTGAATCCGGCCGTATCCCCAGGCGGGATTCTCTCGGGCGAAGCGGAGAACGAGTTCGACGATTTCCTGAGTGACGGACGGCCGCCAAGCGGATTTGCAGCGCTCGGTGTAGTCCCACTTCTTCGCCACCAGCATGCGGTGCCAACGGAGGATCGTGTCGGGCGTGAAGAGGGTGCCGACCTGTTCGAGGAGTTTACGGCCGAGGATCTTTCCCTTGACGGCGAGGCGTCGGCGCTGATCGTTATTGAGGAGAATGCGGTTCTTGCCGAGCAGCTCCTTGAGCACCTGGTTCTCGGTGTGGAGGTAGTCGATGACCTGTTGCTGCTCGCGGTTGATCCAGCCGGCGAGGATGACCAGACAGAGTTGCCAAGGTTGCAGGATGAAGCTCATCATGGACTTAATCGTGAGGGAAGAACCGAAAATGAGCGCTGCCGAGCGTCGGGGGAGAGTCGGCCGGGGACGCGGCAACCGGCGGCCCGGAGACTGGCGACAGGATACCGAGTCGCCATCGATATGGCCAGAGGACGGCTGCTGGTACAAGGCTGGCGACGGTTGACGTGATGTGGGGAAATTCAATGGCTGGGCGAGGGAACCGCAGAAAAAGACTCGGGACCCCCTCCACGCTGCCATTCGCGTTGTGCCACAAATAACTTGTCGCACAGACTTCTCGGGCGCGGATCTGTCGAGCCGGACTCTTCGCCGGCGCCCGCCCTCCCTTGCGGTGCATCGCCAGTCGTGCCATACTCCGTTGCATGGAGTAGAATTCGGGGGCGTTTGGGAATGTCTTGTCTACGAGAGAGTCTGCCATGGCCGAAATGCGTTTGCGACGAATGGAAGAGCGGGACCGTTCCGAGGTGGCTGAGTTGATTTGTGTTTCCACGAACCACTGGTACCAGGTCCGCGGCAACCCGCCGATCTTTCCCGCCGGCCCCGAAGCCACCGACATCTATTTCAACGTCTACGAGGCGATGGATCCCGGATGCGGCGTTGTGGCGGAAAACCCCAAGAGCGGCCGGTTGATGGGCTCGTGCTTCTACCATCCGCGCCCCCGGCACGTGTCGCTGGGGATCATGAACGTGCATCCGAATTACTTCGGCCGCGGCGTTGCACGGGCGTTGCTTGAGCACATCATCGACTTCACCGAACAAAACGGCTATCCATCGCTCCGCCTGACGCAGAGCGCGATGAACCTGGATTCCTTCTCGCTCTACACCCGCGCCGGCTTCGTTCCCCGTTATGCCTACCAGGACCTCCTGATCCAAGTGCCCGCCGCGGGCTTCCCGCACAAAGCCGAAGGGCACAAACACGTTCGACCGGCGGCCGAGGCGGACGTGCCCGCCATGGCCGCACTGGAGATGGAAGTTTCGGGAATCACCCGCGAAAAGGATTGTCGCCACACGATCGACAACCCGGAGGGCATCTGGGAGGTGCTCGTCTACGAGGGGCAGCGGGGAATCGAAGGATGGATGATTTCGGTGAAGCACCCGGCCATGAGCATGCTCGGCCCGTGTGTCGCGCGGACGCAGGACCAGGCGGCCGCGCTGATCGGACGGGCGCTCGATCGGTTCCGCGGCGGCTGCGCGGTGTTTCTCGTGCCGGTCGAGTGCGCCCAACTCGTCCAGCAGATGTACTCCTGGGGCGCACGGAACTGCGAACTGCACTTCTGCCAGGTCCGCGGCGCGTTCCAGCCATTCAGGGGCATCAACATGCCGACCTTTCTGCCGGAAACGGGGTGATCGTCTGCGGAGAGTCTTGGCGGCACAGCCGCGGTAGGCAGCGTCGAGAGGTCCGGTGTAGGATCAGAGATCTTGATTCGTGATCCGCTTGTTAGCTGGCGGCTTTGGCGGCAAGCATTCGCTGCAGCCAGTGTCTGACCTCATCCTTTTTCAGCGATTGCTCGCAAATCACTTCGGCGGACAGGCCACCAAAAGTTCGTTGCGATTGCCAACTACGTGGATACGACGGCGGACCGAGCAAAACAGCCCTTCGACCCTCAAACAGAGGAATGTCCTCGGGACTGCCTTCATTCCAAATCCAAAATGCGCTTGATGCATGATCTTTGGGATCAGGCAACGTCAAGTCTGGTTGAATCGCACGCCAGGTATAGAGATTCCACACACTGGTGACGATGTCTTCGGTCTGCTGAGGGCCTCTCCCGCGTGCAACGTCGGCGACTCGTTGAGATACTCGACTGCGAGAAAAGAGGCCGCTCCTGGGGAATACGTCCATCAGTAAGGTGTTCAATTGAAAATTGTCAACGATGCCCGAAATACGGCCAAGAATTCCCAGCGACCTTTCCGGTTCAATAACCACGACTGGTTCATTATCCAGGACCGACAGGATGAGACGAAGCCAGTGCCCCGCTTCGTGATAATCCGATATCTGTGCAGCCCAATCACGTAATAGACGGGCGGCGGCACGTGCTTCCGAACTCGCCGCGAATACGGCAATGGCCGGCCGCCAAAACTGTTCCAAGGCAACCCAGGCAGCGTTTTGCTTTGGCATTATTGCAGCAATTTCCGCTCGGACTCTTTGGAACGCTTCATTCCGGTCTTGCTCTTCGTTGGCTTCCGGAATTCTTTCGCTACAAGCGTTCGCCAACGCCGCAGACGATTCCAGTAATGACGCCAATCGCGTCGTCAACGGTGCAGCCATTGCCAATGGATCGCAGCCACGTTCAACAAGAGCACCGCATATCAAAGCCAGAAATGCCGCCCGCGACATGTCCTCCAGTTCAAAGTGGCCGCTGAGCGTGTGAACTGCACTATTGGCATCATCCAGGGACGATTGGCTCACGGCGTTGAAGAATGCCTGCGCAGCGGCGTTCATGTCAGCGTCCGTGGCGGTCGGGTCACTCGCGGCGGCTATCAGGGATGCGGTAGTGTCTGTGAGCATGGCGTTCGGCGAGCTAATGTTCAACCTTCGGGTTTCCAAGTTCAACCGAAATGGGAAGGGGAAATATCTATGCGCTTCGATTGCCAGACCTGCTCATCATAACCGCGTTTCCGCTCCTCGCCCAGTCGCGCGCCCACTGGGGGTGCATTCCCGTTCCTGCGCCGGCTGACGTGGAACTTTCGGCTGAGATCCTGGCGTCTCATGCTGGCAAGCGGAACGGTTCTTTGGATACGGTCTGGGCGACCAGTGACCGTTCTGCCAATTCCCGGTTGGCTTCCACGATGAGCTGCACCGCTTCGCGAAGGTTCTCGCGAGCCTCGTCAAGCGTCGCGCCTTGTGTATTCGCGCCGGGCAACTCCTCGACGAATGCAATGTACCCTTCGGGCACGCTGATGTAGACGGCGGTGAATTTCATCCTGTCCTCCCCCACGCGGCGGGGCAATCACTCTTCGCAACCTTACGTCAATGAACCATGTTAGACCGGCAGCCGGCGTCGCGTCAACGTCTGCGACTGGTCAACTGCCTCCTCCAGTCCACTCGCAAACAACCGCACGTCGCCCTCAAATGGGACCAAGACTTCGATCCAGCGCTCGACGGGCTCGCCTCGTCCCTTGTCAAGTCCTCGAGGCGGCGGCCCATGCCTAAAGACTTGCCGGGCAGCCGGTCCGGCGCCCGGTTGGCCTGCGAAGCGGGGTGGATTACAATAGTGCTCTTGGACGATCCCGTTCCCCGGCACAGGACTCCACTGCCATGCCCACCGAGAATGCCCGCATCGAACAACAGCCCTTTGGCGCCACGGCCGGCGGCGAGGCCGTGGTCCGCTATACGCTCCGCAACGCCAACGGGCTGTCGGCCTCGCTGATCAACTTCGGCGCCGCGGTGACCGAGCTCAACGTCCCGGATCGCCAGGGAAAGCTCGACGATATCGTTCTCGGTTTCGACAACCTCGGGCAGTACGAGACCCAAAGCCCTTATTTCGGCTGCGTCGTCGGACGCGTGGCCTTCCGCATCCCGGGCGGGCGGTTCGAGTTGGACGGCCGGACCTACCAGCTTGAGCTCAACCGGGGAGAGCACCACTTGCACGGCGGCACCAAGGGCTTTAGCTGGGTCGTCTGGCGAGCGGAACCGCTGGAAGCGAAGGAAGGGCCCGCGGTGCGGTTTTCCTACCATAGCCCCGACGGCGACCAGGGCTATCCGGGCAATCTCGACGCCGCGGTCGTCTATTCGCTCACCGACCGCAATGAACTCAAGATCGACTACACGGCCACGGCCGACCGGCCCACGCCCGTCAACCTCACGCACCACGGCTATTTCAACCTGGCGGGCGCGGGGTCGGGCGACGTACTCGACCACGTGGTCTGGATCAACGCGGACCACTACACGCCGACCGACGCTGCGATGACGCCGACCGGCGAGATCGCCCCGGTCGCCGGCACCGTGTTCGACCTCAGGAAGCCGCTGCGCATCGGCGACCGCCATGCGGAAACCGGCGGCTTCGATCTGGCCTACCTGCAGAACCATGCGGGCGGTTCGCTGGAACTGGTCGCGCGGGTGGAGGAGCCGTCCGGCGAGCGAGTCATGGAAGTGCTCAGCACCGCTCCCGCCGTGATCTTCTACACCGGCAAGTGGCTGCCCGAGAGGATTGACGGCAAGCGGGGGCAGGTCTACAAGAGATTCGGCGGGCTGTGCGTGGAAACCGGCCACCTCCCCGGCTCGGTGCACCACAAGGCTTTCCCGTCGACGATCCTGCGGCCCGGGCAGACCTATCGGCAGACGTGTGTTTATCGCTTCTCGACGAAGAGCTAGGTGGTTCGCCCGATGCAGTTCGAACTCGCCCTGGTCATGCCGGTCTACAACGAGCAGGAGGTCGTCGCCGAGGTGGTCCAATCGTGGCGCGAGGAGCTCGATCGGCTGGGAATCCGTTTTCAGATCCTCGTGCTCAACGACGGCTCGACCGACGGCACCCAGGCCCAACTCGAGACCTTTCTGGGTGATTCGCGGATCTGCGTGATCAACAAACCCAACAGCGGCCACGGGCCGACGATCCTCCTGGGCTACCGGCAAGCCGTGGACCAGGCCCCCTGGGTTTTTCAGACCGACAGCGACAACGAGATGCAGCCTTCGCATTTCGGCGAATTCTGGAGACAGCGCGAAGACTACGACGGCCTGTTCGGGATCCGCCGGGGACGGATCCAGGGCCTGGGCCGCCGCGCGATCACCGCCGTCTCGCGGGCGACCGTCGCCCTGCGGTTCGGCCGCGGGGTGGCCGACGTCAATGTCCCCTACCGGCTGATGCGGTCCGAAGTCCTTAAGCCGATCGTTGCGAGAATCCCGGACGACACCTTTGCGCCGAACGTGATCATCTCCGGGGCCTTCGCGCGGTGGGGCGCACGGATTGCCAACATCCCCGTCCCCTACGAGGGCCGGAAGACGGGAACCGTTTCCATCGTAAAATGGAAACTGTGGAAGGCCGCCATGCGGTCGTTCTGGCAGACGCTGACGTATAGGGATGAGAGATGAGAGATGAGGGATGAGGGGTGAGGGCCAGAAGATGGGGCAGCGCCACGGGGGCCGGGAGTCTTTTTCCATGTCGTCCGACGAGGGTCGAGAGTCGAGGGTCGAGAGTCGAGGGCCAGACGGCTTGGTTGGCGACTCTGCGCTATCTGCGGACGACATGGAAGAAGACTCCCGACCCCAACGAGCAGAGCGTTCACCCTATCGGACAAGCGGTCCAGTGGTCATCCTCGGGGCCGGGCCGACCGGGCTGGGGGCTGCGTATCATTTGGACCGCGCGGGCTACGACGACTGGGTGCTGTTCGAGAAAGAAACCGAGGTCGGCGGGCTGGCCAAGAGCATCCGCGACGACAAGGGGTTCACCTGGGACATCGGCGGACACGTGGCCTTCTCCCACTTCGGCGTCTACACGCGGCTCCTGGACGAACTGCTCGGTCCGGATGGCTGGATCGAGCACGAGCGCGAGAGCTGGATCCGGCTGCTGGGCACCTGGGTCCCTTATCCGTTCCAGAACAATCTCCAGCGTCTGCCGCCGGAGGTGGCGGCCAGGTGCCTGGAGGGATTGATCCGGGCGGCGGCCCAACCGCGTCCGCGGCGGTTCGCCAACTTCGAGGAGTTCATCCTCCAGACGTTTGGCCAGGGAATCGCCGATGTCTTCATGCTGCCGTACAACTTCAAGGTCTGGGCGCACCCGCCCGCCATGCTCGACGCCGGCTGGGTCGGCGAACGGGTGGCCGTGCCGGATCCGGTCCGCGTCGCGCGGAACCTCGTCCTCGGCCAGGACGATGTGAGTTGGGGCCCGAACAGCACCTTCCGTTTTCCTCGCCACGGCGGCACCGGGGCGATCTGGCGGGCGCTGGCCGCGAGACTTCCCCAAGACCGCGTCGTGACCGGCCGCGGAGCGGCGGCCATCGATGTCGACGCCCGCACCGTGCGGCTCGAAGACGGCCAGACGCAGCCTTACGAGACGCTCATCACCACCATCCCGCTCGACGCGCTGGCTGCCATGACCGGCCGCAGCGACTGGATCGAAGCCGCATCGCGCCTGACGCGTTCGACGGTGTACATCATCGGCGTCGGGCTGCAAGGGCAGGCGCCGCCGGAACTTGCGACGAAATGCTGGATGTATTTTCCGGAAAGCAACTGCCCGTTCTACCGAGTGACCCACTTCAGCCTCTACAGCCCCAACAACGTCGACGACATCCACCGCCACTGGTCGCTGATGTGCGAGGTGTCGCAGTCGGAGCACAAATCGGTGGATGGCGACCGTGTGGCGGAAGACACCGTGCGCGGGCTGGTGGCGGCGGGGCTGATCGACCGCGAGGACCGCGTAACGCACACCTGGGCGATCCGCGTCGACCACGGCTATCCCATCCCGACGCCCCAGCGCGACCAATCGCTTCACTTCCTGCTGCCGGAAATGCAGCGCCGCGGCATCTACTCGCGGGGACGTTTCGGGGCCTGGAAATACGAAGTGAGCAACATGGACCACTCGTTCATGCAGGGGTTTGAAGCGGTCGGCCACATCCTCTTCGGCGGCCCGGAACTGACCGTTTGGGACCCCGACTTTTCCAATACCCGCCATCCGGTCCTGGGCTGGGACCGGTTCCGCTGAGGTGTCGCAAAGGCGGGAGGCGACGTCTAGGGTCGAGAGGCGGACGGGCGAGGCATCCTTCCGCGAACCCCTGCCGGCGGCTCCGGCAGGGGCTATGGCAATCGAATTGTCAAGAATCAGGCTCCTTGATGAGGAGTCAAGAAGGGTCGAGAGTCGAGGGTTGAAAGTCGAGAGCCAGAGTGGGATGGGCGCTGCGAGGAGGCGGTGAGGATGAAGGATGAGGGGGAAGGCGGAGGGATGAAGGACGAGAGAAGTTGCCGAGCGCATCCGCGAGGACGTCTTTCGAGAGCACGGCTTTCTGGATATCGGCTGCCCCAGCATTCGATGGCTGGACGGCTTGGCTGGCCGTCATGGCTGAGGCGCCGGCCCTTCAGCCATCGTTGCCTCTGCAACCGCGAGTGTACGCGCTTTCGTCCCGCGTGCGTATCGGCATTTACGATTGCCGATACGTCTCTTTGGGCGAGCGAGAAGGCTGCCAGTCTCTCACGGCAGATGCCCGGCTCGCCGGCAAGCTCCAGAAGCAATACGTTCATCGTCGAACTTTCATCACTACTCGGTTACGGTGGCTTCTTCCGATCGCCTCAGTTCGCCTGTTCTCGCGTAATTGACGTTTTTCCAGGCAGCGGGAACCCATCCGTGCGCCGGGTCTTGCTGGTAGGAGACGTCGGTTTGTCGAATGACCTGGCCGTTGAAATGATCTTGCCACCGCCGGGCGGCGTATCCCCGTTGCGTATCGAGCCAAATCGAGAAGACCACCGGCGACGCCTTGCCCTCTCCTTCCAGGACAACGCACGGAGAACCATCGAGCGCCTCACGGCGTGCGCTGCCACTGAACATCTGCTCCAAATCGTCGGGGCTCGGACGGTAGTAGAGCATGATCACCCTCGACGAGATCGAGCCGATGATCGAAAACGGCTCGGATGTCGTCATGCTTCCGTGGAACTGCAATGAACCAGAACGCTCGCGCAGTTCCCTTGTTACGGAGCCGTCGAAGGCAGTGTCTCTCATCCCGGACCCGAACTTACCCGACTTGGCCATTTCCGCGGCCAGCGGTCGCTGATGGCTGGTGACTCCAATTCGGCGGACGACGCCATCCCGCTTCGCCGCGCGACACAGTTCCATCGCTCCGCCCGGGCCCCGGAGAGGGTCCCAATCCTCCCGCTGCTCGACCTAGTAAAACGTGAGGACGTCCACGTAGTCGGTCCGCAGCACATCCAGCAGCGACTCCAATTCGCTGTGAGCGTCGGCAGAAGTCCTCGGACCGAACTGCACGCAGACCACGACCTCATCGCGTCTTGATCCCAGCGATGCGATCGCCTGGGCGAAGACGTCCGGCTCGGCCCCGCGGTCCTCGGCCAGGCGCAGCCAGTTGAGAAAGGTGACGCCCCGATCGATCGCATGGAGAACGTCGTCGGGGGGCATGCTAGTCTGGAGATGCGAGGCGAGCCCCAGGCGTGCCACCGGCATGCCAAATGCCTCCGGGGCACATCGCATGAATGGGTGCAGACGGGCGGCCATGACGGAGCGGCAGGGATTTCTTTTTGACTTCAGAACATCGTATAGATGAACGGTGCCGCGCCGGTGCCGGCGAACAGGGCCAGGATGCCGACGGCGCCGAGAATAAGCACGATCGGCAGCAGCCACCACTTCTTGTTTTCCATCAGAAACAAGAGAAACTGCCTCGGCAGCGAAAGGGGCTTTGCCTGGGCGGCCAATTCGAATTCATTGGGCGAAGCTGACATGGGATGAATCCTTGGGAAAGGATCAAGGATGAGTCCGAGGGGCTTTTTTCATCCCTTATCCCTCATCCTTGTTCAATTACCATTGCCGCAAATAGCTCTCAGGTCCTTGCGGCGGTTTCTTCGGCTGCCAGTACGTGGCCGCCTCCGGGCGGAACTTCCGCTCGAGCCCGTCGCGGCCGAGGAGTCGCATTGCCAGACCGATCGGCATCATCAGGCCGAAGTAGACCAGTGCCAGGGCCAATTCGCCGACCACGATTCCGATCGGGATTGCCGCGAGGCTCAAGGCGACGAAGGCCGGCGCAAGGCTCCGCGGGTAGGCCAGGCCGAGTAGTGCCATCACGCCGCCGACCACGGTGAGGGCCGCGACAACCGGCAGGCCGCCGCCCCAGAGCCAGCCGAGCGCCGGCAAGGCGACCAGCGCGATCAGTCCGAACTGCCGGAGTTGCCGGGCCGTCGGGTTCCAGTTCATCTCGACCAGTTTCATCGTCTAATCCAGTGCAAACTGGGCCAGGTGCCTGCTGCGCGCGTCCTGGCCGACTTGCTTCTTCTGTTCTTCCTTCAGCAGGATGTGCCGGCCGAGGACCAGCACGTCCATGTCGGTCATCTGGAAACAGCGGTAGGCGTCTTCCGGGGTGCAGACGATCGGCTCGCTGCGGACGTTGAAGCTCGTGTTGATCAACACCGGGCAGCCGGTCCGCTCGTGGAAGCGGGTCATCAGCTTGTGCAAGAGCGGGTGGCGCTCGGGGTCAACCGTCTGGATCCGCGCTGAATAGTCTACATGGGTCACCGCCGGTATGGAAGAGCGGCTGTAGCGGAGCTTCTCGATCCCGAAGGCTGCCTGCTGCTGGGGCGCGATCGGGGTGCGGAGCTCCGTGCGGACGGGGGCGACCAGGAGCATGTAGGGGCTGTCCTCGTTCGGGCGCATTTCGAAATACTCGTCGACGTGCTCGCGCAGGACGATCGGGGCAAATGGCCGGAACGACTCTCGGAACTTGATCTTCAAGTTCATCACCGACTGCATCTTTTCGCTCCGCGCGTCGCCCAGGATGCTGCGGGCGCCCAAGGCACGCGGGCCGAACTCCATGCGGCCCTGGAACCAGCCGACGACCTTCTCACGAGCGATCAGCGAGGCAACGTCCTCGCAGAGGTGGTCTTCACTGGCCGCCGTGGTGAACACCGCTCCCTGCCGCTGCAGCGTCTCGAAGATCTCGTCGTCGGAGAAAGCCGGGCCGAGGAAAGAGCCCTTCTGCCGGTCGCCGGCACAGGGCTGGCGGGGCTTTTCCAAGAGCTGATGCCAGATGAACAACGCCGTGCCCAAGGCGCCGCCCGCGTCTCCGGCCGCCGGTTGGATCCAGAGGTTTTCGAACGGCCCCTCGCGGAGGATGCGGCCGTTGCCGACGCAGTTCAGGGCCACCCCTCCGGCCAGCACGAGGTTCTTCATGCCGGTCTGGTGATGGATGTGCCGCGCGCAGCGGAGCATGACCTCCTCGGTCACGGCCTGGACCGACGCGGCCAGGTCCATCTCGCGCTGGGTGACTTCCGACTCGGCCTTGCGGGGCGGGCCGCCGAAGAGCTCGTCGAGCTTGCGGGAAGTCATCGTCAGCCCCTGGCAGTAGTTGAAATAGCGCATGTCCATCCGGAAGGAGCCGTCTTCCTTCAGGTCCATGAGCTTTTCGAGAATCGCGTCCTTGTAGATCGGCCGGCCGTAGGGGGCGAGCCCCATCACCTTGTACTCGCCGCTGTTGACCCGGAAGCCGGTGTAGTAGGTGAATGCGGAGTAGAGCAGGCCGAGCGAATGAGGGAAGCGGATCTCGCGCGCGAGCTCGATGCGGTTGCCGCGGCCGATGCCGTAGCAGGTGGTCGACCATTCACCCACGCCGTCGAGCGTGAGGATGGCCGCTTCCTCGAAGGGCGAGGGGAAGAAAGCGCTGGCGGCGTGCGACTCATGGTGATCGGTGAAGACCACATTGCCGCGATAGCGGCCGCCCAGCCCGGAGCGGATCTCGCGCGGCAGATGCAACTTCTGCTTCAACCAAAGCGGCATCGCCTGGCGGAACGATCGGTAGCCGGCGGGGGCAAAGGCGAGATAGGTCTCCAGCAGCCGCTCGAATTTGGTCAGCGGCTTGTCGTAGAAGCCGACGTAGTCGAGGTCTTCCGGCCCGATCCGCGCTTCGGCCAGGCAGTAGTTGACGGCCTGCTGGGGGAAATCGTGGTCGTGTTTCTTGCGTGTGAATCGCTCTTCCTGGGCAGCGGCGACGATTTCTCCGTCGATGACCAGCGCGGCGGCCGAATCATGATAAAAAGCTGAAATTCCGAGGATCGCGGTCATGGAAACTCCGTGGATCGCAACGCACTACCGGACGCTTTCCAGAAGCGGCACTCCCGCGACCCGCTCTGGATCACCCTCGGTGAGAAAACGGTAAATCGACCGGGCCGCCACCAGGCTTCCTTGCTCGTTGAAATGCCCGACGCCCTTGAGGAAGAGCCGCTCCGAGACAATGC
Organism: Pirellulales bacterium; assembly: GCA_013360685.1. Classification (GTDB taxonomy): domain Bacteria; phylum Planctomycetota; class Planctomycetia; order Pirellulales; family Thermoguttaceae; genus JABWBD01. The sequence continues at coordinate 11,592 of JABWBD010000028.1, forward strand.
GGCTGTCGGCGCTGGGGGCGGCGCGGCGGAAGTCGTCCGTCAGGGGCCATAGCGGTATGCCGGCCCGGCGGCAGATCTCCGCGAGGCGGCGGTTTGGGTGCAGCGGATCGAAATAGGGCGAGTCCTCGCGCGCGTTCGACACCAGTGCCTGGAAGCAATCATCGCAGACCTGCATGGCCGAGGGGACCAGGACCACGGCGAACCGGCCGCCGCGGTTCTCCACCTCGCGCTGGAACTGCGCCAGCAGGGCGGCCGTGAGCTGCCAGGCGTGGGCGATGTCTTGGCTCTCACGGCTGCAGAAAACCCAATCGCCCGGAGAGATGGCACCTGCGCCGGCCGAAACCCGGTGGCGGGCGTTGTTCATGGCGTTCTTCTGCCATACGTAGAAGCGGCTGTGCCGGTTCAGCCACTGGCCCGCGATCGCCCGCTTCGCCGAAAACGGCAACTGGACCAGGTTGCCCGAGGCGTCCAAGTCGAAGTAGATCCGCGGATTCGAGCTCAGCCGGCAGGAGTTGTCGCAGAGGTCGTTGCCGACGAAAAACGCGCCGAGCACGATCTCCGGCCGATACTGCGAAACGACCTCGCGGTAGAGGACCATCTGCTGACCGGTGCTGGAGCCGCTGACGCCGCAATTGAGCACCTCCCAACGGACCCCGCGCTGGCGATCGTTGAGCATCCGCTCCAGGCGGGCGGTCATCGAGTCAGCCTCGTCCACCCCGACCGAGGCGACCATCGAGTCGCCGAAAATCGCCAGTCTCCGGATCCCGGCCGGTTTCTCCCGTGGCCGATCGGGTCCGCGAAGCCCGTCGCGGCTGAATCGCAGGAAAACCTCTCGGCCGGCTTCATCGTCGTAGACCTCGCCCTCAAAGCAGGGTAGGAACCGCTGGCCCACGATCGGGTTTCGCTCCATGAGGGAGGGTGTTGTGTCGGTCAGAAGACGCGTGGCGGCCTCGAGCACCAGGAGAGTGCCTGAGAGAGTACAGGCAAGCAAGGCAAGCCGGAGAAGTGGTTTTTTCCAGCATGAAGTCCGCTGGGCAGGCTCGCGCGGCAAGGTTTCCGACGGTTCGCCCTGAGTCATGGGCCTAAACTCCGAGAGCCTGAGATGCCGCACACACGCACTGCCGAACCGTACATTCCTTTGCCCTCACACCCCTCCTTCGTTAGTGGGGCTGGTATGCTACCATATCTCTCAAAATCACGGAATAGAACTTGGACCCATCTTATCCCCTCAACCTGCTGTCGCCGCCCCGGCAGGAGACTTACCGCACGCTCAAAATAGCGCCGCCTTGCGTCGCTCACACCGTGTGGATACAACAGCATTGGCCCTAGGGCCAGCCCCAACCCCCGCGTACCACGCTTCCTGCGCGAGATCCGGGCACCACGAAGCCCTGCACCCGTAATCCAGGAGACTGCCATGACCCGTTCTAACGATGCCTCAACCCCCACTCGCCGACAATTCCTTCAAACCACAGGCTCTCTCGCCGCGGGAGTTGCCGTGCTCGGCACTCTGACGCCCCGGGTCCATGCGGCAGAGGACAATACGATCCGCCTGGCGCTGATCGGCTGCGGCGGCCGGGGGGCCGGCGCGGTCGGCGATGCCCTGTCGGTTCCGGATCGTGGGCCGATCAAGCTGCACGTCATGGCCGATCTCGTGGAAAGCCGCATGGCCGCGTCGCACAAGGCACTGAAGGAGAAGTTCGCCGACAAGGTCGACGTCACGGAAGACCGTAAGTTCACCGGTTTCGACGCCTACCGCAAGGCGATCGACTCGCTCAGGCCCGGCGATATCGCCATGTGCACCACCCGCGCCTACATCCGTCCGGTCCACGTCGAGTACGCGGTTCGGAAGGGCATCCATGTCTTCATGGAAAAGCCGTTTGCGTCCGATCCGGGCGGCCTTCACCGATTGCTCCGCGCGGCCGAGGAAGCGGAAAAGAAGAATGTCAAGATCGCCGCGGGGCTCCAGTGCCGCCATTCCCCGGCACGCCATGCCCTCATCGAACGAATCCGCGAGGGGGCGATGGGCGACATCCCCCTGATCCGCGCCAACCGTCTCGGCGGCGCCGGATGGCTCGCCAGTCAGGGCGACCAATCGAACGACCTGGCAAAGCAGCTCGAATTCGGCAGAATCCATCTCTATTGGGTCGGCTCGGGCCACATGGTCGATTACCTGATCCACCAGATCGACGAATGCTGCTGGATCAAGGACGCCTGGCCGGTCTCCGCGGAAGGGATGGGCGGGCGCGTGCCGGAGAGCCCCGATTGCGGACAGAACATTGACGCCTACTCCATCGAATACACCTTTGCCGACGGCACGAAGGCATTCTGCGGTTTCCGCCGCATCAACAACACCCGCAGCGATTTCGCCACGTACATCCACGGCACGAAGTGCGCCGCGCAGTTCTCCGGCAACATCCACGCGGCCACCGTCCACATGTTCAAAGACCAGCGGATCGCCAAGGAGAACATCGCCTGGACGCCCACGGACGATGCATTCAGCCCCTGGCAATACGAATGGAACGATTTCATCGACAGCATCCGCAACGACCGGCCCCATAACGAAGGCAAACGCGCCGTCTATTCGGACCTCACCACGCTCATGGGCCGCGCCGCCTGCCACACGGGTCAAACGGTGACCTGGGAGCAGATGATGAAGTCGAACTTCCAGTTCTGCGATTACCTCGACCGCCTCGGTCCCGACAGCCCGGCGCCGGTCAAGGCCGATGAAAACGGCCGCTTCCCGGTTCCAATCCCTGGTCAATGGACGGAGATCTGAGGATTCCCGCAATCGCGCGTGGTACGACCACAGAGCGCCGTATCGGCCCTGATCCTGATTCAGCACAAGGAAGAAAAGAATGTCCATCTCGCGGGAGACGCTCGGCAAACTGGCGAGCTACGACACGCCGACCATCTGCAATGTCATCGAACTTTTCGACGTCCGGCCGCGCCATGTCGGGTTCATGGACAGCCGCATCCGGGCGAATTTCCCCGAAATGCCGCCCATGGTCGGCTTTGCCAGCACGGCGGCCTTTCGTTCGGGCGCCCCGCCGGCTCGCGGAGACGCCTACGGCACGATCAACGACCAGGTCCGCCGGTTCGACGAGCTGCCGGGGCCGGCGGTGATGGTGTTCCAGGACATCGACGACCCGCCGGTCGGCGCCACCTTCGGCGAGATCATGTGCTCCGTGTACCAGGCGTTCGGCTCGGTCGGACTGATCACCTCCGGGGGCGGGCGCGACCTGCTCCAGGTCCGAGCGTTGGGATACCCGGTTTTCACGGGTGGGACGATCTGCGCCCACGCCTGGTGCCATCTGATGCACCTGGGGCTACCCGTCCGCGTGGGCGGCATGGTCGTCAATCAGGGCGACCTGCTCCACGGCGATGCCAACGGCGTGACCGGTATCCCGCTGGAGATCGCTTCCGATACGGCCGACGTGGCGGAGGAGTATGTTGCCGCCGAGAAGATCGTGCTCGACTACGTCCGCGGCCCGGGCGAGAAATCGGTCGCCGGGCTCGCCGCCGCCAGAGAAGAACTCATCGCTGTGCTCCAGAAGCTCGGCCAGAGGGTAAAGAAGACAGCCCGGCCGCCGCGATGAGCGGCCGGGCTGCCGGATTCCTCGGAATTCCGGTCTTCCGCTATTGCTGCTGCTCTTCGATTATTTCCGGCCGCTCGTGCTTGCGAAGCACGTCGGCGAGGATGAAGTCCTCGGGGAACTTCTCGTCGCGTTTCTCGAGGATCTGCCGATAAACCTTGACCATTTCCACAAGCTCTTCGCCCGTGTGCACGTCGTCGACCAGGCCCTTGAATTCTTCCTTGTCGAGCAGCTCTCGCCACTTGGTCAGCCCCTTGTCGTAGGACTCGCGCGCGGTGATCAGGTCGGCCCTGGCAAACGCCTCATCGCCGTTGTAGATGTATTCGCGGGCCGCCAGCGCGGCCGGATCCTGCTCGATCCGGGCCCGCCGCCGCCAGTATTCGAAGTTCACGACGTTGCGATACCGGTCGACCATGCTTGCCGTTTTGTCGATCTCCTCGATCCGCTTGGCCAGTTCGAGGGCCTTCTTGCGGTTCTCCCCGCTGATGCGGCGAGCGACCTCGTTGTCGTTGACGCTGATCTTCTGTTCCGCTTCGAAAGCAAGGCGGAACTCCTCCCCCTCGCGCTTGTCGGCGGGCTTCTCCAAGGCCGCGCGCTCTGCCGACCCCAGCAGGCGGCGTTTCTGCTCGACGAGCTTCTCACGGAGGCCGGGCTCGATGCCGTCGAGCTCAGCGCGGAGCTTGCCGATCTGCGCGTAGTGCAGTTCCAGGTCGTTCAATTGGATCCGCTCGCCGGTGGAGGTCGTAATCTCGCGGTCGCCGAACTCGTGCCATTCGGCGCCGGCGCGTTGCCAGGCTCGCTTCGCCTTCTCCTCGAAGATGCCGTCCTTCTCCAAGGCATCGGAGTAGTTCATCTGGCACATGGCACGGTCGGAGTAGAAGATCACCGGACTCGTGCCGCGGAGCGGCATGCCCTGGTCGGCCATCACCTCCGCCTTGGCGAACCATTCCTTGCCGACGAGCCAGTTGTCGCGCTCGTCGATGGGGCGGCCGGCGTTGAAGTCCTCGTCTGCCTTGAAGAGGCGGCGAAACTGCTTGTGCTCGTCGGCGCGGCCGATCTTCTGGGCGATGAACCAGCCCGTGTCCCAAACCAGCTTGGGTTCGCGGCTGTTGTAGCGGATGCCGTTCTTGAGGAATTCGATCCCGCGAATCACCCACCGGTAGCGCTCGCGGTAGTCGTCGAACTCCGCGGAGACGTTGTAAGAGAGGTTCCACGCCTGGTGCCGCCAGACGGTGATGAAGTGGGGTTCCAGTTTCACCATCTGGTTGAGCGTGGCCGACAGGTTGGTCCAGTCCTTCTTCTTCTTGTAATCGTTGGCCTTGTCCCACAGGAAGACGGTGGCCACGCCGCGCATGCCGAGCGTGGCCAGTTTGATGGTTTCGCTGGTCGGGTCGATATCGCCAAGCTGGGATTCGCTCAGTTGGTTGGCTTCGCGCAACTGGGCCAGTTTTCCGCCCGGCCCCCCTTGGGCACCCGGCACACTCGTGGTTGCCGGCTGGCTCAACAAGAACAGGGGCACCAGCAAAGCCGCGATGGCCACCAAGTAGACGATCTTGCGGACAAAGGAACGTCGAGGGTTCATCGCGCCACCTCGCGGGTCTTCAGGAAGAAATATCCGGCCAGGAAGACCGGCAGCAAATAGGCCGCCGCCGAGAAGAGGCGGACCAGCATCAGGTCTCCGGAGATGTCGAAACCGTACGCCACATAGTCGGCGTAGTTGAACTCTCCGAACGGCGGCAAGATAGCCGAGATCGCCCAGAGGAAGTACTGGAGTACCCGGTCTAGCATCTGGGCCGCCTCGGTCCGCAACCCCGGGTCCATCTCCGTGATCTGGTTTTGCTGGGTCACGAGGCGGATCAACGCCTCGATCGGCCCGCCGCCGAGCACCTTGCCCCAGGCCAGGTCGGTGAGGAAACCGCTGAACATGCCGCCCACCAGCGCGCCCAGCGTGGCTACCATCGCCACCGGGCCGCTCAGGAACGTGCTGAACATCACGCCAAACCCTACGATCAGCACCATCTGGAGCCAGATTCCCAGGTAACCTTTGGCGAAGTTCAGCGCAAACGAGGCGTCGCGGGCCCGCAGGTACAGGTCGGGCTGGCCGGCGCCGAAATACTGGGCCGGCTCCAGGCACCGCAACCACACCTCGACCTCTCCCTCGGCAACCAGGTCTTCGTAGAGATCGAATTGCTTTTTCTCGGCCAGCGCGGGGTTGATCTGGTCGGGCGACGGAATCGTCTGCTCGCCCGACGGCGTCACCAACCGCCGCGGAATTACCTGGGCGCTGGAAAACGACTTGATCTGGCGCGGCAGGTAGACCTCCTTGGTCTCAAACTCTCTCGACTCGAAGACCTCCGTCTCGACCGTCAACCCCGTCTTCGGATTCCGCAGCGAAAGACTGCCGAACACGCCCTTCTCGATGTTCCCCTTGAAGGTGCGGAAAACACCGATACTCATCTCCACCGGCAGACCATCGGGAAACCGCTCCGGCGTGATGCCCGTGAAGGTCCAGATCGCCGAAGCGGGCGATCCACCCTGAATGTAGCTGCGGTAGAACCATTCGTCGCCGACGTTGATCCCCTTCTCCGTATCGGCGCCCTCGCGGTCGCGGAACCGCAGTTTGCCGTAAACCGGCACGCGGGCCAGCAAGGCCCCCTGCGGCGGTCCCAAATGGTAGACCGGAGCGCCGCGGCTCGTGTCGATTTGAAGCTCGTGCGAGTGGCCGTTGGCCGAGTCAACTTCGTGATAGCCAGACGGCTCAATGGTGACCTTGTGGCGGTGGCTGTGGACGCGGCTGGTTTGACCCGTCTGCGTCACTTTCCCGCCAACCTCCGCCGCCGTCTGCGAAACGGCTGCAAGATCATCGTCCCCCAGCGTGTGCGTATGGCTGAGACCGCGGACGACGAAGACGTAGCTCGTCAGACCCATCACCACCAGCAGGCCCGTACCCATCGCCGTGAACCCAAGCATCCGGCCCAGAACGATCTCGCTGGAACGGACCGGTTTGGTGACCACCGTGTGCAGCGTGCGGGAGGTGATGTCGGCCGGAAGGCTGAGCGCGCTGAGGAAGAGGACCAGCAAGAGAACCAGATAACTGGTCGTCGTAAGGACAAAACCGAGGTAGAGCCGGGCCGGATCGCTGCTGCCCGGATCGAGGAACCATCCGGCGAACAGGAGCACCAGGATGAACACGGCGAAGGCGACCACCACACGACGGCGAATCGCCTCTTTGACCGCCAGACGAGCCAATGCCAGCACACGGCGGGGCGATATGCCCCCGATATCCGCCAGCGCGTTTCGCAACACTCCGACGGTGATTCGCAGCGCCGACCCCGGCCCGTGGCGAAGGGTGGCCACCAGGAAGCCGAACAGCACGCCGATAGCCGCCAGGCAGCCCAGCGCGATCAACCAGTTTCTTGCCGCGAGCCCAACCCATTCCGCGAATTGGGGGATGTCGCTTTCAATGACCATTGCTGTCCGCCCCTCCTCGGACCCGGCGGCCCGGATGTGCCTCGCTCTCGCGGATGATGTGGAGGAACAGTTCCTCGAGCGTTGTCGTTGGGTTGCCCATGAACTGCACCTCGCCACCGTGCCGCCGCACCACCTGTTGGATCTCTTCCTTCGCGGCCTCGCTCAGGGTGGTAGTGCGAATCTCGGTCACGTCGCGGACCTTCAACAGACTGTCCACCCGCCCCAATTCTTTCAGCTCCCCCTGGTAGAGGATGCCGATCCGGTCGCAAACATCCTGCACGTCGGCCAGCAGGTGACTGCACATCAGGATCGTCTTGCCTTCGTCGCGAAGCCGGAGGATGAGGTCTTTCATCTCACGGGTACCGATCGGGTCCAGGCCGGTCGTCGGCTCGTCGAGCACGACCAGTTCGGGGTCGTTGATGAGGGCCTGGGCCAGGGCAATCCGGCGGGTCATGCCCTTGGAGTATTCCTTCAACTGCCGTCGCTTGGTCTTGGTCAGGCCGACCATCTCGATCAGGTCCGCGGCCCGTTGCCGGCGAATAGCCGAGGGCATGTTGAACAGCCGGCCGTAGAAATCGAGCGTTTCCTCGGCGTTCAAGAAGCGGTAGAGGTAGGATTCCTCCGGCAGGTAGCCGATCCGCTCGTTCTTGGTGACATCCGTGGCCTCGCGGCCGAAAACTAGTGCCTGGCCGCTGGTGGGAAACAGCAGTCCCAGAAGCAGCTTGATGGTGGTGGTTTTGCCTGACCCGTTGGGGCCCAGTAGCCCGAAAATCTCGCCGCGGCGGATCTCCAGGTCAAGGGCTTTCAGGGCCCGCACCTTCTGGCGGCCCCAGAAGTCGCGGTAGACCTTGGTCAGGTTCCTGGTCTCAATGACAACTTCCGTCTGGGTAGTTGAGGCGGGGGGAGAGTCTGTCTGGGTGGTTGATGAGTGCATAGAATATGGCCCTATCGTCGTCGCGCGAACTACGAACTAGCGTTGTCTACGTGGGGTCCGGCGTGGCAGTTCGACCCGCCCGCTGGAAAACCTGAGGACATGGGCCAGCGTACCGGTTGTAGGAGTTGTCGCCGCAGTTCATCCCGAGCCTTGGGTGGCACGCCACCATTATTGGTGGTAACACCGTGGCCCACAGGATCGGCGACCCAACACGCCTTGGCGGCCCACCCAGTTCTCGATTACGATGTTGCGTTGGGACTTCTCGGTCAAGCAAGAGAAGCCTGCGGGTGCTTGTCCCGGGATGTCGGTACGTAGGTCCGCAGACTTCGGCCAACTGCTGCACTGCCATGTTTTTTGATCGTTTGGGCCAGGTTGTTTCGCGTTATTGGGTGGCCGTGCTGTTGGGTTGGGCCGTGTTGGCGATCGCGGTCCACGGCGTTGCTCCGCGTTGGGACGACGTAACGCGTGACGGCGACTTTGCCTACTTGCCCAGCCAGATGACCAGCGTCCAAGGGGAAAAGTTGCTTGAGGCGGCCTTCCCCGACGCACTCTCCAAGAGCCAGATCATCCTCGTGGTCGCTCGCAAGGATGGCCCGCTCCAGCCGGTCGACTTTGCGGTCGCCGATCTGTTGGCCGAACAGTATACGCCGGCGGAGGGCGCCGGTGGACCGATTGTCGAGGTCCTGAGCCATCGCACCGAGATCATCGGTGAGAAGCTAGTCAGCCCGGAAGGGCCGACCGGCCAGGCGCTGCTCATTGTCTTGCGGCTGCGCAACGAGTTCATGGCGGTCGGGAATATGGACCTGATCGGCTCGATCTTCGGCCGTCTGGACGAGATCCGCCAATCGCCGAACTTCCCCAAGGGGCTCGAGGTTGGAGTGTCCGGCTCCGCGGCGATCGGCAGCGATATGCTCCTTGCCGCCAGCGAGAGCATTGAGAACACGGAACGGACGACCGTCATCCTCGTGATCTTGATCCTCTTGCTGGTCTACCGCGCTCCGGGACTCGTCATCGTCCCACTATTGACGATCCTTGCGTCCGTGAGCGTGGCCACCGATCTGGTTGCAATGCTAACCCAGCTCAGCGGCTATGTCGAGTGGTTCGACTTCAAGGTCTTCAAGACGACCAGGATTTTCATCGTGGTGATCCTGTTCGGAGCGGGCACCGACTTCTGCCTCTTCCTCATCGCGCGCTATCGCGAAGAACTCGAGCGAGGGCTTGCGCCCCCGAAAGCAATTGCCGAGGCCCTGGGCCGGGTGGGCGATGCGCTTGCTGCCAGCGCGATGACGACCATCCTCGGTTTGGGGGCGATGTTCTTCTGCGATTTCGGGAAGTTTCGCAACAGCGGCCCGTCGATCGCACTGTGCCTCACCGTCGCCCTGATCGCGTGTCTCAGCCTGGCGCCGGCCATGCTTCGCGCTTCGGGCCCCATTGTGTTCTGGCCTTTCGGTGTCCGCCCCGGCGGAGCGCGGAACCGCCGCACCGAAGAGGAAGGCTCCGAGGCGGCCGACCGCGCGGGAGTCTCGGTCTTCAATTCTTTCTGGGAAGGATTGAGCCGTCAGGTTGTCGGACGACCGGGCCTGATCTTGGTGGGAAGCCTGCTCGTCTTGGCGCCGCTCGCCTACGCGGGACTTTCGGTGGAGGTCACCTACGACCTGCTCAGCGAACTCCAGCCTGACCGGCCCAGTGTCCAGGGAACCAAACTGCTGCAGCAGTATTTCCCCGCGGGCGAAACCGGTCCGGTCACCGTCCTGGCCTACAACCAAGCAGGCGGGTTCAAGCCGGGCGAACCGCGATGGGAAGAAATGCAGCAGTTGCCCGACAAGCTGTATGCCCTCGAGTACGTCGAGCAGGGCGGCACGCGCGTCAAGCCGATCACCAGCGTGCGGAGTATTTTTGAACCACTCGGACAGCGGCGGCAGCGGTCGGGCTTGTTCGACGTGATTCGCAAGCGAGTCATTCAGGCCAATCCCCTCGCGAAGGCCACATTCCTTGCCCAGGCCCCCGAATACCAGGGCAAAGTCGTCCGCTTCGACCTGGTTCTTGACTACGATCCCTTCTCGATGGAGAGCATCCGGTTCTTGAACCACCTCGAGGACTACCTGTACCGCCTCTCCCAGGATCCGCAGTCGGAGTGGTACGGCACGGAATTCCGCTACGTGGGTACGACGGCCGGCATCCGGGACCTCCGACTGGTCACCTCCAGCGACCTGGTCTTGATCCAGCAGTTGGTGCCGATCGCTGTCCTGGCGGTGTTGATCGTTCTCTTGCGGCGGCCCGGGGTCTGCCTGTACCTGATCCTCTCGGTGCTGCTAGGGTACTTCGTCACCATGGGAATCAGCGAGATCCTTTTCTCCTGGCTCTACGGGACGACCTATCACGGGCTCGACTGGAAGGTGCCCATGTTCTTGTTCGTGATCCTCATCGCGATCGGCGAGGATTACAACATCTATCTGGCGACGCGCGTCTTCGAGGAGCAGCGCGAGCGCGGGACCACGGAAGGGCTTCGCGTCGCCCTGGTGCGGACCGGCGGCATCATCACCAGTTGCGGCGTGATCATGGCCGGCACCTTCGCCTCCATGACCACCGGCACGCTCCGCGCGATGCAGGAGTTGGGCTTTGCCCTCTCGCTGGGCGTGCTCTTGGACACCTTCTTCATCCGCACGATCCTCGTGCCCGCGTTCCTCTTGCTCTGGCAGCGCAACGTGCTCCCGTGGTTCACGTCGCATCGCGCCGAGGGCCTGCCGGCCGATCCGGGCCAGAAGCCCGAACCGCGCGGCGTCCGCGACCGGGCCCGCGAAGCGGCAGTGCGGTAGCGATCTTACGCCCGCATCGCCGACAACAGAACAACCTGCTTCTGTTTGCCTTCCTCGTCCCGAAGCGGCTCGCAATCGACGTCGAACCCTGCCGATTTCAGCTTCTCGTCCAGCCCACCGAATGCATCGGCGTCCCAGCCGTCGGCCGTGAAATGGACCTCCATGGCGATGCGGTCGATCCGCCCGAGCACGTCGCGCGGGGTCTGCCGGAATGCTTCAAATTCGGCCCCTTCGATATCGCACTTCAAAAGCGAACACCGCTCGACCCGCTCGCGCTCGAACAGATCGGGGATGCTGATCGTCGGCACGTCCTCGCAGCCCACGGTTTCCCAGGCATCCGTGTGCTGGCGGCGGATCGAGTGGGCGCAGGCCTCGCTGCTCAAGAAAATCCTTGCCATTTCGTCGGACCCGCCGGTCACGGCATTCCGGCGGAAAACGGCCTTTTCCTCCAGGCCGTTGAGCCTTGCGTTGAGCTTCGCCAGTTCCAGATTGGCGGGAACCGGTTCGACGCAGATTACCCGTTCGGCCCGGAAGGCCGCCTTGAGCGTGAACAGGCCGATGTTGCCACCGAGATCGATGACGGTGCCCAGCGGCCCGGCGGTCCGGTCAATCCCGTAAATGTCTTCGAGAAAGATTTCTTTGAAGATGTAGTAGTCGGAACCATCGGGCCGCAGGGATACGCGAACGTCTCCGTGGCGGAAGATGATCGCTCCGGACCCGCTCGAAACCGGCAGGGGATTCGGCGAGCGGCGGAGGACCCAATCGAACATGCCGCGGCATCGCCGCACATTCGGCACTTGGAGCACGGCGCCGTCGATCAGTTCGAGGTCGATCGGTTCTTCGCCGGCCCTCGCAATCCGGAGATGCGCGGCCAGAGGCCGGCGAAAGATGCGGCGGCACCTGCGGTAGCGGCGGAGGTTGAGCAAGTGGGCCAGTTTCACGCCGTGGGCTCCTTTCCGAATCAAGCAGCCTTGTCTGGCCGCGAACAAGCCGCGCGCCGGCCTGCCAGGGCCTCGTCCAGTCCGGCGTAGACCGCGGCCAGCCCGAACGCCGCTGAGGCATAATCGGCCGCGGCCGATGCCAGCGCCTCCCGGCGATCGAGGTTTGTCAAGAGATCGATGACCGCGGAAGCGAACTGTTCGAGCGTCTCCGCAACGAGAAAGGCGCTGCCGATGCCGGATTCCAGGCCCTGCGCGGCCGTCGGCGAGGCCACGACCGCCTTCCCGTACGACAGTGCCTCGACCATCTTGATCTTCAGGCCGCTTCCCGCCCAAAGCGGGCAGATGACCACGGCAGGACCGTCGTAGGCGTCCGCGATGCGGGCAACCGTCCCTCGAAGCATGAGGCGATTCTCCGGCCTGGCCGCGAGGTTCCGCAGGCCCTCCGCACGGCAGACGCTGCCGACAATCTCCAGCCGCGCACCGGCACACGCGTGCAGTACTCGCGGCCACGCCCGCTCGATGAACGTCTTCACGGCGTGCACGTTGGTCGGTCCGCCGCTGCCGACGAAGACGACGGCCGGTTCCCCGCCCGGAAGCGGGCGGGCAGCACAGGCATGGCCGACCGTGATCACCCGTTTTCGCGGCAACATCTCTTCAAGCACCTGCCGCTCTTCGTCCTGGATGGCCAGGACGAGATCGAACGAATCCAGCAAGGCGATCTCTCCCGAACACGTCACCCCGCACTCCTCCGGAAGGCCCGCTTGCCGCAGGCTGGCGTCGCGCAGGTGCATCACATCGAGCGTGTCGACGACGCGCAAGGTGGCGCAATGCCGCGGGACACGAGCGATCAGCGGCGTCAAGTACGAGCCGTTGACCCACAACACCTCCGGCCGGAACCGATCGACCAGGTCGGCCACCTCGTCCAGCACCGAAGGGCGAGGGCGGAGCCAATTCGCCACCGACTGGACCAGGCGGACCGCCGGCCAGTGCGCCGGGCGCGTCGCCCGGGCAAGCGGCCGTGTCAGGGTCCCGGGAAAGGGCCGCCCGGCCAAGGCGATCGTAGACACATGGTCGACGCAGCGGGCCAGTTCGCCGGGCAGTTTCTCTTTGCCCGGGCGCCGGCTGGCCAGCACGAGCGACACCCGATGGCCGCGCGCGTGAAGATGTTCCAGAAGCGTTGCGGAGCGGACCTGCGCTCCACCACGCGAGTGCGACGGATAATAGCCTGTCAGAAAAAGAATCACCAACCCTACCGCCGGTTTCGTGTCCAGCTACGCCGCTCTCCTCGCATTGCGGCACAATTCCTCGTAGACGGCCAGGTGACGCCGTGCCACTTGGTCCCAGGCATAGCCCGCGGCGAACCGGCGTGCCTCCGCTCCCGCTCGCTCGAGCCACTGCCGATCAGCGAGCATCCGCGAGATTGCCCGGGCGAGCGCCTCCACAGACTCCGGCGGGACAAGCAATCCGGTTTGTTCCGCAACCACGGCCTCCCGCAATCCCGGGATGTCGGTTCCCAGCACTGCTCGCCCCGCGGCGCAGCTCTCCAGGGCAACCAGGGGAAATCCCTCCGAGTTGCGCGACGGCATCACCGTGCACAGCGCATTCTGATACAGATAGATCTTGACCGACTCTTCAACCGCGCCCAGAAAATGGACCTGTTCCGCAATTCCCAGCGCCTTCGCCCTGGCCTCGAGTTCGTGGCGGGCCGACCCGTCGCCGGCCACCGCCAGGCACAACGGCTCTCGGACGGCCGCTTGGGCAATCGCATCGAGCAGCAGATCGACCCCTTTTTGGGCCACGAGCCGTCCGACGAACAGCAGATAGCCGCCGGGCCGGATCGAGCCGGGCAGTCCTGCGGGGCGAGCCGCCGTGGCGGCATAGAGCGAGGAATCGACCCCAAGGGAAATCCGCTCGACCCGGCGGACCTCCGGGCAGAGTTCCCGGTAGCGGTGTTCGATGAACTGGCTGATGGCGATCGCCGCATCCGCCCGCCGCAGCATCAATCGGTAGCGCTCGGAGGGCCCCGCCTGTCGTGCCAAACGCTGCGAGGAAACGTCCCCGAGGCTGGTTACGACCAATGGAACGTGCGACAGCATGGCACACCGGGCCGCAACGTAGCCCGCCGGATACACGCTGTGGCAGTGCAATACGTCGAACCGATGCCGGCGGTAGGCCGAAGCGACCCACCAGCGATACCCGTCGAGAAACCACCGCTTGCTGTAAAAACGCGGGTGACGCAGCACGGGGTAGGGCAAGAGCTCGTCGTTCAATGCCACGCAGCGGTGAGGTCGCGGCGCGAGCACGGCGACCTCATGCCCCATTGCCAGGAATTGGCGGGCCATCGAGTCGACGACCACCGCTTGTCCACCCACGCGGGGAGGGGCCTCCTCCGTGTAAAAGCAAATCCGCATAGGTCACGCCGGGCCAGGAAATGAAAAAAAAGCGGCGCGGTGCAAGAAACGAAGACTGGCTCCGAGCCAAACGCCGACTGGCAACCGGAAAAGGACGCACAGGCGAGGCGACCGTCCCCGTTCTTGAACCACTCCGAAAAAGCGAAAAGCGAGACGTAGTCTAGCCGCACGCGGCTGGATGCGGCAAGGTCAATCTCGACCGGACGACCCGCCACTCGGTGGGTCGGCGGAACATCCGCCGGCTTCCGCCATTATTCCTCCTTAATGGAAAACTCGTCTCCCTCCAGGTCGAAACCTCGGCTGGTTGAATCGCTCGGGGCCGACGGGGCGGGCGACTCCGTAGTCTTTTCGCCGACCTTCTCTGCGGCAGGCTTTGCCGCGTGGGGCACGTAGGGCCGCTTCAAGAAAGCGGTCCAGGCCGTGTCTCCGCCACGTTCTTTGCACTGACCGGCGGCAACCAGTTCCCAACCGTGCTGCCCAAGTTCGTTCAGCTCTTTGACCAGGTACGCTTCGGTCTTCTTGGTCAGGAACTCGTACTCCCACTTTTGCATCGCGTGGATTGTCGCTGTCTTCGTCATGGCATCCTCCGGTTCCCAGGATTTGTGCGGAATCCCATCGCGCCATTTTCGCACCGATACGAGCCAATCACAAGCAACCGGGGCCCTCGATTCTTGACCCGCATCTGCCGCAATGGCGCGTGTGGCACGGCGACGTCAGAAGGGCAAGAACGAGCGGAATTCACCGGCGGTTGGGCGACCAGGCGGGACGCTGCGCTTCGGGCTGAGACACAACGGCGCTCTGTAGTCGTCCCGGCGGAGCAGCGGAGCGGGTCGTCCGCGGGGTCTCGGGCGTAGCTGGTTGCGGCGGTGCTGCCCGGCCCTGCCATTGCGGCGCCGCCTTGCCCGTCCCGGAAACGGCTTGCGGCAAGAGAGCGGGCGCCCCGTTTTCGGCATGCTGCGGGCCGATGGCGACTTCGATCGGACAGTTGGCCTCCAGCCTGCGGCCGTCGTCGGTCGTATACCGCACGTAAAGCTTCAGCCGGCTGTGCGAGGGGGGAGACTGCGGCCAGACCATCTCCAGACGGATGCCGTCGTCCGCGGCCATCTGAGAGATCTCTTCCGGGGTGAAGTCCCAGCGTGCCACGCGCGCGGCATCGCCCGATAGTGCGGGGTCGAGGACAACCACCGAGATCGGGCCTGCTGCCTGGCACGGCCGGCCGGCAGCGTCGCGGGGTTCGATCAAGGCCCGGACACCGTCGTCGCCGTTGCGGCCATCGAGATTGAATCCGCTCGTTTGCTCCTTCCGGATGGAAATGGCGGCGATTTCCGCCGCATCCGGCGGCGACGCCTGGCTCGATTTGCCGGGGCCCGGCACGGACGGTGCGGCCGATGGCGGTGTCAGGGCCGGATTGAGTGGCGGCGCGGTTGCCGCAGGCGGCTTCGGCGGCTGGTCGGGCGCCTTGAAGGTTTCGGGCAACTGCCTTTCCGGCAATGGAGTACCCAGGTCAATGGTTGGCGGCACCAGCGCGTCGGGCGGAACCGGCGCGGGAGCGGGCGATGGTTTTCGCGTCGGGAGCTTGGGCCCGGCGGGAGCCGATGAAGGCTCCGGCCGCTTGACCGCTGGCTGCGGGACCGTATCCGCCTCCCCGCTGAGTCTAGCCGCAAGGGCCTGGTTCTGCTTCCGGCAGGAATCGAGAGCTTGCTGGTACTCCTCGAGGCAAGATTGGAGCTCGTAGACGGTATCTTCCAGCTCTCGATTTTCCCTCTCCAACAGCACGATATTCGGATCCGTCCGGCATCCGGCGGCCGCCAGGCAGGCCAGCACAACGAGGGCATTCAGCCACGGTCTCATAGTATTCTCGCGCATGGCGCCGCCCAGAACCCGGCGCGGACGGCGCGCCGACGGGCAATTCCCCACCCGGGATCCGTTTGCGAGGGGACTTCTTAGCAGATTCTCGCGTGCGCATCCAGAGCGACTTGGACGTCTTGCATCTCACCCCCCCATTGCTGCCGCCACGCACGATTTTCGCCGGCGCGCTAAAGGAAGGGGTCAACTCTGGGCAACGTGCTCGATCACGTGATCGACAATCCCGTAATCGCGGGCCTCCTCCGCCGACATGAAACGATCACGGTCCGTATCCTTCGTGATCTTTTCCAGGGGGTGGCCGGTATGCTTGATGAGGATCTGGTTGAGCCGTTCCTTGATCTTGGTGAACTCCTTGGCGTGGATCATGATGTCCTCCGCCGATCCTTCCATGCCGGCCAGGGGTTGGTGGATCATGATCCGCGAGTTGGGCAGCGCATTGCGCTTGCCGGCCGTGCCGGCAGCCAGAAGGACGGCGCCCATCGAGGCAGCCTGGCCGATGCAATAGGTCGCTACGTCGCAGCTCACAAACTGCATCGTATCGTAGATCGCCAGCCCTGCGGTCACGCTGCCGCCGGGTGAGTTCACGTAGAGGTGAATGTCGGCCTTGGAATCCTCCGCCTGGAGGAAGAGCATTTGGGCGACGATCGAGTTGGCCACTTCGTCGTTGATCGCCGAACCGAGAAAGACGATGCGGTCTTTCAGCAGGCGGCTATAGATGTCCATCGCCCGCTCTTCGCGGCCGCTCTTTTCGATCACATAGGGGATCAAAGGCATCGGACGTGCTGCTCCGTTGCTGGATTGGGGGCGATGCGGAAGCTTACTCTTCCTCGGCCTCGGTCTTCTGTTTCGTCAGGATGTCGTCGACGACGCCGTACTCCTTGGCCTGCTCGGGGCTCATGTAGAAGTCGCGGTCGGTGTCGCGAGCGATGCGGTCCAAGGGCTGGCCGGTGTGGTCGGCGAGGATGCGGTTGAGCACCTCGCGGGTCTTGAGGATTTCCTGGGCCTGAATCTCGATGTCGGAGACCTGCCCGCCGACCTGCCCATAGGGCTGATGGATCATCACTTTTGCATGCGGCAGCGCGAAGCGTTTTCCCTTGCTGCCGCCGGCCAGCAGGACCGCGCCGCCGCTGGCAGCCAGGCCGACGCAGTAAGTCGCCACCGGGCAACTGAGGATCTGCATCGTATCGTAGATGGCCAGGGTGGCGCTGACGCTGCCGCCGGGCGAGTTGATGTAGAAATGGATGTCCTTGCGGCGGTTCTCGCTCTGGAGATAAAGCATCTTCATGACCAGCTCGTTGGCGTTGCCATCGTGGATCACGCCCTGGAGGAAGATGATGCGGTTTTCCAGCAGCAGGTCGCCGAGCGTCAGTGTCCGCTGGCGCTGGTAGTCGCGGTAGCTCAAGGAAGGATCCATCAACGGCGGTTGGTACGGGCTGGTCATGATCGCTCGGACTGATTGACTCGATACTGGCGGACCAGCGGAAGCTGCCCCGTCCATGAATTTTTCAGACTCCGTCACGTACGGCCCGGATGCTTCCGGACTAGGAAGGGTGGCCCTGGACGTGCTGGCCTGGGTAGGCCGGACCGGATTGGCCTGGTTCTCCGCCTCCGGCTTTCGCCTCGGGAATACCGGCCTGGTCGCCGCCGCCGGCGGACATTTCGACCGCCTCGGCCTGGGTCCGCTCCGGTTTGTAGGCAACGTCCCTGAATTCGGCATGGGAAAGGATCAGATCGATGACTCTCCGCTCGATGATCTGATTGCGCAGCACGTCCAATCGGCCGCTCTTTTCCAGCTTGGCGCGGACCCGGCGAGGTGTCTCGCCGCTCTGGGATGCGATCAGGCGAATCTCCTGATCGTAATCCCGCTCGCTGGGATCTTCGATCGCTTCTTCTTCGGCGATCCGCTCGAGAATGAAATGCTCCTTCAGGGCGCGTGCGGTGGTAATGCGGCTGTTCTGCCGCAACTCGTTCGCGTGTGCCCGGATCTCTTCGTCGCTGAATCCGCTGCTGCGGAGCTCCAGCACCGCCCGCTCAAGTTCGCGGTCGCTCTGGCGGCGGAGCAGATCGGGGGGAAGATCCCAGGTGGCCGTAGCCGTAAGGGCACTGGCAATCTGCTCGCGCGCCTGCTGCCTCTGGCGGTATTCCAACTGGCGGTTGAGCGTATCGCGAATGGCATCGCGGAGATCGGCTTCCGTCTCGAAACCGCCGAGTGAATCGAGAAGTTCCGCGTTGAGTTCGGGCAATTCCAGCTTCTTGACTTCCAGCACCTCGAAGGCAGCTTGGACCTTTTGCCCGCGAATTGCCGCATTGGGAGCTTCTTCCGAGAGCTGTGCCTCGGCTTGGCGCGTTTCCCCCGCACAGACGCCGGCCATCAACTCGTCGAACTTGTCGATCGTTCCGTCGCGGAAGCTCAACACCGGGCGGATGCGGATCACCTCTTCCTTCGCGCTGGAAAGCGTCTGGCCGCCATGAGTGAACGTCAGATTCGTGGTGATGTAGTCGCCCGACGCGGCTGGACCGTCGTAGGGCACCAGCTTTCCTCGGCGCGCCAGCACGTTCTGAAGGGCCTCGTCGATGTCTTCATGCGTGAATTCATGCACCGGACGGTTGACCGTCAATCCCTTCCACTGCGGAAGGTCGAACTCCGGCCGGACCTCCAGGTCGAACTCGAAGGTCATCGGGCCCTCGTCGGGCACCTCGACCGCGTCCAGATCGATCTCCGGTTCGCTGATCGGCGACAGATCCTGCTCCTCGCCGAGCTGGCCGATGCTGTCCGCGAGGACGGCGCTCTTGATCTTGTCCCCGATCTCTTTGCGGAACCGGGCCTCCACGAGGCGGCGCGGCGCATGGCCGGGACGAAAACCGGGAACGTGCGCGGAACTCACCAATTCCGAGAATTCCTTGTCGTAATACCGGTTGAGGTCTTCGCGGGGAACCGTGACGGTGATGTGACGCTCGCACGTGCTGCGAGATTCGATCTTCACGTCCAGGTTGAGCTTCTCCGGTTTTTCCTCGGACTGGGAATCGGCGGAGCCCTCCGATTCAAAGTCCTCGCCGATCTCGAGATCGGCGGCATCGTCGGGAAGAGCGGAGCTGTCGTCGGGGTGGTTGGTTTCGTCAGCAGCCATGCCAATGTGCCGTCGTGTGTGAACCAAGAAATACGAAGAGCGGGTGATGGGATTCGAACCCACGACAACGACGTTGGCAACGTCGTGCTCTACCAACTGAGCTACACCCGCATTGGACGTCGCAACCCACTCCCCAGGAGCGGAGCCACCGGGATCCAAGTCTCAAAATTATAAGTTCCACGGGTGGAGTTGCAAGAGGGCCAGCATGGAGTGAACTAGGCCGCTCCGACTGATGCCCGTCAGCCCCTTCTTTAGCTATATCTGCAAATAACCCTGTATGGCTAATGCGTAGGGCGGGAATGGTAAACCAGTGGCCGCCGGCCGCGGCTCTCCGAGCCTCGGATTCCAGCGTCTCGGCGAGGCGCTGCTACGGAAAACCCGCTTGCGCCGGTCCCCTAATGCCCGGGAAATGTAGCCGTGCCACGCTTGCGGCGGTCCTTACGCAGTGTTGCGGCGCGGCTTTGGTGGGGTTAGGATAGCCGATAGGATGGGCATTACCCTTTCCCCTGGCCTTTGGCCGTTGGTTCGGTCAACGCCCGAGTGGAGCCGCAAGTCCGATGCAAGCGAAGTTGTTCGTGGTCGGAGGCAAGGCCAGCAAGAACGAGGTCACACTCAAGCTGCCGAGTGTGATCGGACGGAGCCGGGAAGCCGACCTGACCGTAGCCCATCCTATGGTAAGTCGCCGACACTGCGAGATCTTCGAATCCGAGGGGGTGCTCAAGATTCGGGATCTCGGGTCTCTCAACGGCACGTTTGTCCGGCGGAAGCAAATCCAGGAGACGGAGTTACATCCCAACGAGGAATTCACCATCGGCCCGTTGACTTTTCGGATCGAGTACGCGGCACGCGAGAGTGTTTCGCCCGCGGCCACCCCCGGTGAGATAATGGACGGCTCGCCCGACTCGGACTTCTTCGAAGAGCCGGCGGCGCCGCCTGAAGCGGAATTCGCGGAGTCCACGCCCGGAGATCCCTTGCCGGAGATTTCGCCGCCGGTCGAGGAGGAATCCCACGGCACGATCCCACCGGCTGCGACCGGCCCGCTCCTGGAGACCGGAAGAGCGGCCGGGGATATGACGGTCCAATACGGCGGCGGTTGCCACGAACAGCCGGCGGATGAAACCGATTTCGAACTGAGCAACCAGGAACCGCTTGATTTCCTCGATGAGGGGCCCGAGGAGGCAGACCCGGGGGCCGTGGCCGCCAATGAAGCGGAGGCGGCGGCCGACGAGGAGAACGGCGAGGCCGAAGAAGAGGACTCCGAAGAGGAGCCGGTCGACGACGATCTGCAACGGTTCTTCAAACGATTGCACTGAGCGGCTGCCCGCAAACGGAGGCTAGCTTCCGGATTCTGCGCGGGGCCTCCCATCGATACACGATGGAGGGCACCTGCCCCGTTTCCGAACAGCCTCGGAGCGGCCCGAACGCCGCCTACAGTGTGCTCAGTTTCGAGAAGCTGAGCGTGGCCTGCATCGGGAATACGCCGTAAATGCCGCGCGTGAAGACCAGGTTGATCAGGTCATCGGCGGCCAGCAGCGGGCTCTTGGGCACAATGACGATATCGGAGTCGGACAGCCAGATCTCGCCCGGAGGGCAGGGCTTCTTGCCGAACAGCGCGGCGTGGACGTCGACCATCGTGGCCATCAGTCGCCAGTCGTCGCCGCGGCGGAAGATCACGACTTGTTTCAGGTGGGCGCCGACGTTCCAGCTTCCCGCCATGCTGAGGGCGTGCAGCAGCGTGGTCGGGCCGGTCAGTTCGTATCGGCCCGGGAGGCGGACTTCTCCGACGACGTAGACAAACCGCGGCGCCCTTTGGAGCAGTACCGGGATCACTTCGATCCCTTCGATGCCCGACTGGCGATAGCGCTCGTTCAACTCGTACTGAAGCTCCGGCAGGGTCAAGCCTTGGGCCTGCACCGAGCCGATTGCCGGCAAGGAAATGGTCCCCTCGGGCGTGACGGTGGCAAGCCGGTTCTGCCCGCCTTCCCCGTAGCGCCGGTCGACCGCCGCGCGCAGGTCCTCGAGCTTCGTATTGACTTTCAGCGGTGTGACGGTGATCGCAGGCACTTTATAAAACTTCATGTAGTGCTGCTCCAGTTCGTCGCGAAGCTGGGGCACGGTCCTGCTGGTAGCCTTCACCTGGCCGAGCAAACGAAGCGTGATCGTGCCGTCCGGCTGGACCACCAGGCTGCGATTAAGTTCCGGATCGGTAAAGGATTCGACCTGGATTTCGTCTCCGACCTGCAGCCGGTAGGGGGTCGAGGTTTCCTCG
Source organism: Pirellulales bacterium (assembly GCA_013360685.1). Taxonomy (GTDB): domain Bacteria; phylum Planctomycetota; class Planctomycetia; order Pirellulales; family Thermoguttaceae; genus JABWBD01. The sequence goes on from JABWBD010000028.1 coordinate 33,021, forward strand.
CGGGTCAACCGGTAGACCAGGTCGAGCTGGTCGTCTACGCGGAGCCGGTATTCGGCGACGTGTGGCAGGCGATCATGGCCGACATACTCTCCCTG
>JABWBD010000385.1 GCA_013360685.1 Pirellulales bacterium
GTAGGCATCGGCCAGCCTCGGCAGCTTGGCCTTCTCCGCCTCGTCCTTCACCGCGAGGACCGCCTTGGCGCGTTCGACCTGCTCGGCCGTCGGCCGGCGCATGCGAAGGGTCACCTCGCGCTGGACCATGCCGAGGCAGACGTCGCCGCGGTGCGGCCCGATGGCGGCGCGTGCCTGGTAGGCGGTGTCTACGGCCTTCTGCGCGACGATGCCGATCTGCTCGAACGGCTCGCGGCGAGGCCGGTCCACCAGGAAGGGGATGTTGTTGATGTCGCCCGACGTGCCGTTGCACATCATGGCGACGAAATCCTCGCCCGCCTCCAGGCGCAGCGGCATCCGCCGGGCGAACTCGCCGAAGTAATCCGCCGACACCTTCGCTCCAGGCGTGCCGCCGACGTAGTGCAGCGAATAGTTGGCCACCAGCGCCAGCGGTTTTCCGGACTTCGCATCCTGCACGGAAAGAACGGTGACATCCGGATCCGTGGGGCCCGCGGGCCGGTCGAGCACGTCCGGGCTTGTGCCGGGGTTCATCTTCACCTGGTCCATCTCGCCGAAAGGATTGGGCGGCATCTTGCCCGGCTTGAGATACCATCGGCGGTTGAACACCTCTTCGGGCAACGGATGCGCGGCCGCGCCCACGGCGGCCGGGCGAAGCGCCCCATGGGCGCGGACGATCGACTCCACGGTCCCGTCGAGCAGGATCTTGCGATACGACGCGGCACTGGACGAAGGCGCGGAGTGGGAGTGGGTCGAAGCCAGGAGGATCTTGTCCGCGGCGATGCCGCAGCGCTGCGACGCCAATGCCTTTGCCTCGTCGGCGATTTCCCGGGCCACGCCGAGGTTGTCCACCACGACGATCGCCAGCGACATCTTTCCATCGTCAAGGACCACGGCGCGGGCGTGGAGCGGGTCGTGCGCGCCGTCGGCGGGATTGGCGCTGAATCCGCCGGGCATGTTCACCGGAAACTCCCGGGGAGTGATATCCACCGCGGCGGCGCCGGCACGCAGCGTTCGGGCCTCGTCGGCCTGCAAGGCCGGTTCGCAGGCGAGAGCCGCCAGCGCCGTCAACGCCCAGCAGATGCCTCGGATCGGATCGCCGATCGATTCGAACAAGAACTTCCTGGCTACGCAAATTCGTTGCAGATGCATGTTCACCCTCATGAGACAGCGGATTGCAGGGACTCACGAACTTCAACAAGCGTCAGGCCGGCGGGTTTTGCACGGCTTCCTCCGACCGCCCGGACCGCAGCAGATTCGTGCGGACGGCCTCCACAATCAACAAGATGGCCAACCCCAGCAGGACGGTGGCAATGATGCCGATCATCGACATGCCGTACTGCTGGATCAGCAGGACCAGCGCGTAGAGGGTCGCCGCCGTCATGAAGGCCAGCGGGGCCCAGATGAACCCCGTCTTCCTCGCCGTCCTCCGCAGCCACACGGCCAACACCACGAACGTCAAGCCGGCCAGCAACTGGTTTGTCGCGCCGAACACCGGCCAGATCGCCTTCCAGGCGGGAATCGGCTGGCCCTGGGCGTCCTTCAGTGTGACCAGTGCGAACACCAGCGGCAAGGCCAAGGTCGCCAACGTCGCGCCGTACCGGGCGGGACCGGGACGCAACTGAAAGAACTCCTCGAAGATGTAGCGGCCCAGGCGGGTCGCCGTATCCAGCGTCGTCAGGATGAAGGTCGAGAGGGCCAAAAGGCCGAACGAGAACCCCAGCTTCTCCGGAATCCCGATCACGGCGGCAAAGCGGCTGATGCCCGTCCCGTAGACCGTCAGCGGCGGCTTGCCGGCCAGCGGATTGTCCGGCGCCAGCATCATCACGGTCGTCAGCGCGATCACCGCCACCAGGCCCTCCACGAGCATCGCGCCGTATCCGACCGTCCGCGCGTGGCTTTCCTTGTCGAGCTGCTTGGACGACGTGCCCGAGGCAACCAGCGAATGGAACCCGGAACAAGCGCCGCACGCCACGGTGATGAACACGATGGGAAACAGCGGGCCGATGCCCGCCGCATCCCAGGTGATGAAGGCCGGAAACTGCACGTCGAACCCGCCGAACAGGATGCCGATCAGTCCCAGGAGCATCGACGCGTACAGGAGGAACGACGACAGGTAGTCGCGCGGCTGGAGCAGGATCCACACGGGCGTCACCGAGGCCACGAAGCAATACGCGATCAGCGCCAGCGACCAGGCTTTCACCGGAGCCAACCCGAGCGCGGACGCTGTCCAACTGGAAGGGATCGGGATCAACTGGCCCACCCACGTGGCCAGGAACACAAGCGGCACGAAGACGAGCGTGGACCAGACGACCGGCACTTTGAGGCGGTAGACGGACAGTCCGAAGCAGATCGCCAGCGCCACGAAGAGCCAGGAGGACGTGGCGACGCCACCGTCCTCGACGAAGGTCGTCGCCGTCAGGTCCGTGAACACGGTCAGCACGTAGACCAGGGCCAGCCACATGAAAACCAGCAGCAGCCGGTAGGCCAGCGGCGACATCGACTCGCGCGCGATGTCCGCGATCGACCTCGCCCGGTTGCGGACCGAGGCCACCATCGCGGCGAAATCATGGGCGCCGCCGATGAAGATCGCCCCGACCACCACCCACGCCAGCGGCACCGCCCAACCGAAGGCGGCGGCGGCGATGATCGGACCGACGATCGGCCCGGCGCCGGCAATGGACGAGAAGTGATGCCCGAACAAGACCGCGGGGTGCGCCGGCACTCGGTCCACTCCGTCGTAGTCCGTATGGCTGGGCGTGGGCCGGTTGTTGTCGACACCCAGTCGCCGTTCCAGGAACCGGCCGTAGGTGAAAAAGGCGACGAGGAAAAGGGTGGCGCAGACCAGGAAAACGGCTGTGAGCATTTTTCTCTTCCCTTGCTCGCAACGGAGGCTAAGGCTTGGCAGTACACAGCACCACTGAGAATAAGCGGTTGACGGGCCAGGTGCAAGCCGCCGCGCCGGGAAACCCCTCCGCGACGCAGGATCTCGCAACGCTTCGAACACGTAATCGGCCTGCGGGTGGCCTTTGGAGAACGGAGACAGGATCACGCGGTTACCGCGGCTCAGGATCCGCGGGGCGGTCGCCAAGGATGCGAGCCAACCGTTCCACCAGCCGATCCGCGATCACACGATGGCCCCGCGCGTCGGGATGCAGTCCGTCGGGGAAGTAGTCGAGGCTGCCCGGCTTCTGCTGGAAGGCGCGGTACACGTCGATCAGTTCCACGCCCTTCTCCGCGGCCACATCGCGCATGGCCTGGGCGTAGTCCTTGACGAGGAAATTGATGCCGTTGTCGCGGTATGCCGGCAAGTGCATGCCCCAGTAGCGTTCGGTCATGGGCGGGCAGGTCATCAACACCACGGTAATGCCTTCCGCGCGCAGGCAGTCGACGATTTCGGTCAGAGCCGCTTTGAAGCGGTCGCGAGGCACGCGCGGGGTGTCGGCGAACCCTTGCGTTTCCGGGCGATAAAACCCGGCTTCGTTTCCTCCGAACATGACCGTGACGATGTCCGGCCTGCGGTCCAGCACGTCGCTTTTCAGCCGCCGCTCGGCCAGCGTGACAATATCGCCGTTGACGCCGGCGTTGAACACCTCCACCTTGGAGCCGAGCCGCTCGCTCAGTTCCCGCCGCAGGATCTCCCGAAACGTATCCGCCTCGGTCACTCCGGCCGGCCCCACGCCATTGGTGATCGAATCGCCCAGGGCGACAATGCGCAGCGGTGCACTCATTTCAGTGTTCCTTCCTGACGGACGCACAACGGGCGCATCGGGCTCCGCGGCCCCCGCCGCGGCAAGGCCCGTTAGTGCAATGAAGACGGCATTGAAGGGAAAACAGGCCGGTTTCAAGGCTGTTTCTCTCTTACAGGCCCTAACAAAACCGCTCGGCGCGGATCTCTCCACCGCTCGGCGCGGGTCTCCGACCCCGCCGAAACCGCCGACCGAAGGTCTCCTGGGCCGGTCTTGTTAGGCATCTAAATGGGTCATTTCTCGTAGAACCACTCTTTCGGCACGATCCTCAACTGCAGCGACAGGCCGCCGCGGTAGTTGAAGTACGTCACCAGGGCGCGGTCGCCGATCCAGGTGACCGCCGGATAGGCCCAGGCGTCGTTGGGGGTGTCTTCCAGGTTGCGGAAGTTCTGCCACGACTGGCCTTCGTCTTTGGAGATCGCAGCGGTAAGCGGGTTCCGCATCCCCGCGCCGGGATTGTGGTTCCAGATCGCCAACAGATCGCCGGTGGCCGGGATGCGCCCGATGGACACCGGGGCGGCCGTTCCTTCCAACGGCGTCGGTTCCGCGGCGGTCCAGGTGGCCCCGCCGTCGCTGGAGATGCTCTTGAATTGGCCGCCCAGCCCGGTCCGCATCAGCATCATCACCCGCCCGTCCTTGAGTTCGACGCAGGCGGGCTCGTAGCTCGGTCCGGCGGCGGGGCGGACGCGGGCGCCTTCGCGCCAGGTCCGGCCTTCGTCGTCGGACAGGTAGCAGTAGCTGTCGCCCCCTTCCCACGCTTCCAGCAGAATCCGCCCGCTGGCGAGCCGGATCGAGCGGCCGTTGGTCAGGCCGGTGTACTTGCCGGCCGGGCTGAGTTGGCTGGCGCCGCCCCAGGTGAGCCCCTCGTCGGCCGAGGTCCGCATCATCACGCGGCAATCGCTGCTCTCGCTGTTCTTCTGGAGGTAGAACAGGGCGATCCGGCCGTCCTTAAGGCGGAGAAAATTCACCTCCATCACGTTGCAGCCGCCGTCGTTTTCGATGAGCGTGAGTTCTTCGCCCCACGACCGGCCTCCGTCCGCCGAGATCCGGCCTGCGATGCGGGCCGGGCCGTGGTCGGCCCCGTCGCCGGCATAAAAATCGGTCCAGCCCAGCAGCAAGGTTCCGTCCCGGCGAGGAATGATCGCCGCCTCGCTGTTCCGCGGGTTCTTGGGGCCGACCGGGGCGACGGTAAGGCGGAACGGCTCTTCGCCAACGGCCTGTTCCGTGCCGAGCGGTGGAACGAGCCAGCAAATCACCAGGCCGAACAGCAGGCGTTTCATCGGAGTTGCCTCTCGGGGATGCAGTGGGGTGTAGAAGGTTTCAGACCATGATACCCGACCGGCCGGCCCGATGCACGTCTCCGAGGCACGGTTTCCAACATCTTTGAATCCCGAGCAGAACGGCGACTGGCTCCCGGCCATTCCCAGGCGATCCTGACAGGTCCTAACACAACTCCCCTCTCCCGTTTCGGGAGAGGGGCAAGGGGTGAGGCCAGTCGGAGTTCCGTTCGTGCCCCGAAACAAGGACATGGGAAGGGTGCCTGTCATCGTCGCACCTGCCTCCCCCGAAAGCAGATCTACCTCTACCCGCTCTCTCCCAACTGAGTTGCGGAAAACCGGCCCCACGCGACCGAGAGGCGTGCATGCGCTGTAGCGAGGAATTCCCTTCGCCGGCACCTCAAGGCATCAAGGTCTTTGCGGCTTGACGTTGGCATGGGCGCGCTTGGAGTGGAATGGGTAGGCTATCGGAGACGAAGTGCCCACAACTTCGGGCACAAAAGCCTCATCCCGTGCGGCGCCGGCGGACGTTTTCGGCCAGCAATTCCAGCAGGGAGACCGAGTCGTCCCAGCCGAGGCAGGCATCGGTAATGCTCTGGCCGTAGACAAGGCGCATGCCGGGCTTGAGGTCCTGACGGCCTTCCACGAGGTGCGATTCGACCATCGCCCCGATGATCCGCCGGTCGCCGCGAGCGATCTGCTCGCCGATGCCCTCGGCAACGGTCAACTGGAGCCGGTGTTGCTTGGAGGTATTGGCGTGGGAACAGTCGATCATCAACCGTTCGGGCAGACCGGCGGAGGCGAGGACCGAGCAGGCCGCGGCCACGCTGGGGGCGTCGAAATTGGGCGTCTGGCCGCCGCGGAGGATGAGGTGGCAGTCGTGGTTGCCCCGGGTCGCGACGATCGCCACCTGGCCATTCTTGTGGACCGAGAGAAAGTGGTGCTGCTCGCGTGCCGCGACGGTCGCGTCCAGCGCGACCTTCACGTTGCCGTCGGTGCCGTTCTTGAAGCCGATGGGCGCCGACAAGCCGGATGCCAACTCGCGGTGGACCTGCGATTCGGTGGTTCGAGCGCCGATTGCCCCCCAACTGATCAGGTCGCCGATATACTGCGGCGAGATCGTGTCCAAAAACTCCGAGCCGGCCGGCACGCCGACCTGATGGATCCGCAGCAAGAGGTCACGGGCGATCCGCAGGCCCTCGTTAATGCGGAAAGTGCCGTCGAGGTAAGGGTCGTTGATCAGTCCCTTCCAACCGACCGTGGTGCGGGGCTTCTCGAAATAGACCCGCATGATGATCTCCAAGTCGCCGGCCAACCGCGTCCGGACTGAGGCCAGGCGAGAGGCATAGTCCAGGGCCGCCGCAGGGTCGTGGATCGAGCAGGGGCCGATGACCACCAGCAGCCGGTCGGACTCACCCCGCAGGATCTGCTTGATCGCCGCGCGCGTGCCGGCGATGAGGGTTTCCGTTGCTGTCCCCTCCCTGAATGGGGAAGAAGCGGATCAAGTGTGCCGGCGGAGGCAGGGGGACGATGTCGGCGATTCGTTCGTCGTCGGTCAGCGAGGTTCGGTCGGACGGGATTTGGCAGAGAAGGTCGTCCGTCAAGGCGGTCTCCCTTTTTTTCATTCGCGGATCCTCAGGCAGCCTCCCTTGATTCTCCAATTCCGACGGGCGGTGAGCAAGGCGTCCCGCCCTCGGCTGAGAATCCGCCGGAACTGCTTTGCCTGGCCTATCGACCGGTTCCGGGCATCCTTCGGCGAGCAGCCGCTGACTTGACGGAAGGACCGTCAACTGGTCAACTTGCGACGTGAGATGGCACGATCTTTCCTCGCACGCAGGAGCTCCGTCGTTATGAGCCAACCGCAGTTGGGTGTGGCAATTCACGGCGCAGGCTGGGTCGGCGGGGCCCATGCCGCCAGTTGGCAGCGCTTGGCAACGGCCCAGATTATCTCGATCAGTGATGTGAACCTCGAGCGGGCCGGGCAGTTGGCTGCTCGCCTCGGGTTGGATTGCGCCGTGCGCGACAAGTACGAGCAGGTGCTGGCCGACCCCCGCGTCGACGTGGTCGACATCACCGGCCCGAGTCACGTCCATGCCGAGCAGGCCATCGCGGCCGCGGAGGCGGGCAAACACGTCCACGTCGAGAAGCCGATCGCCCTGACCGTGGAGGAGAACCGCCGGCTGCGCGACGCGGTGCTTCGAGCCGGTGTGAAAAGCCAGGCGGGTTTCGTCGTCCGATTCAGCCCTGAGGTGCAGTTGCTCAAGTCGCTCGTGGAAAAAGGCACGGTGGGCGATATCTTCTACGCCGAACTGGACTACTGGCATACGATCCGGCCCACGCATCACGCCTGGAATCTGCACAGTCGCCGCGCCACTGGCGGCAGCGCGATGCTGTTGGGCGGATGCCACGCCCTGGACGCCATGCGATTCCTGGTCGGCGACGAGGTCGTCGAGGTGACCGCCTATGGGAACAACCAGCGTGGCAATTTCGAGTACGACGCCAACGTTGTCGCCGTTTTTCGGTTCCGCGGCGGGGCCATCGGAAAGACCGCCGCTTTGTTCGACGCCGCGATGCCCTACCAGTTCAACATCGACCTGGTCGGTACCGAAGGGACGCTCCGCGACAACCGCATCTGGTCGCCGCGACTGTTGCCCGGGCAAACCGGCTGGGCCACCGTGCCCACCATCATGCTTGATACGCCCGACGTGAACCATCATCCGTTCGATGCCGAGCTGGGGTACTTTGCCGACTGCATCTTGAACGATCGCCAGTCGCATTGCAGCGTC
>JABWBD010000386.1 GCA_013360685.1 Pirellulales bacterium
GGTGGGCGGCGGCGGCCAGCACCGCCGCCGCGGCCGTGGTGTTGGCGCCGTTGGCGTCGAGCATCACGGAGACCCGCATCGGCCCGAAGAACGTCTTCTTCACGGCTTCGAGGATCGCCTCACCCTGGCTTACGTCAGTGCCGCCGATGAAGATGGCCGTCCTCCGCAGGTCCGGAACCGCGCGCGTGAAAAGCGCGCCGTAGACCAGGTCGCGAACGCGATCGGGGCGGACGTTGCTATGGCGGAGCAAATGGTCCACTCCGGCGTCCACCGCGACGACGCTGTCGAAAACGCTCGGCTGAGGGTCGCTGTCGAGCTGCAAAAGGATGGCGGATTTCTCGGGAGCGGTCATGGGCAGTCTTCAGAAGCCCTAATTCAACTCCCCTCTCCCGCGGCGGGAGAGGGGCCGGGGGTGAGGGCAGTCGGGGTTTTGTCAGGGCCTCTCAGTCAGAAACCGCGGAAGGGATGCTTCGCTTTGTCTTTCCCGGCGAGCATTTCCTGGACGGTCGGTTTGCCGGTCATGGCGTTGCGGATGGCGTCTTTTGTGGCTTTCAGGTTGAACTCGTAGATCTTCTTGTCGTGGTCCGCCTCGGGGTGAATGAACACGCCGCAGACGATCACCAGGTCCTCGGCCTGGGTTTGCGGGATGATTCCTTCCGCCACCGACTCGGCCACCGCCGTCGCCACCGCGGCCTGCGCCGGACCGAACATCTGCACCGCCTGCTTCATTCCCTTGATCGTCACCTTGGTAATCATCACCGTCGCCGGCTTGGCAAGCAGATTCGGCTCGAGGACCGCGAGCAGGTTCGTGTGGCCCTCGCTCTGGCGAGCCAGGGCGTTGGCGAATGCGGCGCCCACCGGCCCGTCTTTGTCTCCGATGAGCAGATCGATGTGGGCAATTTCGTTTCCTTCCCCCGCCAGAGCTTCACCAATGTACATGGCCATTGTGCCAATCTCCCGATGGTTGAGGTTCCACACTGCGAAACTGCCTAGGGCCCTCGGCTCGGGCAATACTGGCCGAGAAAACTCCCGGGCAAACGATACCAATTCTACACGGCGGTTCAACCGGGCCAGCAGATCGTACAGCGTGGAGCGTGTCAAGGGACGAGGTTCCACGGCGAAGTCAACGAGGGCTGCCAACTAGGGGGACGGCTTGCCCTCTTGCAAACGGTGGGCGGGTAGGTATTCTATGAGGCACAGCGGCAGGGAAAGTCGCCGCAAGGCGCCTATTTTACCCATTGGCGGCGATCGAGCGGGCATGGCGGCAGTTGCGTCACTTGCGGGGTGTGGCTCTGATTTTACCAAGAACGGGAGATTTCACGATGACGACACTTGCCATTTGCATCTCGGCCCTGTTCGCTTCCGGGGCTGACGACCCGAAGTTTGTTCCCGACAAGCAGGGCCTGATTCCGATCGAGCGGAACATCGTGAACCTCACGAATGCGGAGCGAGCGCGGTACGGCCTGCCGGCGTTGGAGGTTTGCCCGAACCTGCTCCGATCGGCACGGAACCACGCCGCCTGGATGACGCGAAACCAAGCCCTCCAGCACACCAGTCAGCCCGTCGCCGAGAATATCGCCATGGGCCAGCAGAGCAGCCGAGAAGCGTTGCAGTCCTGGATGAGTTCGCCGGGGCACCGCTCCAACATTCTCAACCCGGGCTATCGGCGAATCGGCGCGGCGGCGTACCGCACTGCCGGCGGCACGATCTTCTGGTGCCAGCAGTTTCTGCACTGACAGGCCAATACGATGGCGGAAAGGCTGCTGGTCCTGGGTGCAAGCGTCCGTGCGGCGGCGCAGTCGGCGCTGCGAGCAGGCTTCGAGGTGTTCGGCGCCGATCTCTTCGCCGACCTGGATCTGCGCCAGTGCGGTCCGGCGGTCGCCGTAGCGCACTATCCGGACGGACTGGCCGCCGCCGCGGCTGCCATGCCCTCCTGTCCGTGGATGTACACGGGCGGACTGGAAAACCATCCGGACCTGGTGGCGGAGATCTCCCGCGAGCGGACGCTCTACGGCAATTCGCCGGAAGTACTCCAAGAGATCCGTAGTCCTTTGCTATTGCGCGAGCAACTCGCACGCAACGGGCTTGCCGCTCCGCGCCTTTCCCAGTCGCCGGAGGGAATCCCCGTAGACGGCAACTGGCTCCGCAAGCCGTATCGCGGCAGCGGCGGAGCGGCAGTCCAGGCTTGGCACGGCGGAGAGCACTCCGACGCGAACTTCTACCAGCAATACATGGCCGGCGAACCCGTCGCAGCGGTGTACGTGGCATCGCGCGGCGACGCAATGCTGCTGGGAGTCACGCGGCAACTCGTGGGCACGGAATGGACCGGGGCCCGGGGTTTCCTCTATGCGGGATCGGTCGGACCGCTCTCGCTTCCGGGACCGCTTACGGAGCAATTCGTGCAAATCGGGCAAGTGCTTTCGCGGCGATTCGGACTGCTGGGGTTGTTCGGAGTCGATGCCGTCCTGGCCGACGGAAAAGTCTGGACGATCGAGGTGAACCCGCGGTACACGGCTTCCGTCGAGATCCTGGAACGCGCCTTGGGCTGCCGCGCGATTGCCCTGCATGTCCAGGCATGTCGCGGGCTGCCGCTGTCCGTTTCGAGTTCACCACTTGGGAAGTGGTTTGGCAAGGCCATTTTGTACGCGCGCCGGGATGGGACCATTCCCGAGGATTTCGGCCGGAGGGCCTCCAGAACCAGGGATGATCTGGCCGATATCCCGGACGCCGGGACGCAGGTCCGCTCCGGCCGTCCGGTGACTACGGTGTTCGCAGACGCGGTGGACGAGGCTTCGCTGATGGGAATACTGCAAAGCCGCGTTGCCGAGGTCGAGAGCATCCTGTACCGCCCGGACGCCAACACTCCCGGTGAACATCCCTGTACCACCCCTGCAAAGGTCGTTTAACCGCAGGCCCAGCGGGCCGCGCGTTGGTTGGAACCGGCGAGCAGGGCTGTGTGTCGGCCGCTGTGACCGCGGGTTGTTCCACCTTCCGCTGCACGCGCGGCCCGCTGGGCCTGCGGTTAAACGACGTCTACACAACGTCTTAACGCCTTTACAGGGATGCATCCCAGTCCTTACCGACAGAAACCCCGAGAGTCAAAGGAACCCAGCACGATGCGGATCGGCATTCTCAGCGACACCCACGGCCGGATCGACCGGACCCAAGAGGCAGTCCGCATGTTGGAGAGCCTCAAAGTGGCGGCCGTCCTGCACTGCGGCGACATCGGGTCCGCCGAAATCGTGCGGCTGCTGCGGGGTTGGCCGTGCCATTTCGTCTTCGGCAACGTCGACGATCCCGATCTCTTGCGTGAAGCGATTCTTGAGGCCGGGCAGACCTGCCACGAGTGGTTCGGATCGCTGGAGGTGGAAGACCGAAAGATCGCCCTGCTTCACGGGGACGATTACCGCCGCTTGCGTCAGACGATCGCAAGCGGCCAATGGGACCTCGTCTGCCACGGCCATACCCACGTGGCCGACATCCGGACGGAAGGACGCACCGTGGTGGTGAACCCAGGGGCCCTGCACCGCTCGGCGCGGCCTTCCCTTGCGGTGGTCGATTTGCCCTCGCTGAAGGCCACACCGGTCACACTCTGAACCCGTACCCGGGCGGATCAGCCGGCCAGCCGCGCGATGCGGTTGGTGGAATCCACCTCGACGCGTTCCGGCCGATAGCGGAACTGCATCAAGTACGCGTCTTCGGGAGTGTCTTCATAGTAGCCGCGAAGCACGGAGGTGGCCCGGAAGCCGGCGTTGCGGAAGAACAATTGGGCGGCGAGATTGGTTTCCCGCACCTCGAGCGTCACCCGCGTGCGGCGCTGCGCCGAGAGCTTGCCGATCAGCTTGGCGACCATCTGCATGCCGACACCGCGGCGGCGGAATTCGTCGGCCACGGCGAAGTTCAGCACATGGAGCCGGGTCTTGTTCAGTTCATAGATCATGAACCCGACGACGCGGTCTTCGTGCTCGGCCACCATGCCGATGCAGTTGCGCTGCCTGAGGCAGCGAATGAAGTCGTCTTCCGACCAGGGGAATTCAAAACACCCGGACTCGATCTTGAGCACCTCGGGCATATCGCGCCGAATCATCCACCGGATATGGACCCGCACTTCTTGCTTCTGGCCGGAAGTCATGCTGGCCTCCTTCCTTGTCGGCGGATTGCGGCCGACTGCTGGCGACCGCAACCTAGCAATGTTTCCCCGGCGCACCCCTGCGCCGGTTGCCGTGCTCCCGGGCCCATCAGCGTCGTGGCCCTGGAAGCGTCGTGGCCAATACGGTATCAGAAAGCCGTTGATTCGCCAAGACGAACAAGAGGGTGGTCCGCAGAGAATTCCGCTGAGAATACGCGCCAGGAAATTCGGCGTGGTTCAAGAACGGGGATAGGCGCCACAAGTCATCGCAAGTTCGCGGGAGTTGAAGATGCCAGGTCTTGCGGAGCCCGCCTCCTTCCTTATTTCATCAGCCCAGTCGGCTTCTACGCCTGCGTCATCTTGCCGGATTTGACTCGGACCGCCCTCTGGTCCACGACAAACCGCCCCCCTCGCGGCGGATAGGCCAGCTTTCCCGAGAAAGAACGCGATCCGTTGCCGGCGCGCCGCATCCACTGCCGGCGACAAAGCGAATCCTTGCGTCAGACCAGGTGACGCGAGAGTGTCAGGCTGGATATGATGGATGTAGAGATGCTGCACGCGGACCACTTGAGCTGCTGGAGAAGACGATTGGCATCCTGGTGACGCGGCTCTGGGAACACCGCGGAGTCTGTTTCCGCGACCGGCCAAGGCACGGGGCCGGGGCGACCCAGGCAAATTGACCTTCCACCCCGCAGCCTTCCGCGAATACAATCCCGGCCGACCACTCTCCTTCTCCCCGCAGGTCTGCGGGTTTGCCATGGTGCCCAATCTACAGTTTCTCGAAGTCCGTGAACGGTTTCTTCCGGTCCAGGAAGCCTCGTTGCGGGCCCGTGTGCTCGAGGATCCGCGACTCTCGGAGGCCGAGCGCTGCCAGCTCGACGCGCTGTTTGAGATGGTCGGCGCCCGCTTCCATTTTGAATTGCGCAAGAAGCTGGAAAGCCTGAAAACGCTCTACGACCGCTTTGACCCGGACCGCGACAGCCTGCCGCTGGATCCCACGTCGGCCGACGAAGCTGCCCAGCGCGAGGAGCTCTCCCGCCAGTTCGAACAGTTGCTCCTGGGAGCCAACTACGTCGAGATGCCGCACGAGCAGATCCTCGCCTGCGTCGAGCACCAGGCCCACTCGGGGGTCGTGGTGAGGGCTTGTCTGGCGGACTACTCGGAGCTGCGCGTGTTCTGCCGCGGCATGCGTCGCCAGCAGCAGACCTTCCGTCGCCTGTTGGCCCCGTGGAGGAAGGGAGTGGAACCGGTACACGTCTTCTCGCGCGTGGTCTTGCTGGTGCGGCTGGCGAGGCATCCCAGCCAGCCGGCGTTCCTGAAAGTGTTCAAGAACGTGGTGGCCGAAGACTTGGAGATGCTCTTGCCGTATGTGCGGATCCGCATGCGACCGCTGGACCACGTGAAAGTCGGCTCTTCGCTGGTCGGCGGCGTCGCCACCGCCTCGTGGAAGATGTTCACGGCGGCCGTTCTCTCGCCTTGGGTCTTCTTGCTGGTCATGTCCGGATTTGCCGGCGCGTGTGTCCGCGCGGTGTTCAGTTTTCTTTCCAGCCGCACCCGCTACCTGCAGGCCCTGACGACAAACCTCTATTTCCAGAACCTTGCCAACAATTCCACCGCGCTGGCCCATCTGGTCGACGCCGCCGAGGCGGAGGAATGCAAGGAATTGCTCCTGGCCTATTATCTCCTCTATGTCGAACGCGACCGCAACTATACCCAGGAAGAGCTCGACCGCCGCGCGGAGCAGTGGTTGAAATCGACGTTCGGCCTCGACGTCGATTTCGACGTTGCCGACGCGGTCCGCAAGCTGCGAGAAAAGGACCTCCTCGTCTGCCGACCCGGCGGCGCGGCGTCCAGCGGCCGCCAGCCCGTGTTGAAGGTCTACGACCTGTCTTCCTCGTTGCGACGAATGGACGAGCTGTGGGACGGGTATTTCGCCTACAGCGGCCATCGCTCGCCCGGCGAGGATCGGGTCGCCGACGGCGATTGGCCGCCGTATCCGCATCGGCCGCCGGCCGGGGCCGGCCTCTCCAAGGCGTCTAGGCGGATCGACCCGGCCGAGACGCCCTCGTCGCCGGTCCGTTGGGCCGGGGATTCCGAGGCGGTCTTGAAACGTCCATCGAGCTGACAGGCCACCAAGGGGATGGCGAGAGGGGGACGCTCGTGAGGTCCGCACGGCAGGACGCCGGAAAAGGACAAGTGGACGTCCTCCATCCGGCAACGGACGGGCCGGAACACCGGCGAACGCCCTACCGGCTGTTTTCCCACGCGTCCAAGAGCAGGCTCGCCGCGCGGTCCACTTCTTCTTCGGTCGTGTACCAGCCGAGGCTCAGCCGGACGGTTCCTCGCGCGGTGTCGGGTCCCAGCCCCATCGCCGAGAGCGTCGGCGAAAGGTTCTCCGCGCCGCTGTGGCAGGCGGAACCGGTCGATGCGCACAACTCGGGCGTGCGGCGGAGCAGTTCGCCGCCGTGGACGCCGGGGAAATTGGCCGAGAGCGTGTTGGGCAACCGTTCCGCCGCGCCGCCGTTGACCGATAACCCCGGGACTGAGTCCACAAGTCGTTGTTTGAGGCGGTCGCGCAGCATGGCAACCTGCGAGCCGAAGCGGTCGAGGTTGTGTTCGATCAACGTGGCTGCGCGGCCCAGCCCCACGATGTACGGCACGTTCTCCGTTCCGGCCCGCAGTCCGCTCTCGTGGCCCGCACCGTGCAGGAGCGGCTCGATATCGACCCCGCGGCGGACATACAGCGCGCCGATGCCTTTAGGGGCGTACATCTTGTGCCCGGCCACGCTGAGCAGGTCGACGCCCAACTCCCGCGGGCGAACTGGGATTTTTCCCAGGCTTTGGGCGGCATCGGTGTGGAAGAGGACGCCGGCCGCCCGGCAGATCTCGGCGATTCGCCGGATCGGCTGGATTGTGCCGATTTCGTTATTTGCGTGCATCACGCTCACCAGCACCGTATCCGGCCGGATGGCCGCCGCTACAGCCCTCGGATCCACCACCCCTTGGGCGTTGCAGCCGACGATCGTGATCCCAAGGCCGAGCGATTCAAGGAACTTCGCCGGTTCCAGAACCGAGGGATGCTCGATCGCCGAGAGAACGATGTGCCCGGCGGACGGAGCGCCGCAGCGAAAAGCCACGCCTTTCAAAGCGAGGTTGTTGCTCTCCGTCCCTCCGGAAGTGAACACGATCTCGTCGCGGTCCGCTCCCAGCAAACGGCACACCCGGGCGCGAGCGTCTTCAACGGCTTCGTGGGCCGCGCGCCCCGGCGCATGTTGGCTGGAGGGATTGCCAAAGTGCTCCGTCAGAAAAGGGAGCATTGCCTCCTGGACCGCCGGCGCAATCGGCGTGGTGGCGTTGAAATCCAGATAGATCAGCCGCATGGCGAACTCGCAAAACGAGAATTGCCCGCCGCGAGGTTGCCTGTGCGACTTTCGCACACCGGCATTCCCACGGCGAGCAACTTCTCTTGGATCCGCGCCGCGATCGGCAAAGCGGCATCGCCGATCAGACGGCACCGCATCGACCGGACGATCTTACCGCTGCTGTTGCTGCATCAGTCCCGGGCGGACACGCTTCTGCACGTCTGTCTCCAGGACGCCGAAGGTGGCCTCGTGGCGCTGAACGGTCAGGCTCAGGGCGTGCAGCATGCGCTTGGCCGT
>JABWBD010000387.1 GCA_013360685.1 Pirellulales bacterium
TCTTTTTCCAGGTAGGCGAGCAGTCCGGGATTGCTGGGCGGATTGTCGGACCGAATGTCGTCGGGCTCGTGGATGATGCCGCGCCCCAGGAGCCAGCACCAGACGCGGTTGACGATGCTGCGCGCGAACCAGGGATTCTCGGGCTGGATCAGCCAATCGGCGAAGACCTGCCGCGGGTCCCGATTCGGGGACAAGCGGGCCGGGGCGCCGTCCGGAAAGGCTGGGGGCGACGCAGCGGCGGCCTGCGCCGCGGGCTTGTCGGGATCGTGGGAAACGATTTCCTCTTTCCATTCCGCCGTCGACTTGTAGGACATCTGCGCGAAAAAGGCCGACATGCCTGCCAGCCGCTCCTTCGGCCACTTCTCGGCTCGCGACCCCATGAAGGTCAGGGCCACGGCCTGGGCGATGCCCTCGGGGGTCTTGCTTTGGACGGCCCGGTAGAAATTGACCTGGCCGACACGGAAGTTGCTGCCGTTGGCCGTGAGCATCTCGCGGACAAACCGGTCGTAAGGCAAGTTTTCCTGGATACTGGCACGGATCCAGCGATGATAGGCCTGGGCCGCATTCGGCCACAGGTTGATGGGAAACTCCGCCTTCACGCGCAACAGATCGCTCCACTTCATCGCCCAGTAATCCGCAAACTCTTCGCGCTGGAGGAGGCGATCGATCAGGACGCGGCGCTTGTCGGGATTCTCATCCAGCAAGAACTGGCGGGCCTCGTCGGCCGTGGGCAGCGTGCCGATGACGTCCAGGTACACGCGCCGCACGAATACCGCGTCCGAGCAAAGATTGGCCGGCTCGATCCCGATCTGCTTCAGCCGCTCGAAGACCAGCTCATCGATCCGAGATTGTGGGGCCAGATCGGATTGGATCTCGAAGATCCCAGTGGGGGAGCTATCCGTGCCTGTGCCGGAGAGAGCCGCCAGAAGGATAACCGCGGAAATCAGAGAAGAGTGCATGCGTAGTGGTCCAAGGAGACAGCGTTCCTAGCCCTGTCGCCCTGACGGGAAAGCGAGCGGGCTATTATAACGATTGAACCCCGCTGCCGCTCCGAGGTTTCGCTTCCAGGGCGGACGCGGGCGGCCGACCCTACTCCCATGGGGAACCTCGCCCATTGGGACTCTTCCGTTGTTGGGCGTTAGCCTCGGCGTGTAGGACGGATTTCCCAGGCCGTCCAGATCGCGGGAGAAAGAAGGCATGGGAAGGCCGTCCTACACCTAAAAGCGGCAGGGCCCCAATTAGCGATTCCGCCAACAGTGGGGGGCGGCCCTGAGTGGTTCGTCCCTTCCCGTCCAATGAATCGGCGCCGTTTACCCCACCCGAGACAGCGGGCGCGCTGGACTGTGGCGATGTCAGCCCCGTTTCCGCAAACGGCCTCGGCGAACCAGGCGCCGGCACTGCCGGATCGTCCTTTGCCAGGCCCGCACGGCAATCCGGCGCAGCCATGCCCAAAGACCGCGCGCATGGGCTGGCATGTCGCCCGGCCCGCTCGAAACAGGGGCCAATGAGAGCTGAAGGCTGTCGCACGCCGATGCCTCTTGCTCCGCGACGGATGCGGCGGCAGGCATCGCCCCGATCACCTGCTCCGCTTCCCGGAGGCGCGCCTCCAGGTCGGCCGCCTCGCTGGGCACCGGCGATACCTTGCCCAGCGAGCGGCGATACTCGCGGAGAAGGCATCTCACGTTCTCCAGGGCACGGTCCAGCCCGCTGCGCACCGCGGCGGACGGGCCGTCGTGATAGGAGTCGATCAAACGGTCGAGTGCTTCCTGGGCCGCCTCGATGTCTTCCAGCGTGGGGCCGAGGATCTCCGCGAAGCGGTTCGTCCAGATACGGTGGAAACTTACGCTCCACTCCCGGAGCGTGGCCACGGTGCCGGCCTGGCCTTCGCCTTCGCGCATATCGCCAAGAAGGAACGTGTGGAGCCGCTCCTCGCCCAGCGGCTTTTCCGAAAGTCGCGAGATGCCGTCGGTGATCAGAAGGA
This sequence comes from Pirellulales bacterium, assembly GCA_013360685.1. GTDB lineage: Bacteria > Planctomycetota > Planctomycetia > Pirellulales > Thermoguttaceae > JABWBD01. The sequence continues at coordinate 1,982 of JABWBD010000387.1, forward strand.
TATCGGCGCGGAGGCAGGGTCCGGATTGGCGAATGTCGGCAACGGCCTGCTCCAGGGCCGCCTGGATCCGCGTCTGGCCCGAATTCGGCAGTCCGAGCACGCGCTCGGCGATGGCCTGGAGGTCCTCCTTGGTCGTACCGGAGGAAAGGTCGCCGACGCCGGACGTGAACGGGCGGAGATTGAGCCTTGCGCGCTGATGGCGGCCGTTGAGGAGAAACGCCAGGGCGAGGCCGCGCGCGACCGAACCGCGACGGTCGTGGTCGTTCATGGTCCGCGAGGTGTCCAGAAGGACGTAGGCATGTTGCTTCGAGACGTCGGCGGGGGCGCTAGTTTCCACCAGGTCGCGGCGATGGACCGAGTCGGCCGCGTCCTGCGGCGCGCGGGTCGGGCGCTGCCAGACCGGCATCAGGAGTTCCGTGCCCGCGAATTTCGAGTAGAACATCGCCGGCTGGATCTCTTCCAGGAGCCACTGGGTCGGGAAAATCCGCGGCAGGTCTTCGATGCTTTCGGCCTGGCTGACGTCCATCTCGTCGGTGGGCAGGCGCGACACGAGCCAGCGGTCGCAGTACGCGGTCAACTCCTCGAGTTCGCGGGTTTCTTGTTCCGCCAGGGCCGGGCCGGTCAGGGCGTCGGCCTGCGACGCGATGGGGATCTCGAGCCCTTCCACATAAGGCGCCGCGTTCCTGGCCGCGACGAGCATGGCGATCCGGCCGGCGGGAACGTCCGCGAGCGTCCAACCGAAATCGGCAAGATAGCGGACGATGTGGCCCATGCTCAGCCCAGCAGTTCCCCGTCGCGCCGGTCCACGCGTCTGGACAGTTCCTGGATGCGTTTGAGCACGCCCAGTTTGAGCAGGCGGACTTGCTCGTCCGAGGAGTCGATGCCGTCGACGTAGCGGCGGACGTGCTGGAAGGTGATGTCTCCCTCGCTCTTCAGGCCGAAGAACCGCAGGAGCCGGTCGAGGAAACCGGTCGACTCGACGCGCTGGCCGTCGCGGAGGCGGGCCATCACTTGCTCGGCAAGATCGTTGGCGGCGACCAGGTTGTCGATCCGCTCCAGGTCGTCGCCGCGGATCCGCATTTGCGTCTCGGCCAATGCCTTCTCGAAGCAATCGCTCTGTTCCTCGGGGCCGCCGATCGTCGTAACGACGTATTTCAACTGCGGGAGGTCCTCCGCCGTCACGTCCATGCGGCCCCGGAGCAGGGCAGCGGCGTTGAGCAGGATCCGCGACTTGGCGTAGGTCCGCGGGCTGATGTAAGGCGGTTTCGACCTGGCGGCGGCCGCGCGTTGGCCGATCAGTTCGCGGTAGCGGTTGATCACCGCGTTCTTCATGAACAGCACGTGGGGCGGCGCGGCGATCTCGTGGCCCGCGACCCGGCCGCGGACGATGTCGGCCAGAAACGAGAGGCATTCCAGCGGCACCTGCGCGTCCGCGGGCGGACTCGTGGGGCGCCCGTAATGGCGAGTAAAGGCGTTGTCGATCGCCAGGAGCGTGTAGGGGCTGTAATCCGGCGCGATATAGGCCCGGAAGAGGAAGCGGTCGAGCACAGCTTCGGTCACGTCGTTGGCCCGCACGTAGTTGGCGGCGGCAATGCCGGTGTGGAGACTCGCGCGCTCGTATTGGGATCCCTTCTTGAAGACGCGTTCGTTGAAGATGCCCAAGAGGGCCCGGAGCACCATATCGTTGGCGTCGAAGAACTCGTCGACAAAGGCGAGATCGGCATCGACGAGCGTGCCGCAGGTGTTGTGGGTCACTCGGCCCCGCTTCATCTGTTCGATGTCGACCGAGCCGAACAACTCCTCGGCCAGGGTGCCCTTGGACATCTGCGTGTCGAAGATCCTCGCCCCGCGGATGCGGCTGAAGATCATACTGGCACAGAGCGTCTTGGCCGTTCCCGCGGGACTGAATACCAAGAGGTTTTCTCGTGTGAGCAGCGCGTAGATGCACTGGATCAACAACGGCCCGAACCCGACCAACTCGCGTTCCAGCGGTGAGAAGACCCGCTTGACCTGCTCGATCATCCGTTGCGGGTCCCTTTCCGCCGGTTCGCGATAGCCCCGCGGCGAGGAGTTCGCGGTGATCTCCGCGAGCGGATCGGCGTCGGCGGGGTCCGGGGAGACAATGGCCACGGCAGGTACTCGGGTTCGGCGGCTACGCGGGTGGGGCGTCCTGGGGCGTTTCGGTGCCGGGCCGTCCGTCCGACACGCAATCCGGAAAGTGTCTTACAAGAACCGAAAAGACGGTCGGGGTGGGAAAAACTTCGGCGGGGGCCTCACGGGTCCGCTCCGGCGAGTGACCGGCCGCGGATCGAATCAAAATCGCAATTGGGCGAAGCGGACCCTGCGATTCCGGGCAGAACAGACCTCTTCGCAGGCAGCGCTTGACAAGGAAACCACAGCACTGTCCGCCAAGCAACCGCGTAGATTGCAGCCGATCTTCTCTGGCCCATACCAGCGATTCTGGCTGTGCGCCGTGCCAGCGCCAATTCCTATTTCGGGTGGGAATGATAGGGATGCAAATAGCATAAAAGTCATAAACATTACCCCACTTCACCCAGCAGTTCTTCCCACTGCGACATAACCGCAGGCAACTCGAATCGCCTGGCCGACTCAGTCGCCGCGCGGCCGAGTTGCCGCCGCAATGACTCATCGCGCATCAAAGTCGCCAAAGCGGCTGCCAGCGCGTCCGGATTGTCGGGCGGGATCAAGAGCCCGTCAACGCGATCGTGCACGATCTCCGGCGAGATGGACCAACAGTCGGCAGCGACTACGGGAAGGCCGCAGGCCATCGCTTCGACCAGCGCGTTGCCGAACCCCTCGTGCCGCGACGAGAGCACAAACAGGTCGGCCTGTTTCAAGGCGGCAAACGGCTGTCCGACCGCGCCCGGCAGGCGAAAGCGATCCTCGATCGTGAGGACTCGCGCTAGCGATTCGAGCTCGCCCCGTTGCGGCCCTTCGCCGAGAATCGTCAGCCCCCAATCCGGGAACTGCGGGACAAGTCTTGCGTAGGCACGGATTAAGAGATCGAAGCCTTTTTCCGGAGCAAGCCGCCCCATCGCGATCACCGTGTGACGGCAAGGCAAGGCCGGCAGATGGGCGGGCCGGCTCTCCACGTCATCCAATGCCACGGGATTGGGAATCACGGCGCGCCGATCGGCCGGCAGCCAGGCAAAGAAGCTGTCGACCGCCCGGCTGACGCTTACGAGCCTGGCAGCTCGCGCGTAGGTCCACTTTCTCAACCATCGCCAGGCGGCCGGCAGATCGTCCCGGCGTGGATCCATGTGTTCGGTGACAATCACCGGCACGCCCAGGCCGGTCGCCGCCAGGAGCACCGTGACGTTCGTCTGATTCATGAACGAGAGGACAACCGCGGGTTGTGTGCGGCGGATTGTCTGCCGAATCGCCCAAATCCGGCGTGCATTGCCGGCCAGCTTCTGCACTGCGTTGGACCGGTCGCGACCGAGATCGAGCGCAAGGCGGTCGACCTCGGCGGGCAGTTCATAAAAATCGCGATCGCGGCCGTAGATCGTTGCCAGGGACACCGTGTGGCCGTTTTGGACGAACCCACGCGCCAGGAGCACGGCCACGCGTTCCGCGCCTCCGCCGGAGAGCGAGGAGATGACCATCAGGATCTTGCGCGGCGGACGGGTCATGGCAGGAGCAGGCGATGGGGTGCTGGGATGCTGAAGAGCAATCTTTTCCTTCCATTATTCCACTACCCACTACCGAGTACCCAGTGCTCAGTACTCAGTACTCAGTTGCTTCAGTCCCCGTTCCCGTCGCCAGTACCCGCGCGGCCCGTCTCGGTTGCGGCAATTCGCCTCGTCAGGTCCGCGGTACGCGTCGGCGGTCAGGCCCACAGACCTTTCGTGCCTTGACGGATCCTCGCGCTGATCACTCCGGCGGCTGCGTCGGACTGCGGATCGGGCGGTGCGGCTGCGTCGGAAGGCGAAGTCACACAGCAGTGGAAATGCTGCTTCGCGATTTCCGGCAGGAACCGCGTAAGTTGGGCATAACCGTGGCGGTCGCTGAATGTGGTCGGGTAATGGTAATAGCGCAACGGGTGGCAGACAACCAGGGAGTTCTTTGCCCGGGTCAGGGCAACGTAGAACAGCCTGCGTTCCTCTTCGATCTCCTCGGAGTTGCCGGTGGCCATATCCGACGGGATGTTGCCGTCGGCGGCGTGGAGCACGTAAACCGCGTCCCATTCGAGGCCCTTGGCCGAGTGGATCGTGCTCAGCACGAGGTAGTCGTCGTCCAGCAGCGGCGGGCCGGCCAGATCCTGGCTCGAGGAGGGCGGATCGAGCGTGATATCGGCCAGCATCGTACGGCGGTCCGCGTAGCGGGAAGCGATCTGCTCGATCTGCTCCAGATCGCGGCAGCGCGGGCGCGGGTTGTCGTAGAGTTCCGCCACGAGCGGCTCGTAGAACTTCCGAACGCGGTGGATCTGCCCGGGCAGATCGCCTTTGGCGCGGGACAAATCGTGGACGAGTTCCACCAGATTCGGCCATCGCTGGGCGGAAGCGGCCGGCGGTCTCCAATCCCGCCACACCTGGAAGTTGCCGCCCGCGCCGATCAGAGTGTCCATCAATTGCCGGGCCTTTCGCGGCCCGATCCCGGGGAGGAATCCCAGCAGCCTCGTGCCGGAGACGAGGTCGCGGGGGTTCTCGGCCAACCGGAGAAACGCCATCAAGTCCTTGACATGCGCGGTCTCGATGAACTTCAGGCCGCCGTACTTGTGAAACGGGATGTTCCGCCGCGACAGTTCCGCTTCCAGCAAGATGCTATGGTGCGACGCCCGAAAGAGCACCGCCTGGCGCCGCAGATCCACTCCCGCTTCCCGGTGTTCCAGGATCTTTCGGACGACGAATTCCGTCTGGTCGTCTTCCGACTCGCAGGTGACCAACAGCGGCCTCTCGCCTTCGGACCGGTGCGACCAGAGATCCTTCGGGTATCGCTCCGGAGAAAACCGGATCACCTCGTTGGTGGCGGCGAGGATGGGACTGGTGCTGCGGTAGTTCTGTTCGAGCCGGACGATGGTTGTGCCGGGATACTGCTTCGGGAAATCGAGAATATTGCGGACGGTGGCTGCACGGAAGGAGTAAATCGCCTGGGCGTCGTCGCCGACAACCGTCAGGCCGCGACCCTCAGGACAGAGTTGAACCAGGATCTCCGCCTGCAAACGGTTGGTGTCCTGATACTCGTCCACCAGGACGCAGTCGAACCGTTTGCGGAGCGACTCGCCCCCCGTGGGATCCGCGAGCAGGCCGTGCCAATAGAGCAGGAGATCGTCGTAATCGAGGGCCGCCGTTGCTTCCTTGCGGTCAACGTAGGCGTCGAACAACTGCTTGAGTTCCTCCGCCCACTCATCGCACCAGGGAAAACGTTCCTGCAAGACTTGCGGTAGTTTTTCCCTGGCGTTGACGCAACGGCTATAGATCGCCATGCAGGTCCCCTTCTTGGGGAACCGTTTGTCGGTCCTCGCCAGTCCCAAGTCGGTGCGGACCACGTTCAGAAGATCCTCCGAGTCTGCCCGGTCGTGAATCGTGAAATTCGGATCCAGTCCGATCGACGCGCCGTAGCGACGAAGCAGACGGGTGGCGATCGCGTGGAACGTGCCGCCCCAGACGCGAGTCGCCTGCGCCGGCCTGGAAGAACTCACGGGATCCGACAATATATTGGTACGATTGGTCTGATCCGAAAGACACGAACTGCACGTAACTCGCAGGTGCGGCGAGGCTCGCGTCTAGTTTCGGG
>JABWBD010000388.1 GCA_013360685.1 Pirellulales bacterium
CCCGCCGATTCGCCTTGGGGTCGGCGCCCAACTGGAGGAGCCTTTCCAGGTGCCTGGACCGTTCCGTTTCGGCAACGGCCAACTGGGCGCGGACTTCCGACTCGAGCGATTCAAGACAACCCGCCATCCAATCGGCCGTCTGTCGCGCCGCGGCCGTGGGGGCTTGGAACGTGTCGACGAGTTCCAGGAGCCACGACTGCAGGGCCCCGCCGAGGCGGTGGCCCAGGGCGCCGGCGATCGACACGCCCACGTCGCGCAGCGACTGCAGTCGGTCCGCCAGCGCCGGGTCGCAACCTTCCTTGACGCCCGCGATCGCATGGACCCTGCGGAGCACGCCCGTCACGAGCGGTTCGGCAAGGGTGTCGGTCAGCGACCCCAACGATTCCGACACAATCTTCTCCAGGTACGAACCGACGTCCGTTCCCAATCGCTCCCTGAACGCCTCCTGGAGGAGGCATGGAAGCCGGTCTCGATCCACGCGCAATTCGGCCATCTGCTTTGCGGCCATTTTCTCCAGCCCGCGCGTCGGAGACTCCGCCGTCTCGCACGCTTCGAACAATCGGGCATAGTCCGACAGCCGGATCGGTTCCTCCGCACCGGACGTGCCGTCTGCTCCCTGCCAACGCCGCACCACGGCCTTCGAGAGATCTTCGACCCACTGCGCGCGGACCTCGTGGGTGTCCGTCTTCAACGGCGCCAGTCCGACCGTCCGCACCTTGAACTCGGTGTCGCCAAACTCCTCTCGCTCCAGTTGCCGGCACTTGTCGAAAAACATCGAGGCAGGCGAGACACTGTTCAGAAGGAGGTAGGTGGCGACGCGGTCCACCTCCTGGGCGAACTGCGCCTCCTCGAGGTTGTCGCCGAGGTCGATCAGATAGGTGCTCTTCAGCGCCGGTCCGGTTTCCCGGAAGCCCGCCAGACCGCATCCCGGCTCTCCCGGATAATCGCATCCGTCCAAGCTAAAATACTGAAGTTCCTGGAGGCAGGCGTAGGCGCTGGGGGGCGCCAGATTGCGGGCCTTGTCGCCGCTGGCCGTCGAGTACGTCAGGATGCCGTAGACGTGGTCGTCCGACAGCCCTTCCTCGGCCAATACCTGCCGGACGGCGTAGGCGGTGTCCAAGACCATACCGCCACCCGTCCCTCCGGCGATGGAGGCCACGAGGAAGACGCGGGGGTCTGTCTCGGAAAACCCCAACCCGGTGTGCCTGGCCGTCAAGCGGACCGCTTCGCCGTCGATTGCCGAGCGGATCGCCGATCGCAGACGGCCGACAATCTGCCGGGAGTGGTCCAAGAGGGCAAGTCGCCCCAGCGCCCGCATCCCCTCGGTGCGAAGCGAGCGGGGTATGTTGTAGATCCACCGCCGGCTCAGCGACAACAGATTGCCCAGCGCGCTCGTGCGGTAGTGCCAGGTCTGCCGTAGCGGAGTGGCGATCGTCTCGTCCTCTCGCAACGTCCCGTCACCCGCCCTCATCGAGACTTCGTTGATCGATGCGATGTCGGTGTCGATGTAGAGGAACTGCAGTGCGGGGCAAGCGGGCCCGTCGCCGTAGCAGTCGGTCAGCAGTTGCCTCAACCGGCTGAGCACCCTGCCGCCCGTGCCCCCAAGGCCGATGAACACCGCGGGCCGGTACGTCGGCGCCTCCTGCCCGAGCGCAATTGCCGGCAGACTGATCGCTTCCGGCTTGCCGACCACAATCGTTTGGCCGTCGTGAATCGCCGCGGGGTGGGAATCGCTCGGGGCGCTTGACTCGCTCCGGGAGCAGGCGGCTGGACGGCCTTCCGGCCGGCCCGACCCCGTTGCACCGGCCGGACCGATGCCGGTCGTCCCGGTCAAGATGGTGGCCGTGCCGCGATGCATCAATCGCGCCACGAATTCGCGGCAACTGCCGAAGCGGCGCACCGGGTCTTTCGACAACGCCTTGCCGATCGCGAATCGCTCCTGCGCCGTCAGACCGGCCAGATTGGGAGCGCTGTGCAGGTGCTGGGTGGCCAACGTCGCGGAAGTCCGGCCGTCGAAGGGGAGCTCGCCGGTCGCCATCTCCTGAAAGACAATGGCCAGACTGTACTGGTCGCTGCGACGGCTTGGCCGGCCGTCGAAAACCTCGGGCGACGCGTATCTCGGCGTCAGCCCGCTGATCATCGATACGCTCGTGTCCTGCAGATCCTTCAGCAGTCCGTAATCGCCCACCTTCACGTGATTGCTCACCAAGAGCAGGTTTTCCGGCTTCACGTCCAGGTGCTGCAGCGAGTGGCTGTCGGAGAGATAGTCGAGCGCGTCGGCCGCCTCCTCGAGATACCTCAGCAGTTCCTCGCGAGGCAGGCCCGGCAGGCCGGAGTCGCGACATTGCTGGAAACGCTCTTTCAAGTTCGAGTCTGCCAGTTCCGTCACGACGACGAGATGGCCGTCGACCACTTCGATTCGCTCCAACGTCAGCAGGAACGGGTGGCGCAGACCCTTGACGCGGTACAGCGCTTTCAACTCGTGCGACGCCCGGCTTTCCTCGAGCCGGCCGTACAAGATCTTGACCGCTTTGACCATCCCGCCCGGCGCGATTGCGCTCCACACCTCCCCATACCCGCCCACCCCGATCCGCTCCTGGAGCCGGTAACCGGAAATCAACTCCGATCCGCTCGCCAGGCGAAAACCGATCGATGTGGCAGGTACGACCTCGACGGGGATGGAGGCATCCGCGGGGGGAATCGCAGGGTTTGGCAGACTCATATGGTCACCGTTGTCAACGTCGCACGGGTCCGCTTGTGGGCAGCCTCTATTCGTTGCCGAATACGACCGCGAAATAGGAAACTGCCACCTTGTCGAAGTAGTCCGGCCGCATTTCAAAGGCAATCCGCTTGTACTTGCAGTAGTTCTTGACCTGCTTCAGGAGATCCCGGGGGTGGCATCGCCTGAGGGCCCGACCGGCCGGCCGATAGTACCGGTCGAGCACGTACGCCACCACCTGGCGCCGGTATTCGCAGCCGAGTCTGCCGGCATAGAGCTCGAACAGTCGATGAAACTCCTCCTCCGACGGATCGGTCAGCTCGATCTTGTACGGGATCCTTCGCAGGAATGCCTCATCCACCAGTTCCCGCGGCTCCAGGTTCGTCGAGAAGATGATCAGTTGTTCGAACGGCACCTGGAGCTTCTTGCCGGTCGCCAGCGTCAAGAAGTCGTAACCGGCTTCCAGCGGGACGATCCAGCGGTTCAACAGCTCGGAGGGCTCGATCCGTTGGCGGCCGAAATCGTCGATCAATAGGCAACCGCAGTTGCTCTTCAACTGCAGGGGCGCCTCGCTCACGTTGCTCACCGGGTCGTGGCGGATCTCCAGGTTGTCCATCGTCAGTTCGCCGCCCACCGCCACGGTCGGACGCCGGATCCGCACCCAGCGGCGGTCGTACTGCTGGCCTTTGAGGATCCCGCTGTTGTCCTCGACCACCTCGCGGTGGCAAGAGGGATCGAAGAGCTTCACCAGTTGGGTGTCTTCGAGGATCACCCGCGGGATCCAAATGTCCTGGCCGAAACAGAGCGTGATGCTCCTGGCCAACGTCGACTTGCCGTTGCCCGGATGGCCGTACAGGAACATCCCCGCGCCCGAGTTCACCGCCGGGCCGATCATGTCGAACAACTGCTCGTCGACCGAGATGTCGGCGAATGCCTCGGCCAGTTCTTTATCGGTGGGCGATTCAGTGCTGATGCACTGGGCCTCCACCGCAATCACGTATTCCCGGAAGGGAACGGGGGCCGGGCCGCAATAGGCGCATGCCTGCTGGAACGCCTTGGCCCGCTGCTGGCCCTGATCGGTGAGCATGTAGTAGTAGTCGTTGAATGCGGCGGCGCCCGAGTGGACCAGCAACTGACGCGTGCGAAGCACTCCGAACACTTCCTCCAGGATGCGGAACGGCAGGCAGATGCTCTCCGCAATCCCCCTCCCGCTCGCTGTTCCCACAATGGCAAGGTGCTTCAAAACCAGCGATTCAATCACTGATAGCGGGAGCCCTGTCTGGTCGAGCGTCTTCGGCTCGGTGGGACAAAACCTCTCCTCGCTCAGGAAGGTCTGCAGCCAGAGGTCCTCGCCCGTTCGGGCTTCCGTGGTCGGCATCATCGTGCTTTCCAGTGGCGGCGATGAGTGAGACTGTAAGAACGCGGTTCAATCATGGGGACTGGCTCCCAGCCGGGCATCGGCAAGCGCCCGGAAACACACACATCGGCGAAGTGCCTGTCTCCGTTTTCTGTGCCACGCCGACAACGTGCTGCGGGCATCGGCCCCTGAGAATATAGCTCACGTCCCGCTAACGGAAGCAACGGCGCCGGCCGCATCGGGATATCGGTGCGGTCGTCTTCGCCGCCGGACGAGGGTACGATCGCTCCATCCGTCCCGTACGGAATCCTCGTCGTAACGCGACCGGGCGGCAATCGCCTCGCTGGATCGAGGCCGCTGAATAAGGGGATTGGCTCCGCGACCAAGGGTCGTTTGGCTTGAGCACGGTATGAAATGCTGCGGCGCTTGTGCGCTTCCCAGCCTTTCTTGGCAGTCACCGCCAGGGATGGCCTAACTCGCAGATCGAATTGTGACCTAGAGTTTTCGTGGGGATGCTTGCAGCATCGCGCTCAGCAAGTCCCATATTCGCCGCCGTCTGAACCTCCGATGCCCAACGGTCCGAAAAACCATCCTGCCGAACTTCGCCCGGGCTCGCTCGGCGCGAGTGTGCTGCAGCGGGGCGACGCCCCGGCCAAGAGCCGCAGTGCGATGTGGTTTCTTTCCGGCCGCTTGTCGCCCAAGGAGGACGTGCGCCACATTCCGATCACGTGCAGCCCCTTCCTGATCGGCCGCGGCCCCAACGCCGCTCTTTGCCTTGCCAGCATGACCGTATCGAGCGCCCACGCGGAACTGATCGACGCAGAGACCTCGCTCACGCTGCGGGACCTGGGCAGCACGAACGGGACCTACGTCAACGGGAAGCGCATGGTCGGCACGGCCGAACTCCATGGTGAAGACCTGGTCCAGTTCGGGGAAATGCCGTTTCGCGTGCTCAGGCAGAACGCCCCGGCCAACACGTCCACCGTCTGCGAGGACGTAATGGACCGGGCCCTCGCCCTGGTCCAGTTCGACAGGCTCATGAACGAGTGCGCGGTCGTCCCGCACTACCAACCGATCGTCGACCTTCGGAACGAGCAGGTCTGGGCCTTTGAAGTCCTCGTGCGCACGCGGATCGTCGGGCTGGAGACCCCGGCCTCCATGTTCTCCGTCGCGGCGCAACTGAACCTCGAGACCCAGTTGAGCCGGATGATCCGCGCCAAGGCCGTCCAGGAAACACGCCCGATCGTCCCTCCGCCCCATCTCTTCCTCAATACGCATCCGAGAGAACTGCAAGAACCGGGGATTCGCGAATCCATGGAGGCGGTCCGCACGCTCAGCCCCTTCCAGCAGATTACCCTGGAGATCCACGAAAAAGCGGTGACCGACGCCGCGGCCATGGTCGAACTCCGCTCCCTGCTCCGCGATCTCGACGTGGGGCTGGCGTTCGACGACTTCGGCGCCGGCCAGGCGAGGCTGCTCGAACTCACCCGGGTGCATCCCGACTATCTCAAGTTCGACATGGCGCTGATCCGTTCCATCGACCTTGCCCCGCGCGAGCACCGCCGTATGGTCGGCTCCCTCGTTCGCATGGTCCGCGACATGGACATCGTCCCGGTCGCCGAGGGGATTGAAACTCGCGAGGAACGCGACGCCTGCCTCGAACTCGATTTCGAGCTATCCCAGGGCTTCTATTTCGGCAAACCCGTTGCCCTCCGCCACGTCAGCGAGTAAGCCCGCCGCAGCCGGCTCCCACGACGAGCGACTACGGGATTGGGGCGACTGGGTGCTGGAGCCGAATGGCATCGATCAGGTCGTCCCATTCGAGCAGTTAGGAGCTTTGATCACGCCGAGATAGAAGCCCGGCGGCCGGTTAGACGTTGGCCATCAGGCGGGTACGGCGGGAGCGGCGTTCGGCACGGAGGCGGGAACGGCGCTTGATTTCGCTCGGCTTCTCATAATATTCGCGGCGACGCATCTCTTTCTTGATTCCACTCCGCTCGACCAGTTTCCGGAAACGCCGCACGGCCTCCTGGATCGACTCGTTATCCCGCAACGTCAGCTTGACCACTCAGTCCTCCTTTGCAAAATGCCTGTTACCCGGAACGGACCACGATACACCCCGATTTCACTATTCCGGGACGAAGTCCTTAATGTACACTCCGCCGGCTAGGTTTGTCCAGCCATCCGCACCGCAACGGATCAGGATTTGCACACAGCCGCGAATCCGATTGCCCGATCTTAATCTTCGGCCATTTCACGCTGTCCATACAACGATACCCCGCGGCCCTGAACCGGCCACCTCGTCGTCGAACCCCAAGCCCAACGGGTCGGGCGTCGCCCGCACGCGGCCCTCGCCCCGCTGCCATCAAGCAGTCGCGTTCGCAGCACGCTTTCCCGCTCAACCCCCCATCAGTTTGGCTAGAAACGAACAGATTTGCCGGAACAGTTTCGCCAGCCTCTCCAGCCCCACGCCTCGGAAAAACCCGTTCAAACCTTGCCCCGTCCGCGGCCGATTGCCTTATTGGGCAGCGATAGTCAGTGACCGGCACCCACGGGAACCGTTCGGATGGATGAGTCCTACCGTCAGTTTCAGACCCTCCTCGAACTCGACGCTCGCCACGACGAACTTCTCGAACGGCTCGACGAACTCGACAGAGAAGTCGCCCGTGTCTTGGCCGACTGGACCAACACGCGGCCGCCCGCCGACTCTTCACCCCAAGTGCCCCTGCGCGCCTTCTGCGCCCCCGACAAGTCCGCCGCCTGATCCAATCTCTTCCCGGCAGTTTTCCAAGCCGCGTGCGGGGGTTGTGGAGCGAGGAGTATCGCAGCGCAAACATCCCTCCCCGTTCATCACCCCATCACCCTGTCTCCGCGTCTCCCCATCACCCCGTCTCCCCATCACCCCAACACCCCGCCGCTCAACCCCATCACTGCGACGGCTTCCGATCGAGTCTTCCCGACTTATTGATTGCCCGCCACAGCCGCAACCCCAGAACGATGGCGGCCAGACAGCCGGACGCCCCGAATACAGACACCCCCCAAACCAACGGTGGAACATTGTTGCTCAGAAGCAGCGAGGACCCCAAGAAAAGCGCCGACGCCAGCATCCCGAGCACCAAACGGTTGACGGAGGGCTCCAGGCCGCGGTGGTCCAAGTGGACGTCGAATTTGCCGCTTTGGACCTGTTCGAGGATGTCCACGATGCCCTGCGGCAGGATCCCGAGCAGGTGCTCCAGGTCCGAGTAGAACCGCTGAAGTTTCCGGATGTGCCGCTGCGGAGAGTAACGCCGCACGAGCATCTTTCTCCGGTACGGTTGCATGATCTCCAGCAGGTTGAAGTGCGGGTTGAGCAGTTGCGCCGTCCCTTCCAGCGTGATCAGCACCTTGATCAGCATGGCGATCCGCGCGGGCAGGCGGATGCGGTAGCGGCGGATCAGTTCAACCACCTCCCGCAAGGCCCCGCTGACATCGAATGCGTCGACCGGTTGCGTGGCGTAGTGGGAAACGAAATCGGCCAAGTCCAAAGTCAACGCGGTGCGGTCCAACTCCGGCGGCACTTTGCCCACGCGGATAATAATCGTGGCCAGGTGCTCCGCGTCCGTGTTGCTCACCGCGATCAGCGCCTCCTCGAGTGCCGAGGCATTCATGGCGAACCGG
>JABWBD010000389.1 GCA_013360685.1 Pirellulales bacterium
CTCGGGGGCGTAGAACAAGCGCGCTTTCGCCAGGATCTCGAATCCGCCCGGGTTCAGATCCAGCCTCATCAGCACCCCGTCCTCGCCCAGGCAAAGGAAGGCCCCGTCGACGTGGACGAGATGGGCGTGGCCGAGGCTCACCGAAATGGGCCGTCCCTGCCACTCGATCTTCGTCTCGTAGAAGGCCTCGTTCCACATCATCCGTCCCGAACGCGCGTCGCAGGCCATCATGAGGCCGCCGTTGCCTCCGAGACCGTAGAGGGTGCCCCCGTGATGGATCGGAGTCTGGAACTGGCAGCCTAGCTCCTTGGACGTCCACCGCGCCTGCGGCTGGAACGCGGCGTCGTATTCGACCATCACCCCGCCCAGCCCGTAGTCCTCGCTGAGGAAGACGCGGCTCTCGCCGCAGGCGACCGGGCTGGCGGCGTTGACGCTCGTGTAGTTGTCCGACCGCCAGGGGAACTCGCTGTCGATCGCGCCGGTCTCCGGGTTCATGCAGAGCAGGCCTCCGGTCGGCGGCCTCACCATCCCCCCGGTGAAGACGAGGAGCTTCTCCTGACCGTGCAGCGTCGCCACGACGGGCGAGGCGTAGCTGCCGTGCCAGGCGTGGTCGGTCCGCCACCGCGTCGTGCCGTCGCGCTTGTCGAGGGCCGCGACGCAGACATCCTCCGATCCGACGTTGACGATGAGCTTGTCGCCGTGGACCAGCGGTGAGGAGCCGTAGCCGAAGAAGAACAATCCCTCTCCGAAGACCTCCGGTAACGAAAGTTGCCAGACGATCTTTCCGTCGGCGAGTTGGAGGCAGATGAGGTCGCCGTCGTTGCCCAGCACGCTTGCACCGATTTGTTGGTTGCTGCGGATCGAGTACGCGTCATCCTGCGCGACCGGAGCCGAGTTGATCACCGGCCCGGAGACCTCACTATCCGACTGTCCGCTGCTTCCAACGACGTCGTTCGCGGCCGGGTCACTGAAGTCGCCGACGCAGCACGCCGACACGACCTCTTCCGGACCCAGGTCCCAAGCGCTCGGCATGGCCGGGGCGACCGACAGCAACTGCCGGTTCTCCAGCGCTTCCATGTGGAACTTCCGGCGGCAGCGGGCGATGGGGCTCGACTTCTGACGGTCTTTCGGCCCGCGACGAGAGTTGCCGTTGTCCTGTCGAGTCTGACGAAAACGTTGGAAGAGAGACGCCATAGAAAACCTCCATGCATGGTTGAGATGGTCAGGGCTTCGTTCCGACGGAAGCCTCGTTCCTTTCATTTCTAGTTGGGTTCTACGCGGCGTCAATGACGTGGTTCGATCACCTGGTCTGCGTTGTTTGGAAACGCATTTCCGGCGTCGCCTGGGACACCGGTGCGTCTTTCGTCTCCGCACAATGCACACGGTCGCCGGATCCCAAGCAGTCCATTCGACTTATGGCCGCAGCGCCGAATCGGAAAAATATTTCTTGATGTTTGCGAATGCAACCGGCTTCCGGAGGGTAACGACTACGTGAAGCGATGGAGCCTCAGCAGGCCGAACGAATCATGGCAGGCAACGCCGTGAAGCGTTTTTCCACGTGGGTTGCGCCGGGAGAAGGATCGTAGCCGAAGTTGTGAGACTTCCTTTTTTCGTTTCTGCCCGAAGTCTCGCGACTTCGGCTACGGGTAGATTGGAACCTGCCGCTCGCCTCAACTCTCAACTTTCACCGGCCGGCACGGACAATCGCGAAACGCGACGTTTTCATCCGATGGCCTTGAGCGTCATGTTGCATGGTTCCGCGGCCGCCGGCTTCAGCGGTGCGTCGACGGCGGATGAGACTCTGGCTCGGTTCGCGCGCAGTTCGGCGGGCCGGCCAAGCAAGGCGGCGAGCTGTCGCCAGGTGCCGTCGTGTTCCCATTGGCGGCAGTAGCCGTAGACCGTTCGCCAATGTGGGAAATCCCGCGGAAGCATTCGCCATGGACAACCGCTCCGCTGGCGATAAAGGATTGCATTGACAACGGCCCGCATGGATGTGGTCCGACCGCAACCGAGCGGTTTTCCCGGTGGAATCAAGGGAGCGATCGTGAACCATTGATCATCGTCGAGATCCGTCGGATAATTCCGCTGAGTGGCATCCATGCGACGAGCTCCGCTAAGGTCGAATCAGGATTGGTACCGGCGAGACTTCCTCACACTTGGACAGCGTGGAAACGGGGAAATGAGGCTCGAGGATCCATTGGGCGGGAATACCGAAAGGTACGGCTCGAGCCGGTGGTTCTACGTGCCGACCCGATCGGCGGTTCAAGAGACTCGGTGTGGTGCTTTCGGATTGAAATGGTTTGTAAATCTTACATGCCTGAAAAGGAACCGTAATGCCGGATTGGGACGTGGTGGTTGTGGGCGCGGGGGCGGCAGGGCTTCTGGCGGCGGCCCGCGCGGCCCAGCGGAAACGGCGGACGCTGCTCTTGGAGAAGAACCGCAAACCGGGCGTGAAGATCCTCATGTCGGGCGGCACGCGGTGCAACCTGACCCACGCCACCGACGCGAAGGGAATCATCCGGGCCTACGGTCCGCCGGGCCGCTTCCTGCACTCGGCCCTGGCGGGGCTGGGCCCGCAGGATCTCGTCCGGCTGTTCGAGACGGAAGGCGTGCCCACCAAGGTGGAAGAGACGGGCAAGATCTTCCCCACAAGCGACAAGGCCACCGATGTGCTGGCAGCGCTGGTCCGGATGCTCCAACGCAGCGGAGCCGAACTGTCGATGGAAGAACCGCTCGAAGATCTCCGTCCGAACGACGGCGGCGGACTGCGCCTCGCAACGCCGCGGCGCGCACTGACTGCAGGAAAGGTTATTCTCACCACCGGTGGCAAGTCGTATCCGGGCTGCGGAACAACGGGCGACGGCTATCGCTGGACGGCCGCGATGGGGCATACCCTGGTCCCGCCGCGTCCCGCCCTGGTCCCGGTGAAAACCGACGCAAGCTGGGTGCCGGGGCTCAAGGGGATCACCATCCCCGACGTACTGGTCCGCGTGGTTCCGGCCGAAGACACGTCGCCGAAGCGGCAGGGCGGTCCGCGCGAGCCGGCTGTCCCTAAGCGATCGGTGCTGGCCGAGCGGCGGAGCTCGTTCTTGTTCACGCATTTTGGGCTCTCTGGCCCCGCGGTGCTCGACGTGAGCCGTGCAATCAGCGGGCACGATCGGCCCCGCACGCTCGACCTGGTCTGCGATTTCCTGCCGCAGACGAGCGAAGAGGAATTCGACCGTCAGCTCGGCGACGAAGTCCAGTCGGCCGGCAAGCGGCAAGTCAGCACGATCCTGGCACAGTGGACGGTCGGCCGGTTGGCTGAGGTCCTTGTCGCCTTGGCTGGGATCCCCTCCGAGCGCCGCGCGGCCGATCTGAGCAAGGCCGAGCGGCAGCGGCTTGTCCGCGCGGTTAAGCGGCTGGCGATCCCTGTTGCCGGCACGCTCGGCTTCGAGAAGGCCGAAGTGACCGCCGGCGGCGTCGCACTGGACGAGGTCGACTCTCGCACGCTTCAGAGCAAAGTCGTAGCGGACCTCTATATCGCGGGCGAGCTGCTGGACCTCGACGGCCCGATCGGCGGCTACAATTTCCAAGCCGCCTTCAGCACGGGCTGGCTTGCCGGGTCAAGTGTCTAAGGAGGGTGGTGCGACAAAACGCATCGGTTCGCTGGAGGAAGTCTACGGCGCGATCGCGTACTATCTGGCGAATCGGGAGGAAATCGACGCGTACCTCGAGTCTCAAAATGCTGTTTGGAGAGAGAGTCGGGAAAAGGCAACCAAGCAGGAGAATGCGGTAGTCCGGCGGCTGCGGAGCGAGGCTGCGAGAATGAGGGCGGCTTCGCAATGAGTCGACCGCGTTTCCTGGCAGACCACGATTTCATCCACCTGCCTGCTGCTTCTCTTGCCGGGAGAACTTCTTCTCCAGCGTCGCGGCTGCTTCGTAGGCTGCTTTGCCGGCGGTGTCGGTCGGTCCGTTGAAGCCCGGCCCGCCTCCGGCAACAAAGCCGCGGCTGGCGCCGCTTGCGTCGGAGCTCACCCAGAACGAGTAAAGCGATCCGCTTTTCAGAGAAAATCGCAATCGGACCGGTTTGCCCGATACCGGGGCCAGGTCTTCGGCATGGTTCCAGGTTACCGCCGCCAGCGTGCTGTCGGCGGTCGCCGGGCGGCAGTTGGCCCGAGTGAACGGTTCGATCACACGGCCGGCTTCGTCGAGTATCTCCGCTCGGAGTTCGCCACAATCGGCAGCGACATTGACGAAAAGATGCTTGCCGGCGAAGCGGATGGGGCGCGTGGTGAGCGTTGCCTCATCGGCCCCGGCGTCGAGCGAAGTGAAGCCGTCGCGGCGGAGCACGGCCAGGCCGGTACAGGATGGGTCGGGGTGGAAACCGCCGGCGCGGCCGGCCGCGCCGCCGACGTAGAAATAAAGCTTGTCGCCCACGACAAGACAACACCCGCCGGCCGATTGCACGTTGCCGAAGTTCCATGCCTGCGGATTCTCCGAAACGCCGCAGAAGGCCCTGCGGTCGGGGCGCGACCAGTGGAATCCGTCGCGGCTGAAACCGACGCAGACCTCGTTGATCTTCGGCCGCCGCTCGAGCGGATGTCCGCGCCAGATGGAGAACATGCCCAAGAGGAGGTTTTCGTACGCGATGCAGTCAAGATTGTACAACTGCGACGGGACCAGGTCCCAGGGACGCTCCGGCACGCGCCGCAAGGGGATATCCGACCGGTCGGGATCGAGTCCGTCGGCGCCGACCCAGAGCGTCTGCTTCGCGGCCATGTTTGGATTGGCCCAATGGAGCCCGGCCAGGACATCCGCGCTTTCGCAATATCGGCGGCAGCGACTCACCTCGGCGGTGCCGTCGCGGAGGCTGTAGACCCAGACGCCCCGCAGGCCGTTGTGGAAGACGGTCGAACGGTCGCCGCAGGGATCGGCGTCGGCGGCAAAGGTCCAGTGGATGCCGTCGGGCGAAAAGCTCACCCGCATGCGGTGCCAGGTCCGCTTCTTGCCGTCGACGGTTTGCTCCTCGGTCACGACGCGAAACATCTTGTAGCGCCGCGCGGGATCTTTTTCGGCCAGGTCCAGCCAGACGGTACCGGAGTTGCGCCGCAAGTTCTCCTCGTCGCGCAGGACGATGTTGGTGCCGGGCACCACGTCCAGCTCAGGCTTGGTCCAGTGGATGCCGTCCGGGCTGAAGGCGTAGCAGGTCGAGTAGCGATAAGTATCCGTGGAGGTCGAGCCGGCCCAGTACCAGGCTTTGAAGAGCTTGTCGGCCGGATCGTACCAGACGCCGTCGCTGAACACGCCGGCTCGCGCCCGCGCGCCGCTCCCCTCCCACGCCCGGTCCGGGCCGAACACCGGATTGGCCGGGTGGTACTCGGGGCGATGATGCGTCCGCTTGAGCGTGGTTTCGGCGATCAGGAAATCGTCGACGAACAACTGCCGGCCGACGTCGATCGGGATCACGGCGGGCGGATTGGCGAGGTACGGAGGCGTCGCCAATGGTTCGCGGGTCAGTTTTTCGATCTTGGGTGGCCATGCGTCGGGCAAGACGATGCCGTTGGAGAGTGTTTCGCCGCTCAAGGCCGGCAACGGAAGACCGGCCGCGATCGACAACAGAATGCATGCAAAAAGAACGCAGCTTCGATAGTTCATGGCAAGATCTCCACGCTTACTGGGGCCGCAAGCCGGTCCGCAGGAATTCTCCATACCGCTTTCGATATTCCTGGCGGTACTCTTCCACCGCCTGTTTGTAACTCAACGCCGGCGTGCCCGCCTTGATGCGGCCCTCAAGCTTGATCTCGCGAACGCCCGGCGACAGCACCACGTGGCGGTCTTCAACCGTCGCTGCCTTGCCGTCCGCACTGGCCGACGTCAGGTCGAAGAACCAGGGAATCCGTACGAGGATCCGCTTGGGCGGGTTTCGATCGGCGCCGGCGAGATGCAGCGACAGCGAACCCTCTTGGGCCTGTAATTGGAGACGGATCGGGCCGAAATTCGTCGGGGCATCGACCGCCTCGATCGCTTTTCCCGGTTGGAGCCAGGCGGGCGAGACGGCCGAGAAGAGATAGAGATCCTCGCCCGATTCGCGCAGAATCATGTTCCTAATGAACTCGATCGTCTTGGCCGAGGCCGCCCCGTCGGGCAAAAGGTTGGTCGAATGGTAGCCGAAGTCGCGCGTCCCCCACGGCACGGTTCCGAACTCCTGCGGCGCGTGCGTCGAGGAGGTGTGTACGAGCAGGGCGTAGAGGTCGCGAATGGCCGCCTGCTGGTCCTCGGGAGAACCGCGGACCAGGGCGCTCTGGGCATTGTTGGGCGTCTGCCAGTAGTGGATCGCCGGCATTTCGGAAAAGACGAAGTTCTCCTGCTCGGTCCCGCGCAGGCCGGCGAGGGCCGTGTCGGGCCAATCCGCGGCGCCTCGCTTGCCGATGGCCAGCGGGAGAAGGAAGTCCAGGAGGCCCTCGACGTAGCGCGACCGCGAGTGGGCCAGGGTCGCCGTGACGCGCGGGTCGAAGGGCTCGAACAGGGGTTCGGGATAGAGCATCAAAAGGTTGTCCCAGTGGTTGCCGAAGGCGGTCCCTTCGAGCGCCGACGTGATCACGCCGCCCGTGGTGGCGGTCTTCACGTCGACCGCCTTCTTGAAGGCCGCCAGGTAGCGGTCCAGCTCCGCGCGGAACAGGCCCGCGTCGTCGCTGCGGCCCATCGCGTCGGCCATGCGGACCGCCCCGTGGAGCCCGACCAGCGCCCAGACGTTCTGGCCCGTCTGCCGCACGCCGGAGAGCATGGCGTCGTCGACGATCGCCACCGCGGGCATCAGGCCGGCCGGATCCGAAGCGGCGGTCCGCTTGATAAAATCGACCGCGGCGACCACGCCCGGATAGACCTGCTCCAGAAAGTCGCGGTCGTGGGTCAATTGCCAGTGCCGTCCCCAGGCCCAGAGCACGTAGCCGGTCATCTCCCACCAGAGTTGCTCCTTGCGGCCGGACAGACCGCAGTTGCCGTCGGGGAATTGCATCTTGCGGGCGTAGAGGAGGCAGTTGCGCGCGGTCTCGTGCTGGCCGACCATGTCCAGTGCGATATCCATGCTCGCCGCATTGCCCACGTAATAGCGATGGTATTGGAATTTATTGACACACATCACGTAGTCTTCGCCGATCTTGTCGACCGCCAGCATCTGCGAAGCCGTATTGGCCAGGAGATACTCTCCGACCTTGTCTTCCGGGAATTTGAGCGGGTTGCGCTTTCCGACGAGTTGTCTCCAGAGCGCGATCGTTTTCTTGAGTTCTCGTTCGCAGTCGGCGGCCGCGACCATCGCGGACTGTTGGCTCCCTTGCGGCAGGGGCACGATGGGCATCTTGAACACGAGCTGTTGCCGCTCGCCCGGCGCCAACACGATGCGGTACATCACCAGGCCCATCGGGAGTTGGGGGTGGTGCGACTGGCGTGCGCTGCCGTATGGCCGCACCTCGCCGGAAAGAAACCGCATTGCGCGCAGGCCGAATTCATTCAAGGCAAGCGCGGCCAGGTGCGGCTGCGGGGCCGTGGGAAAATGGTAGAGGACACGATCGTCGCGGACGACCGCATCCTTGGTGAATCCATAGGTCCACGCCGCAGTATAGCCGGTCTGCCCCTTGGTCAACGCCTCGGGAAGCAGGTCCGTTCGCTGGCCGAACCGGTAGTCGCCCAGGCCCGACATGCGGGTGCTGGGGGCCATGAATCGGTAAGCCGAAGAGAAGAACGCGGCCC
>JABWBD010000390.1 GCA_013360685.1 Pirellulales bacterium
TGGCGCGTCCTGGTGCTGCCCGCCGCCGACACACTGCCGCTGGCGGCGTGGGAGAACGTCGCCGCGTTCTGGCGTCAGGGTGGCGCCGTGATCGCGATCGGCACGCGCCCCGCCCATAGCGAGACGGAGTTCCCCTCGCCGCGCGTGCAAGAGATCGCACGCGAACTGTTCGGCACGGCCGACGCCCCTTGTGTGGTCGCCAATCCAGCCGGGGGCGCGGGCGTTCTCTTGCCGACCGCCATGATCGCGCTGGTCCCGCCGTTGATCGACTCCCTCGTCGAACGCGACGCCGCCTGCGCGGAGGCGAAGGCGCCGGTCAAGATCACGCGGCGCCGCATCGACGGCCACGACGTCTATTTCGCCATCAACGACAGCGACACGGCCTGGGAAGGGGAAATCCGCTTCTGCGGCCGAGGCGTGAGCGAGCAATTCAATCCCGCGACCGGCGCGATCACGCCGATAGCGGACGGCGCCCAGGTGCCCGTGCGGCTCGGCCCCTATGGCGCGATGCTGTTCCGATCGGCGACCGCCGGCGTCCCGAAGCGATTGGGCGGCGCGGTTGCCGCCGCCCTCTCCATGCGTTGCGACCCGCTGCCGGTGACACCCAAACCGGGCGTGTCCCAGGGGGAGTTCGTGCAATCCGAGCTGACCGGCGACGACGCCTCGGGCTGGCGCTCGGCGGCCACCCTGACCAAAGGGCAGGTCGACACCTTCCTCTTCATCAACTTTCGCTATGCGGAGCCGCTGAATCTGACCGCGTGCGCAGGCCTGGCCATCGACGCCTCGGCGCCGCAGGGCCAGCGCACCCCGACCGAGTTGCTCGTGTTCCTGAACACGGCCAACGGCGACCGATTTCTCGCGGGCACGGGGAAGTATCTGAACGAGCCGGACCCGGCCCGCGCCTACGTGATGTTCAGTCAGTTCAAGCCGTTCGGGCAGACCCGAGGGGAACTCGACCTGTCCCAAGTTGCTTCCATCAGCATCGGCTGGGGCGGCTACTTGGGAACATCCGGCGAGCGGATCACCCTCACGGTGAGACCGCCGGTGCGATTTGTCTGCGGTGCGAAATAGCGGAATCGGCACTCGATCTCGGCGATGTCCTCCTCGGCCAGCTTCAACTCCGAAACGATGCGCGGCGAGCGGAAGGTGTTGTCTATCGTTACGACGCTTCGCGTCGTAACGCAATCTTCGGACGCTTCGCGTCCCTACTCCCTCGCTCCCAGGTCCCTCCCGCTCTTCTCGATTGTGGCACGACGCCCCGCGTCGTGAATCACGGCACGGAGTGCCGTGCCACACTGCCACGCGCTCGGCGCAGGTCAATCGCTCGGCGCAGGTCTCCCGACCTCGCCGCAATAAACGCCGCAAGCCAATGCCTCTGGCGGACCATCCAGGAATCCGCCAAGAATTCGGTGGAAATTGGGCCATCTCTGCTTTTCCTACGCACCAAAGCCTCGGTTACCGCGGCAAGGGGGGCACCGAATCAAATCCAAGTTCCCAGGGATTCCTGTCTTCCAGCGACTTTTTGCCGCACCCTCCTCGGGGGCCCTTTGACACGTGGAAAGTTTTCTGCTATCTTCGGCTATTGATCGTGCGTTGGTGGTCGGCCGCTTTCACGAAGCGGCCGACAAACAGGGAACTCCGGTGCAATTCCGGGACGGCCCCGCCGCTGTAACCGAGTGTAAGGAGGGAAGCCCGATCTTTTTGGCCATTGTCGCGAAAGCCGCTTTGTAGAAGCGACGAGAAGGCCGGGCGAGCCCCAGCTCGGGAGTCAGAAGACCTACCAGCGCGTAACTGTGGATCTCTGCGAGGGACAGAGGCCGCCAGTAACCGCATCTTTTTCACACGCGCTGGTTCCCTTGTTTGCCTCAACGGCCTTCCTTGGGCCGCCACGCAGCAGGCCGACGGCGCGTCCCGAAAGCCATGACACACCCATCTCACCGGCGTCCGGCCGGCCCGGTCCCGTTCGGCTTCACCTTGATCGAGCTGCTCGTCGTCATCGCGATCATCGGCGTGTTGATCGCGTTGTTGCTTCCCGCGGTCCAGGCCGCCCGAGCGGCGGCGCGCCGCACGCAGTGCGCCAACAACCTCAAACAGATCGGCATCGCACTGCACCTCTACGCAAACACCTGGAAAGAAGCACTCCCGCCCGTCTCGACCTACAACTGGATGCTCGGCGGCTACCCGCAGCGTTACTGGTTCGGCGAGCTCAAAGACCCCGCCACGCTTGCTCCCGGCGAGGATCAGGTCGACCGGCACAAGGGCTTTCTGATGCCCTTCATGGAACGTAACACCCAAGTGATGCAGTGCCCCGATTTCGTCAAGATCAAGCCGCGGTGGGGCAATGCGACGGCCGGATACGCGTACAACTACACCTACTGCGGCCCGGGCGTCCAGCCCGACTGGATGTCCGGCAATCCCTTCGCCCTGCTCGGGCCGATCAACTATCGGCTCGCGGATTTCCGATCCACCAACACGACCGTGGTCTTCTCCGATGCGGCCGCCGTCTGGGATTTCGATCTCAGCGCCACGGTCCGCGCGGGCGACGTCGTGGAAACCCACCACCTCGAACCGCCCAGCGGCCAGTTTCCCACCGTCCATTTCCGGCACCAGGGGCACATCGCCAACGTGCTGTTTCTCGACGGCAACGTAAGGCCCATGTCGCCGGACGTCAACCCGATGGGGCCGTGGACTTCCGACCCCATCGAGAAGATCCGCCGCGAGAACAACATCGCCGATATCGGGCCATGGGATCCCAACAAGGAGATTGCCGACAAGTGGTGGACCGGCAGGGGGTTGGTGTCGCATGATTAGAGTCCTTCCCCTCTTGGTCTTGGTGTTCCTGGCCGGCTGCGGATCGGGCGAAACGGCGCCGGCGGTCCCCGAGAAGACCGAGATCTCCGCCGTGGCCCCGGCGGAAATGCGGCGGATGCTGGAAGGGCTCCGCTCCGAGAATCCCCGCCTGCAATACGCGGCCTTGGAGACGCTGGGCCGGTTTCCTGCCGCCGCCCGACCTCATCGCCAGCAGGTGGAGCGACTCCAGTCGACGGCCAAGGACCCGCGGGTCCGAGAGAAGGCGGCACAACTGCTGGTATTGCTCACCGCCGAGAAGCAGGAATAGAAAGCGGATCAGAGCCGCCCCGCACTCTCCAGCCGGTACCCGGCCACGCGGACCACCGCCAGTGCGCCCAACAGCCATGCCAGTTGAAGCAGGCATAAGGCGACGTTCGCCCATCCGGGTCCCGGCGACACCAGTCCCAGCGAGATCAGGCAGACGGCCGTTCCGGCTGCCAGCAGAACCAGACGAACGCCAGCGCGGTGGAAGCCGAAGACCGCCCAGAGCGCGGCTGCCGTCAAGGCGGTCTGGCCGACGGTGAGCCAACCGATGTCCCGCCACACCCTGGTGTCAACCGGCAGAGCGTCGTTTCCGAACGTGTACTGCAGGATCCCGAGCATCACGGCCACCGACGTGGTCCACGAAAGCAGGTAGCCGATGGAGAACTGAAGCGGCGCCTGCGCGCGGACGTCGGGCGTCGCACCCCCGGCCGCCAATTCAAATCGCCACTCGCCGGCCCGCAAGAACGAGAGCGCGGCAAGGATTCCCAGGCTTTGGGCCAGGAGAGCGACATTCCACGCCGTGATCCCCCCGCGCCCGGTCGTCATCAGAAAGCTCCAGGCGACACTGACCGCGACGATCGCGAGCAGTCGCCAGGGCAGAGAGGTCCGCCCCAAAGCCAGCCAGACGGCGGCGGCTCCAGTCTGGCTGAATGCCAGCGAGTAGAGGAAAACGACGGCCCCGGCCGGCCAGTCGCCGCTCGGCCGGCCGCTCCAAGCCGCCGTCCATGCCGCCGCGTCGATCGACGCCACGGAGAGGACCAACAGGACGAGCAGAAATCTCCGGCTTTTCATACGAGCTATTTTCCTCGGATTTCCTCGCCTGGCCAATAGATTTTCCGCCCCCCAACGGGAGCGGTTGCATCGGCCCCTTCCTCGGATGAAAATACATGTTCTCCGTCGCTCGCCGGCGGCTGCCGGGATGCGGAGGCTCAAGCTACACTCCGGAGTCGATGCGGCTGTGTCCACCTCGTTACAACCCATTCTTGCGTTGCTTGGGTATCCCGTCGCCGGCAATCCCACGCAGTACATGATCGAGAAAGCCTTCTCGCAGCGTGAATTGGATTGGCGATATCTGTCTCTGGAGGTGGCTCCCGAGAGCCTGCCGGACGCCGTGCGAGGGATGAAGGCGATGGGCTTCTGCGGCGGCAACTGCGCCGAGCCGCACAAGTCCGCGATCGGCCCGCTGCTCGACCGCGTCGGCCAGGTCGCCGAACTCTCCGGGCTGGTCAACTGCCTTCACTCCAGCGACGGTCAGCTCGTCGGTGAGAATACGGAAGGCCGAGCACTCGTCGAGGCAATCCGACTGCGGCTCGACCCCGAGGGCAAACACGTGGTGCTCTTCGGCGCTCGCGATCTGGCCCGCGCGGCCGCCGTGGAACTTGCCCTGGCAAGAGTCGCCGGGCTCACCATCGTCGACCGGGAGGAAGGCCCCGCTCGCGACCTGGTCGGCCTGCTCGCCGAAAAGCTGCAATTCGCGGTCGCGGTGGTCCCTTGGGAGCAGCCGTTCGCTTTGCCGCTGGAAACGGAAGTCGTCATCAATGCCACGGATATCGGCAGCGGCGATATGAACGCCGAGTTCCCGCTCGAGCTGGAAAGCCTCAAGCCCGAAATGCTCGTCGTCGACGGCGTCATCAGTCCGCCCGAAACGTGGCTGATCCGCGAGGCCGAGCAACGCGGCTGCGCGGCGATCGATGGGCTGGAAATCTTCATCACCCAGATGGCGATCAACGTCAAACTGTGGACTGGCCTCGATCCCGACACGAGCGTGCTCCGCGAAGCAGTCGAAGAATACCTGGAACTCTGACCATTTTGGATTTTAGATTTTGGATTCGCAGAGTGACCGCAACGATCCATAACTGAAGAATCTGAAATCCAATCCAAAATCCAAAATCCAAAATCTCATGAGACTCTCTCTTGCCGTTTCCCTCTCCCTGGCCCTCACCGCGTCCCTGCCTGCCGCGGGCGACATTCCTGGCGTCAAACTGATGCGGCCTGACTCGCTGGCCGGATGGACGTATGGCGAGAAACCGCCGGCCGGCTGGACGATCTCCGAGGGCAAGCTCCACGGCTGCCGCGACTCCACGCCCCTGTTGTCGGGCTTTTCCGCCGCGGATGGCGAACAGAGGTTCGATTGGTCCGCTACGGCCGAAGCTGCATGGAGGATTTTGATGCCGGAAGTACCCGCGGGAAGCGGCCTGGAATTGGTCCTCCGTGAAGGCGAGCATTGCGCTCAGTTGAAAGACGGCCCAAACGTGATCGCGCCGGGCGCGAAGGTCGGACCGGCCGGAGGCAGGATGCATACCGCCGCCATCCGCCGGGCCGAAGGCAAGCTGGCGGTAGCAATCGATGGCCGGCGGCTTTACGAAGTCGAGATCGCGCCGGCGCGGCGGTTCGCGCTGGGCCTGGCCGTGCTCGGCGCAGAGGCATCGCTCGCCAACCTCCGGGCCGCCGAACCGGCCGGCAAGCCGCTCTTCAACGGCAAGGATTTTTCGGGCTGGTGGACGCCGGGGAACCTTGGTGCCTGGACGGTCGAGGAAGGCGAACTCGTGCTCGCCCATCCAGGCAGCGGAAACTATCTTCGCACGGAAACGCAGTTCGCCAACTTCACGCTCTCCTTCAGCTACAAGATGGCCAAGGGGGGCAACTCCGGCGTCGGCATCCGCACGCCCCGCGCCGGCTGGCCTTCGGGCGACGGCATGGAAATGCAGTTCTGGGACCGCCCCGATTCGGAGAAGCTCGACAAGCACCAGACGATGGCCATTTACGGCAATGTGCCGCCGCTGGCCCGTTTCGACCGGTCCGAAGACTGGAACCACGTCGTCGTCAAGGCCGACGGGCCGATGGTCTCGGCGTGGGTCAACGGGGAGCTCGTCCAGCAGGTCAATACCCTCCAGCACCCGGAGCTCAAGCACCGCCATCCCCAGGGCTGGATCGGCTTCCAGGACCACAACGACAAGATACGGATTCGCGACGTTCGTGTGCTCGAGGCGCCGCCGGGCCCGGGCCTCGAGGCGTGGCGCCGGCCGCTGCCCGCCACCGGCGAAACCGTGGTCCTCGATCGACTGATGAATCCGGAGCGCCTGTCGGTCCCCGAAGCGGTCCGCTCCGGCGTTGCTTGCCGGTCGATTGCCGCCGACAACTCCAGCGAGCACGTTCTGGCAGAACTTGCCGGTCCCGGCGCCGTAGTCCGCGTCGCGCGCAGCAGCGACGAGGGCGACCTGGCGTTCTACTTCGACGGCGAGGACAGGCCCCGCTTGGAGTGCAAGCCGGCCGACCTGTGGCACGCCGGCACGGAGATCTCCGAAGACACCGGTCCGGTGCTCACCTTCCTCGGCTATGAGAAGAGCCTCAGAATCGTGCTGCGAAATGCCCGCAATGCCGACTATCGCATCGAGTATCTCCGGTTTCCCGCCGGTATCCCTGTGACGACGTTCGACGGCGCCGGTTCCGGATTCCCGCACGGCTGGCTCTCGGCGGTCAACTACCGCCACGAGCAGTTCGACTGGGGAGTGCACCGCGAAAACGATCCCCGCCCACGGTTCGGCTGCGAGCCAAGAACGATCCAGCCGGGCCGAACGGAAGTGCTGGTCCACGTCCCCGGCACCGGGATCGTCCACTGGACCAAGCTGCTGGCGGCCAAGACGGTCTTGGCCGACAACGATCTTTGGCTCGAGGCGACGGTCGATGGAGAGTCGCAGCCGGCGGTCTCCGCTCCCGCTCGGTATTGGTTCCCGTTGTTTGCCGGCAACAGCGACAATCCCCATGGCTTCATCCTCGTCGACCGGGGAGGGCCGACGAACATGTTGGCAATGCCGTTCGGCGAAGGCATCACGATCTCGGCCAGGAATTGCGGCAAGAAGCCGGTCCCGGGCATCGGCTTCCTGGTCTCCGTGGAGCCGGCGACCGACGCGAACCGCGAGGCGATCAAGGCCCGCATGCGGCTCCGCGGCGTCTTTCAACCGGCAAGCGGCGACGGCAATCTCTGGATTGAGCAGGCGGGCCGAGGCCGCTGGGTTGCACTGGTGTACCAGCAGCCCGAGGGAAGGCCCAGGGCAGTGGATTCGCTCGAGATCGACGGCCATCCGGCGGAGGGGTGGCGCGGCGGAACCCTGGATCTCTTTTTCGGCCAGGCGGGCGATTTCCGCAAGTGCCTCAGCGGCCGCAACGGGAACCTTGCCTGGCGTTATCTGATCCTGGCCCCTGTCGAGTTCGAAAGATCGCTCGTGCTGAAGTCCAGCGGCGACAAGCTGGGCGAGCGGCTGGCGCTGTTCTACGTGCGGCATTGAGCCGAGGGAACCACTGCGTGCGACCCTTCTGTCTTCTTGATCTTGCCCCAGATCGGCTTATCAACGTTTCTCCAGATCGGTCAATATCTTCTCAATCAGTGGCGGGATACCGTATCCCATCCGCTGCAACTCGGGGCCCACCTTGGACGGGAGCGTCCGGATTGCTTCGCCCGCGGATGCGGCCTTCTCGTCGAGGTAGTCGATCGCGTTGAGGGCCATCAGTGCGACGTACACTCCGTGTGCCTTATAGTCGGACAACTCCACGAGGACCGCCAGTGCCTTG
>JABWBD010000029.1 GCA_013360685.1 Pirellulales bacterium
AGGCAGGGAAGTGAGGGAGTGGTGGAGTGATGGAGTATTGGAGTGACGCGGTGCCGGGCCGCTGATTCCAGGATTGCGTTGCTGCGATACTCCCCTGGATTTGGCTGCGGCTGGGACCGTATTGATCAAGGATTACGAACATGCCCGATCCGCCCATCGTCGTCGGACTCGGCGAGCTCTTGTGGGACGTTTTCCCCGACCTGCGCCGGCCGGGCGGGGCCCCGGCCAACGTCGCATTCCAGGCCGGACAACTCGGCTGCCGCGGCACGATCTGCTCCCGTGTCGGATGCGATCCGCTGGGCGATGAATTGGTCCGGTTTCTTTCCGGGCAAGGGTTGGCAACGGATTGGGTCCAACGCGACCCACTGCACCCTACCGGCACCGTCACGGTCGACGCCAGTCGGGCCAACCACCCCACCTACGTCATCCACGAGAACGTCGCTTGGGACCACATCGCGCTGGATAGGGGCCTGAGGCAACTGATAAGCAGCGCCTCGGCCGTCTGCTTCGGCACGCTTGCCCAGCGGTCGGCAACGTCGCGCGCAACCATCCAGGAAGCCTTGACGGAAGTGTCTCGCCAATGCCTTATCGTCTACGACGTGAATCTCCGGCAGCACTGGTACGACCGCGAGTGGATCGAGTCGTCGCTGGCGAAGGCTCATTACGTGAAGCTGAATACGGACGAGGTCACGGTGCTTTCCGATCTGCTCGAAATCGGTGCGGCCGACCATTTCCTCTTTGCGGAAGCGATCCGGCAGCGGTACCAGGTTGACGTGGTTTGCGTTACGCGCGGGGCCGCGGGCTGCGTGATGTTCGGCGACGGCGAAACGGTGGACCGGGAGGGTGTGGCGGTGAAGGTGGCCGACGCGGTCGGGGCCGGCGATGCCTTTACCGCGGCGTGGATCTATGGCCGCTTGCAGGGCTGGCCCCTGAAAGCCCAGGCCGCCTTTGCCAACGAGGTCGGAGCGATGGTCGCGAGCCGTCCCGGGGCGATGCCTCCGCTTCGCCATGAGTTCGCCCGGCTGGCCGAACGTTTCCCTTGATCGCAGTCCCCAAAGGCCGGCTCCCATGCAACAAGGCGAGCCACTGTTAGTCGGAATTGATGTCGGAACGGGAGGAGTCCGTGCATTGGCAGCGACGCGGCGGGGCAAGGTCGTCGGCCAGGCGGCGATGCCGTTGGACGACCTGATCGACGAGTGCTGGCCGGCCTGGTTTACAAAGCTGTCCGGTCCGGGGGACCGTTTGCCTCGGGTACTCGCTCCGGGAACCCCGTTGGGCAGATTACCGCTTCCGCCGCGGCAGAAACCGGCCTTCCGCAGCCGCGCGATCGTCGTGGCCGGAGCGAGAGACGGAACGGCCGCCTGTTTGGCCTCGGGACTCCGGCGGCCGGGCGACTATAATACTACGTTGGGGACCACGTTGGTCTTCAACGAATTCAAGAAGCGGGAGTACCTGTGAGCATCTACAAGCCTTGCGACATCCGGGGCCATGCCATGACGGAGCTGACGCCCGAGCTGTATCAGCGCTGGGGCCAGGCGCTCGGACGGCAGTTGCAGCCTGGTGCGAAGTTCGTGGTCGGCGGTGACGTGCGGATGTCCACGCCGGCGTTTCTGGCGGCGCTCGTCGACGGGTTATGCCGGGCAGGGATCGACGTGGTCGACCTGGGCACTTTGCCCACGCCGATCATCTACTACGCCAAGCACCGGCTCATGGCCGACGCCTGCGCGATCGTGACCGCCTCGCACAACCCGCCGGACGACAATGGGCTGAAATGGCTGCTGGGCAACCAGCCGCCCACCCAGGAACAGGTGGCAATCCTCCACCGGATGGTCGATGAGCCCGAGGCGCTCGACGGCCGAGTGCACCGGGCGCCCCGAAGGATTGACATTACGTTCGACTATGTCGCCTGGCTTCAGGAGCTCTGGAGCCAACGCCGGCCTGTCAGGCTGCACACGGTGCTCGACCCGATGCACGGCTGCTGGGCCGGCCGCGCACGGCGCTACCTCCATGCCATCTTCCCGCAGGTGCTCCTCACCCCCATCCATGACACGCCCGATGCCGTTTTCGACGGCCGCTGCCCTGATTCCTCCCGGCACGAACTCCTGGAAGAGTTGAGCGAGGCCGTGGACCACCAGCGCGCCGACCTGGGAGTTGCCTTCGACGGCGACGGCGACCGCATCACGTTCGTGGACGACGACGGAGTGATCCTTACCGGCGAGGAGACGGCGGCAATCCTGCTGGAGAGTTTCGGGGAAGAAATCGCCGGCCAGCCGTTCGTCTACGACCTCAAGTTTTCCGACCGGATTCCGGAACTTGCCAAGACCCTCGGGGCCCGGCCGATCGTCGAACGGAGCGGCCACGCTTTCCTCCGTGCGCGGATGCTGGAAAGCGGGGCCCTGTTCGGGGCCGAGATCAGCGGTCATTATTTCTACCGGGATTTGGAAGGGGGCGATGACGCGCTTTATACCGCCTGCCGGTTGATCGACCACCTGGCCCGCACCGGCAAGTCGCTCACGGAACTGAGGCGAGCATTTCCGGAAATCTTCGTCACCCCCGACCTGCGCGTGCCGGTGGATCCGGCGAAATGCGAGACGGTGCTCGCGCACGTCCGATCCGCCTGGTCCGAGTATCCCCAGACCACGGTGGATGGCGTTCGCATCCAGTTTCCCGACGGATGGGCGCTCGTCCGCGCCTCCGTGACCGAACCGGCCATGACATTCCGATTCGAAGCATCAAGCCTGCAGGGGCTGTACGAACTCGTCTGGCGGTTCTGCGATAGCCTGCCCGAGATCGGCGATCCCCTGTGGAGCCATTATGAAGAGGCCATGGGCGGGACATGAACCGTTCGCGTCCGAATCGTCTGAAGTTCGGTTGCCCCCGCTGCATGACGCGGCTGGAAGCGAAAATAAGCCAGGCGGGAATGCGGCAGCGGTGCCCGGTCTGCTATTGGCAGTTCACCGTCCCCACGGCGGAACGGATTGCCGAGACGACACGGCGCAGCCGTTCCGAATACGGGCTGTCCCAGGACGGCAGACAGGCCCTTCCGGATTCCGCGGCGTACCAGACCTACATCGCCGTGATTTGCCGGGTATGCGGCACGCGGATGTATGCCACGCCGGACCAGGTGGGCCACGAGATGACCTGCCCCGACTGCGATGCGCGGACCATGGTTGTTCCGCCCGCGCCCAGTCCCGCGGCCTCCACCCCCGGCGCCGCGGTCGCCCCGGTCGACGAGGAGTACGCGGTTTATCAAGGCGAAGGCCAGCCGCCGCCCGACTCGCGCGAAGTCTACCAGGCCTACGTTCCCGTGGTCTGCAGCCTTTGCCGCACGCGGATGCTGGCCACTCTTGACCAGGTCGGCCAGGAGATGATCTGCCCCGACTGCGAGACTCCGAACGTGGTGCCGCCGCCGCATCCCAAGTTGCCCGAAGGGCCGGTGATCCCGTCGAATCCCCGCGAACAGTACGCCGTCGGCTTGTGGAACTGGTGGGAAACCGGCGAGTCCGGGCCTGTCGATTCCGGCGAAGTCTTGGCGGTCTGTCCGGTCTGCCGGACGCGGCTGCACGTCCCACCCGAGCGCGTCGGCCACGCGGTCCGCTGTCCGGACTGTGGCCGGTCGTTCGATGCATCCACGTCCAAAGCTGGAATTGCCGCTCCGGAGCCGCTGGAGGAAATCGCCGAGGAGTATGCGGTCGCAGCGCCGGTGGACCGTGCGGAACTCAAACCGGCCGTCGTCCCGGAAGAAGAAGCGGCTGAATCCTCGATCGCCGAGCAGGCCAAGGCGCCGCCTCCGCCGGAAGAAGAGGAACTGCCGGAGAAACCTCCGCGAAGGCCGTTCCTCACGGGAGTGTTCAGTTTCCCGTTCTACCCGGGGTCGATCCTCTACTGGATGGTCCTTTCGGTCGGAGCGATCTTGATCGCCGCGCTACTTCGAGAGGCGTATCTCCTGACCCAGTCGAGCCCAATGGCTTGGGTGCTCAGCATTTTGTACGGTGTGCTTGCCGCATTGCTCGGGGTTGTTTGGGTCATGATCGCGTCGGCGATCGGACTGGCGATCGTTCAGGATACGTCGGATGGCTGCGACGCGATCGTCAACTGGCCGCAAGGGACGATCTTCGACTGGTTTTCCGATTTCCTGTTTGTGCTGAACAGCGTCTCATTGTCGCTGGCGGTCGGGCTGGGGCTGCGGTCGCTCGTCGGGGCCGATGCAAGGCTCACCACGATCATCCTGCTTGCGACCGCATTTGTGGCTTTTCCCATCTTCTTCGTGTCGATGCTCGAGGCGGGAAGCCCTTGGAGACCCTTCTCCGCGCCGATCTGGTGGAGCGTGCTCTCGGTCGGCTGGGGGTGGGGGCTGTTCTATCTGGAAACGGCCCTTCTTGGCGCCGTCCTCGTGGTTCCGGCCGTGCTGCTCTCCGTGGCGACGCACCCTCTCGTCGGTGTGCCGGCCATCGCCGCGATCGTCGCGGCCCTGATGATCTACTTCCGCTTGCTCGGCAGACTCATCTGGTACTGCGCCCAGCGACTGCCCGACAAGGAGGAAATCGGCAAAGAAGACTAGGAACGGATGGGCCTTGCCGGACTACTTGGCCTTCGGCGCTGGAGCAGGAGCCGCCGGCGTCTCTTCGACAGGGGCAGGCGCGGCGGGTGCGGCCGAGCACTCAACGGAGACTTCGCTGCAAACAGGACGGCATCGGCGCACCGCGCTGCACTGCGGACGGCAGCACGCGCTGGAACGGCAACGGCCCGTCGAGCGACAACCGGCTGTGCCGTGAAGTTTCTCCTGGCAGTAGCCGTCCCAGATGTTCGCACAGCAGCGTGGCGAGCAGTCGCAGCAGGCCGGACCGAGGGCTCCGTAGGCCGGTCCGCCGCCCGCCGGCGCGGCATAGGCCGCGAAGGACGCGTAGTTGGGCACGAGCGGCGAAGCCACCGGAGCAGGCCCTTGGGCAAGGGCGGCGCCGCTCAGTCCGCAAACGACAACTACAACAAGAATCCATCGCAGCGCTGGCATGGGGTTCTCCTTTGGTTTCCGACACCCCCAGAAAACTGCCCCGGACGCACGCGGGCGTCAGCATGGCCTTGGTGGGTGGAAACGTCGATCCACGTGACTCGCGGGTTGACACCGCGGCGGCCGTCTCGTTACCTATCTTCGGCCAGCGTGCGTCCAAGCAAAACATGCCCTTGAAACGCCCGCAAAGCAAACGCAGACGTCCTATTTTCGCAACTTTTCCCAGACGTTTCGTTCGGCCGTATCACCGGAAGTGGTTGCGCGACAAGAAAATGCGGCCCGACTCGTTCGGATGCGGGCCTCGGCGAACTGAAAGGCCTGAATGAGCTACGGCATTTGTATATCGGCACCACCGACGTTACGGACGTCGGCCTTGCCGCGATATGCGAACTGGCCTCGCTGGAGTATCTTGACCTCAGCAGTACAGAGATTACGGACGCGGGGCTTAAACAACTTTGCGGGATAAAGTCTCTCCGCGTACTAGAGGTCGGTTTCTGCCGAGTGAGTGCTAACGGAGTAGCGCAGCTTAGGTGCCTAGACAAACTCCGGGCACTTACCTTGGATGCGGTCCCGTTGTGCAATGAGGACGCCGATCGCTTGGGCGAACTCAAGTCACTCCGATTTCTCAGTGTGCTTCGAACTGGGATGACCGAGGAAGACGCAGGAAAACGCCTCCACGAGCTAATACCGAACTTGAAGACGGTTGACATCGAATCGGAATGGCAGCGCGGGTTTGGGGCACATTCGAGGCAACATTAGGGACCAATGAGGCACCGAACGCACAGAGCGAAAGGCGAGAACAAAAAGGGCGAGGGGAAGGGAAGAAGGGGAAGGGAAGAAGGGGATACGTCCAATTCTCAAAGGTCGGGAACATGATTCGTCGTATGCAGGACCGCTGAATAATTGGACTTATCGCCGTTTGGCTCCTCTAATCCAGGGTTGCGCCCTTCGCTGGGCAAACCGGCGCCTCTTCGGGGCACGGAGGGGGGAAAAGGTCAGAACTGTTTCAACCTGTCAATTCGCCGTCTCCGTTTTGATCGAACCTGTCAGCGACGGTCCGCTGCCTTGGGACCGGCCGGGGAAACGCGGAGCTCGACCTTGGACTGCGCCGGCAGGTCAACGACCATGCCTTGCCAGCGCATGCCCTCCAAGGCCAGGTCCACGACCTCACAAGGCGCGCCGGCCAGGGTGGCGGCCAGCGGCCGGCCGTCGCGCCGCGGCGGCAACAGGAGCGTCAGTCCGGCCATCGCCGACGGCGCCTGCAGGGAGAGGACCAGCGTCTCGCCGTCCCATGCCAGGGTGTCGACGGCCGCGGCCCGCCGCGCGTCGTTGAAGTCCAGCCACTCCCCGGCATTGACGCTGGGCAGGTCCAGGTCGCGGGCCGCGAGCAGGATCTGGCGGAACCAGTTCTGGCACGGCACCTTGCCGCGGCCCGACAGGCTGACGGGATGGAAGTACGGATGGAACACGCCGTGCCAGCGCCCGGCGCAGTCCGCCAACAATTGGCGAGCCACTGCCAGGGCCTCGTCCTCGTTCATGGGCGGCAGCAGGAACTTGGGCGAACACGACCCATCTTCGGTCTGCACCGTGCTCTGCGAGTAGCAGTCCAGCAACTCGCCTTCACGACTGATGAACTTCACCGGCAACGCACTGCCGTTGAGATAGCCGGAGCCGAAGCGGTAACCGTTGATAAAGTCCGTGTCCAGCCGCAGGCCGTGCTCCGCCAGGAGCCGCGGGTTTTCGTCCCAGCCGGGGAAGATGCAGCTATGCGCTCGCAGGGCACGCGGCTCGTAGCCGAACTTTTCGCGGAACAGACCGACAATCTCCGCCACGCACTGCCGCCAGGTCGCCAGGTCCGGCTGGGCGCTGACCCAGGGGTGTACGCCGAACTCGTGCCCCTGCTGCCGAAGGGCCGCGATCTTTTCGCGGTCGAAGGCCTTGATGTGCTCGGTCATCAGGTACAGCGTGTACTTCGTCCGGGTCGCGGCCGCTTCCCGGACCACCCACTCCAGATCCTCCCAGATCATGCCGTCGCTGTCGCCGTCGATGAACACCAGCGCCGGGGCGGCGCGCGGGAAGTGCCAGAGCCGCGGCAGGGGCGCCGCGTCGTCCAGCAGCCCCCGGATGACGCGCACCAAGAGGTCCTGGTGCACGTCGGCTTGGGGCACGTCCCGCAGATCGAAATCGCGCACGCGGTGGAACAGGTCGTCGGCCGTGAACTTGCCGTCGCGGTTGGCGTCGGGATCGTTGCCCGTGCTGGACGTCGCGGGCCAGCCCTGGTGGAGCCGCACGATGGCCTCCGCAAGGTCGTAGGTGAAGACCACGGCCGACCCGGCGCCATGCCGCGTGAGCGCCACGGCCGGATAGATGGATGGCCGCCCCCGGGCCCCGGCGACCAGCGCCAGCGGCTCCGTCGTCCCCGCGCCGTAGACGTGCGATTCATCAGGCACCTGCAGATCCGCGGCGGGAAAGCCGTCCATCCAGCGGTGCTTGAGGTCGACCTGCAGGTAGGCGTCGCGGGCGATCGAGTAGCTCCGCCCCGCCGGTTCCAGGCCGAAGCGAGGCGCCCACGCCCGCGGCGGTTGCAGAATGACCGCGCGCCCGCCTTGCTGCACGTAATCCAGGATGGTCTCCGGGGCCATCTGCGCTGCGGCGCCGCTGGAGACCAGCACCAGCGCGAAGGCGGCCAGGTCGCCGGCCTCCGCGGGAGGTCGCTTCAGGTAGCCATTGTAGCCTTCGCCCAGCAGCACCTCTTCGAGATACGCATCCAGCGGATGGGCTGCGTCGGGCGACTGCAGCAGGAGGATGGGGCGGACGGCGGTGCTTTTCTTCGCACCGGCCTGTTGACCTCCGGCGCCGGCGACCTGCGCGGCGTTTTCTTCTGCGATGCCGAGGCCGCCGCAGCACAGACAACCGCCCAGCACGCCGGCGGCCATGAGCAGATACTTCCACGTTCCCATGGGTTCGTCTCCCGAGGTTGCCCTGCACGAGGGCTGGTTCTGGTGGCCCGGATTGGAGTACATCGCTCAAGCGGGAAGCACGGCAGCCGGGCTCGGCCGACCTTTGCGCCAATCCGGATCCTGCCATTTGCCCTTGGTGAAATCGGGGATCTCGACCGGCGCGCCCTTGGCGTCGATCGACTTCTGCGAGCATTGGTTCAGGGCGTTATATGCCGCGGCGTCGTAACAGTCGATCCAGGGCTCGCGATTGTAGCGGACCATGTCGACGAAATCGCGGAGGCAGAAGTAGTCCATGCCGCCGTGCCCGCCGGTCTTCAGCGCCGTGGCGGCATCCTTGCGCCAGATAGGATGGCGGTACTTTTCGAGAAACGTTTCCACCGGGTCCCAA
Organism: Pirellulales bacterium; assembly: GCA_013360685.1. Classification (GTDB taxonomy): domain Bacteria; phylum Planctomycetota; class Planctomycetia; order Pirellulales; family Thermoguttaceae; genus JABWBD01. Next base: position 8,357 of record JABWBD010000029.1, read on the forward strand.
GTGCCGTAGCCGGGGCTCGATTCTTTGCTGGCTCCCTTGAGGAACAGCCCGGTCCGCGACTCGAAACAGCCGTTCATCCCTTGCAGCAGATAGTACCGCGAGTAGGGCCTGGTGTTGGAAAGGCTGTAGTCCAGCCGGATCATTCTTCCCTTCGCGGTCTTGATCAAGGTGCTCAGGAAATCGCCCGTCTGAAACTGGATCTTGGCCGCGGCGCTGTCGGGGCCGAATTGCTCGACCACCTGCGCATGAATCTCCCTCGGTTCGCTCATCATGGCAATGCAGTATTCAAAGCGGTCGCCGTCATTGATTCCCATCCACTTGGCAGGCGTGGCGATGCCGTGGGCGGGATAGGAGCTGCCGTGTCCGTCGGCCACCAGGCGGCCCCGCCAACTGAGCGTCTGGTCGGCCTCGACCAGCCGGCTCTTGCCGGAGCCGCCCGTCTTAATGTCGTGCACGTAGCTGCACTCGGCATAGTACGTTTCGCCGAACAGACCGTGCTTGATCATGTTGAGGATCATCAGGTTCACATCGCCGTAGACGCACTGTTCCAGCAGCATGTAGTGCTTGCCGCATCGCTCCTTCTCCTCGACGATGGCCCAGCAGTCGTCCAGGGAGTGCGGCCCCGTGACCTCGGTTGCCACGTGCTTGCCGGCCTTCATCACGTCGGTGGCGATGGTTCCGAACACCTGCACGCCGGTGGCCACCAGCACCGCGTCCACGTCCTCGCGCTGGGCCATGTTCCGGTAGTCGAACTCGTCTTTGCCGTAGCCGGCGGGAGCCGTGCCGCGGATCTTCTTGACCAGTTCGATGCCCGCCTGGAGGCGGTCCGGCTTCAAGTCGCAGACGGCCGGGACCGTGACCTGCGGAAAATAGGAGACCAGGCTACGGAGCAGGAATGTCCCTCGCCCGCCAAGCCCGATCACGGCGATGCGTGCCGGCGCATCGGGATCCTCCTTGCGTGGCGTTTCCGAAGCGACGGCGCCTAGGCCGCCCAGGGCGACTGCCGCGGCCGCCCCTTGCTGGAGAAATTGCCTCCGATCCAGACTCTTGTCTGCGTGCCCGCTCATGATCGACTCCTTCGGCCGTAAAGGGTTTCTGCTTTTTCGTCAGACACGATGCGTTCGCGTCGTAGGAACGAGGTCAAGGGTTTGTTGTTCGGGATTGTCCTTGGTAGACGGCGATCTCGCCGAGTCGAAAAGATCCCCGGCTATCTTGCGTCGCGGCGATCAGGCAGCAAGGGCTGCCGTACTTGGCGAAATGGCCTTTGCCAAGCGGCTTGCCGTCGATCGAGTATTCCCCCCACTTGCGATCGCAGTCAATCTGTATTCTGAACGCATAGGCTTTGTTCGCCTCGTACCGAAGATCGCTGCGCGTCCAAAGATCCGATGCGGCCGTGCCCTGTTGCCGCGAGGAACCCATAAGATAGATGAATCCATCGGCATGGGCCATGAGCCCGAGCCGCTGCTGCCAGCCGTAGCTGATGAGGGCAAACCACTGATTGGGGGCGTCCGTCTGGCCGAATGTCACCGTGCCCTCGACGGTGAACCGCGGGGCTGCCGCATATTCGTGGTAGACGCCCACGGGCGTCGCGCCCGCGCCGGTCACCACCAGCTCGCCGCCGCCGATGGTGGTTGAGCCGGGCGGGCCTTCGCTCTTCCAACCCAGCGGCGGGAAGTCCGCGTTGCCCAGTCCCGGCGCGGCGGGCCGCTCGAATCGATCGAGGAACAGCCAGTCGCTGGCCTGCCGCCAGGCGGCCTTTTCTTGTGCCTCTTCGTACCAGGCGGTGACGATTTTTTCCTGGTGGGCCGGCGCTCCGGTATGGGCCTCGTCGCCCCGGAAGGGATACCAATCCGTCGGCTCGCCCTGGCCAACCTTCACGGCGGTCCAGCGACTGTGCATGTTGTCGTGGAAGATGACGGTTCCCGCGCTGGCCATCGGGACTCCGCAGGAACTGCCGGGCGCGTCGAATTCGAACTCCTGGAGCTTCCGGCCTGTCGCGGGATCTAAGACAAAGAACTTCTGCCGCAGGTAGGCGCGTCCCGGCCCGTCGGCGGTAGGAACCAGCAGCCGGTCGCCGATGAGCAAGGGGGCGGTCCAAAAGGTCTCCTGGCTGTCATGAAGGTCCTTCGCGTCGAAGACCCAGATCACTTTGCCGTCCCGTCCGTCGACGGCGCGGACGATGCTCGGATACCCGTGTTCGATGAGCATGCCTTGGTGGTAGGTCATCAGGCCGTTCATGGTTCCGCCGAAGGAATGCTGCCAGGCGATCCGGCCATCCGCCGTGACGCAGTAGACGTTTCCATCGCCCGTGTTGGCGAAGACCCGATAGCCGACGTGCTCGTCGTCGATCAAGATCGGCGACGCAGAACTCGCGCCGCCCACTAGGCCGACATCCCAAATCGGCCGGAGATCCTCGGCGCTGAGCTTCACCAGACGCTGGTTCTCCTGGGCGTAGATCCACCGGTTCTTTTTGTCCAAGGCGGGCACGCAACAACTGCCGATCGGATGCGTGGCGACAATCTCTCCGTCGTCAAAGCGGAGCTTCGAGAGACCTGTTTGCCCTTGCACGATCACGAAACGGTCCTGGCCGTCGTCGTAATACACGAGTGCTTCGGCTCCGACCGGCCCGGCCGCCGCATGCCACAGGACCTTGCCGTCGGATGCGGAGACGGCCCGGACTCCACCGCCGCCCACGCCGACCAGCACGCCGTGTTCGAGGATCGGCATCGTCGTTCCGCCCACATGGGAATACCGGCGCAAGACTTCTCCCGTCCTGAGATCCCAGCAGGCTACGCCTCCACCCCCCGGCGCGTAGACCCGGCCGTCCTTGATGAAGCCGTGCTCGGCCATGCCGCCCAGCGCGCAGACCGTGTAGAGCCTGGTCGGCCGCGTCAGCGTATTCGGGTCCACGTCGAGCGCCTGGGGCGAATCCCGGGCAATCCTGAGCGGGGCCGTCGGCAGCGTAGGCGGATCGGCGAGCATCTCGCGATCCGAGGCCAACAGCACGATGAACATCGCCAGAGTCGTTTTCCACACAGCACACCTCCGTCGCGAATTCGTGAATACGACTTATCGCCCCACGGCCGTCTCGGCCGCGAAGGGATGTCGACCCTATTCTGAACGCCGACCTCTTTCAGTTCAATCAACGGGCCCTTGTTTGTCCACTCCCTCACCACCATGCACGAAAACCAACAGCGATGCAACATTCGTCCCAAAAGAGTCGTTCCACATCGGTCTGCTGCAGACTCTCCTTGTGGTTCCGGCCGAAGGCCGGCCTTTGACAAATTGAGCATGGCAGCCCCCTGCCGGACACCCGGCAGGGGGCTGCCCAGCGTGTGCCGCCCCCAACTGGCTCCTACTGGATCCAGCCGCCGCCCAACACGCGGTCGTCCTGGTAGCAAACGGCCGCCTGGCCGGGGGCAATGCCGTAACACGGCTCGTCGAAGACGACGCGGAAGCGATTGGCGTCGAGCATTGCGACGGTCGCCGGGAAAGCCGGAGTGCGGTAGCGGATCTTGACGCAGCACCGGAACGAATCGGCGCGCGGGTCGACCAGCCAGTTCGCCCCGGCCGCAGTCAGTCCACCGCAGGCGAGTTCCTCACGCGTGCCCACCACCACGCGGCGAGTCTCTGGCTCCAACCGTACCACGAACCGCGGTTTTCCCAGCGCGATGCCCAGCCCCTTGCGCTGGCCGATGGTGAACCGCTCCAGCCCGTCATGCCGGCCGACCACCCTGCCGTCCGTGGTGACGATCTCGCCCGAGGTGCCCTCGCCGCCGCGGCGCTCGCGGACAAACCGCGCATGGTCCTGGTCCGGAACGAAGCAGATCTCCTGGCTGTCCTTCTTCTCGGCCACGCGCAGGCCCAGTTCGGCTGCAGTTTGGCGAATCCGGTCCTTGCGGTACTCGCCCACCGGCAGGCACAACCGAGGCAAAAACTGCCGTTGGACGCCGAACAGGACATAGGACTGGTCTTTCGATTCGTCGCGCCCTCGGCAGAGCGCCGGCGTGTCCGCGTCGCCCGTCGGGAGCATCCGCGCGTAGTGGCCCGTGGCAACGTACTCCGCTCCGACGCCGTCGGCGTAGTCAAAAAGCTTTCCGAACTTCAGCCACGTGTTGCAGACCACGCAGGGGTTCGGAGTGCGCCCCGCCGTGTACTCGCCGACGAAGTAATCCACAATCCGGCCGAACTCGGCCTCGAGGTTCAGGGCGTAGAAGGGGATGTCGAACATGCCGGCCACGCGCCGCGCATCCTCGGCGTCGGCCGCACTGCAGCAGCCCTGCTTGTGGATCTTCAGTTCACCCGGATCGACCCGGCATGCTTCCTCCGCCTGGATCCCGTGCCGCATGAACACCCCGACCACATCGTGCCCCTGCTCGCGAAGCAGCCAGGCCGCCACGCTGCTGTCGACGCCGCCGGACATGGCCAGAACGACACGGGACATACGCGAGGAAAAACGCATTTGACAAGACCGACGCAATTATACCAGGTCAGTCGAGGTCATAAATGCGGTACGTCTTGTATCTCTTGGCCCCGCCTTTTTCCAGGCTGCCGCGCGAAAGCGCGTTCGACTCCAGGATCCAGGAGAATTCCGCCTCCCGCACTCCCCAGTCGATCGCTTTGGGTACGAGTCCGGAAAGCAGGACCAGGCCGACCCCGAGAAGCTGGTATTCCGGCAGGACATTGGCGCTGAGGATGCGGAGCCGTGGAATGCGGCGCTTCGCATAAAGCAGGCGGAGGGCGCCGAAGGGGAACAGCCGGCCGTCGATCCGCTTGATCCGCGGGTTGTAGTCGGGCAGGCAGAGCACGGCCCCGGCCATCTGGCCGTCGATCTCGGCCCCGAGGGCCAACTCTGGCACGATCAGGTGGCGGAGACCTTCTGCGGCATGGCGGACCTCGGCGGGAGTCATGGGGACAAAGCCCCAGGTATTCGACAGCGAACGGTTGAAAACATCGAGAAACCGTTCCACGTCCTCGATGAAGTGCGACCGGTCCAAAGGACGAAGATGCACCCCCAATCGCTCGAGGATCTGGTCCGAATTCCGTTGGTATCTGGCCTGGATCGCCGGCAGCATTTCCACGCTGCCCCAATACGCGTAGAGATCCTGGACCTTGCGGAACCCGCAGCCTTCGATGAGGCGAGGATAATACGGCGGGTTGTAGGTCATCATGAACGTGGGCGGCGAGTCAAAGCCTTCCACCAGCGTGCCCACTTCGTAACTCAACGACGGATTCAGCGGCCCGCGAACCGACTTGAGGCCGCGATCGGCCAGCCATTGGCGCGCGGCGTCGAACAACGCCGCAGCCACTCGGGGATCCTCCACGCATTCAAAGAACCCGAAGAAACCTCGCTCGTCTTTGTACCTCTCCAAGTGCCCGTGGTTGACGATGGCGGCAATGCGTCCGCAAACGTCGCCCCCTCGCATCGCCAGAAACGTCTGGCACTCGTTCCGCTCATAGAAAGGGTGCCGCCGGTAGCCGACAAGTTCCTCTTGGTTGCGGCGCAAGGGCGGCACCCAGTTCGGGTCGTCGCGATAAAGTTGCCAGGGAAACGTGAGGAAACGCTTCCGATCGGCCCGGTCAGATACCGGGATGACGGTGAGGTCAGACATGAAGGGGGCCACTTCTCAAACGGAAGCTATTGTTTCACGATCTCGACGCAGATGCCGCCGGCGCGGAAGACTTTGTGCATGCGCGTGAACCAGAGCTCCTTCTTCCACTCCAGCCCCAACTCCTCGCAGGTCCGGAGTAATTCCTGGCGGTTGTACGTGCGACAGCACCAGAGACGGCTCGTCCATGCCCCGGAAAAACTGTCTTCCGTCGTCAAGAGGAGCATCCTCGCGCCGGGCATCATCACTCGCGAAAGCTCGCTCAGGCCCAACCGGGGATCCGGCACATGTTCCAGCACGTATCCGCAAGTGACGCAGTCGAACGTCGCGTCGGCGAATGGAAGTCGCGTCAGATCGGCCACGACAAATCGCGGCCGATCGCTCTTCAGCCGCTGCCGCGCGCGCCGGAGCATCTCGTGCGACAGATCGAAGCAGGTGATCCCCGCGCCCCGTTCGGCGTATCTCAGCAGGTGCCTGGCAATCTGCCCGGCCCCGCTGCCGACATCGAGAATCTGCCGGGATCCGCGGAGGTCGAACTTCCGCTCCTTGAAGAGCCGGTCGCCCAAGGCGGTGTGCAGGGAAAGCATGCTGCAGGCAGCGAGAATTGCGCCCTGCGGACCGTCATAGACGTCGCGGACCTTCTCCCGGTACTGTTCGTAACTGACCGTTTTGAACAGCCGATGTTCAATCAACCGGTTGAAGATCTTCCCCCGGTCGCGATTCTCGGATTTGTGCTTCTTGCCCTTCGGCCGAGCGTTCTTCAGCTTTGTCATGATGGACATCCTAGAAATTCTGCGATTTTCGTTACCCTTCCATCAGAGGGAATCGCAGCGAACCCTTACCATGAGACCCGACGGTTATACGTATACCACTCAACGCCCAAGACCACTAGCCCCGCCAACAGCAAGACCCGCCACATTTCGCGACGCGCGGTCTCCCAACCGGTCTGGGCCGCAACGTCGACGTGGCCGATCCGGATATCCGAGACCGGGCGGATGTCGCTCTCCGACGCCTGGAAAAGGTTGACGGCAAAATGCCGGTCGTCCTTCCCGTCTATACGGACGTCGTAGACCCCGAGTTGCCCGGTTCCTGTGAAGCTGGCTTTCCCCTCCGCACTCGGTTCCAGCCGCACGATCTGAGCGCTCGGGGTCCGCACTTCCAGTCTCCTGGCCGGACTGGCGCTTTCAAGCAGGACGGGCTGACCGGGCCGAAGGGCCTCACCCCCCAAGGACGTTTGCCCTCCGCCGAGATACTGAAGCACATTGAGCACGAATAGCGGAAAGCTTGCCCGGATCGGCCAGTTCGTACCGATGAAAACGTCCTGGCCTCCTCCCCCGCCGGCCTCGTTGCCAAGGAAAACAAACCCCAAGACTGCGTCTTCAAACCGACCCCGAGGCGCGACTGCAAACAGCGGGCCAACATGCGAATCGATCAGCACCGTCCCCCCAGACGGTGCCCCAAGCGGAGCGCCTTCGGCAACAAGCACGTTTCCCAAGTTCAGCCACTGCATCAGTGGGTGGGCTGGATCGGTGTCGATGATCTGGGGTGCGGAGACCTTGGGCTCCGCTTTCCAGTCGCCAACCGGCGGCAGCACCCCGATCCAGAGCGTATTGGCCTGCGGCATCTGCTTTGGCTGGCACCGGTCGTAGATCACCAGGTCGTACCCGCCCATGGCGGCCTGCTGACGATAGGCCTCCTGATCGAGATACGAGGGCGTCTGAACCGTGAGGTCGGCCAGTTCCATCGCGGCGCTGGTCGAAAGGGCAAACTCCAGCGGTTCCACCCCAGGAGTGACCAAGAGCGCTCGCGCACGACGGGGCGGGTTGACGACGGCCCAGGCCACGTCGTCCACGGCAAGGTCGTCGCCTGTGGTGGCCGTTAACTGCAAGATCCCCGAGTCGAACGCCCCCAGGTCAAACGTCACCCCGCGGGCCTCTTCGCCGGCGAGTTGAAAGCGATCTGCATTGATCATCTTGCCGTCCAGACGGAGTTCCAGGGAGATTTCCGCCGTCTTGGCGCTGAAGTTCTGCACCTGGGCAAATGCCTGCAACTGCTCCGGCCTCGCCTCATTGCGGCGGACGCTGAATGTCGTAACGCCCAGGTTGACCGACTCGGGATTACCGATCGGCTTATAGACCGCATCGAGGTTCCCCAACGCGAAGCCGGAGGCGTTGGCAAACTTGCCGTCGCTGAAGATGAGCAAGGTTGCCGGCAGCGGTTCGGCGACCTGAACGTCGGTCACGTCGTCGGCGGTTCGGCCGGGGTTTGCCAATCCCGAGGCGACTTTGAGGGCTTCCAAGAGCGACGTGGGTCGTTCGGTCGCCTGGATGTCGTCGACCGCTTGCCGCAGTCTGCGGCGGTTGTCCGTAAACATCTCCTCGATCTTCGGCGTATCGGCAAAGCTCACCACCATAGCGACGTCGCCCGACTCCATTTCGTCGATGAGCAGCCTCGCCTGCCGCTTGGCCTCCTCGAGCCGCGAAGGCTCCACGTCGGTGGCCCGCATACTGGCCGAATTGTCGATAAGGAAAATGAAACGGTCGCCGGTAAGCGCGGTGCCCCGCCAGCCCGGCCGCAAGACGGCCAGCATGGCCAGGATCAAGAGCAGGATCTGCAGGAACAAGAGCAGGTTTCGGCGCAGCCGCTGCCAGATCGTATTGACATGAAGGTCTTCGATCGAGCGGTGCCAGAGATACGTGCTGGGGACTTCGACCGGCCGCCGCTTGAGCTTCAAGAAGTAGAGGAGCACGATCGCCGGCAGCACCGCCGCCAGGATCGCCCATTGCCACCAGGTGAGCATGTTGATCGTTTGCATCAGCGGACGAGCCCTCGCTCTCTCAGGTAGCCGGTGATGAGTTGTTCGACCGGCACATCGTTGCGCGCAGGCAGGTAGACCATGCCGCGGCGCGTGCAGAACTCGCGCGCGGAGTTGATGAAGGCGGCGAGCGTTTGCTTGTATCGCGTCAGAAGCGGCCCGCTCACGGTGATCTCGGCCACGTCGCCGTCCTCGCAGTCGATCAGGCGAAGGTCGCCTTGCAGTTCCGGCTCGATCTCCTCGACCGAGAGGAGATGGATCACGTAGATGTCCATGTCCTGGGCCAAGAGATACCGCAGGGCGGGCTCGTAGCCCGACTTCTCCATCAGGTCGCTGATCAAGACGACAATCCCCTTGCCGGAATTGCGGACGCAGAAGCTCTTGATCCCCTGGGCCAAGGGCACGTTGGCGCCCGGTTCGAGCCCGTCGAGATACTCGAGCATCCGCCAGAGGCTGCGGCGGCCCCGCAGCACGGGCGCCGGCTCCCGGTTTGCCTGCCCGAGCGTCTCGATCTTCACCCGGTCACCGCGGACCAGTCCGACAAAACCGAGCGCGGCGGCCAGTTGCCTGGCATAGGCGAATTTTGTCGGCTCGCCGAAATCCATCGAGGCGCTGGCGTCGACGAGCGCGTAGAAGTGCAGGTCCTCTTCTTCGAGGAACATCTTGAGGAAGAGGCGGTCGAGGCGCGCGTAGGTGTTCCAGTCGAGAAACCGCAGGTCGTCCCCGTGGACGTAGCTGCGGAAGTCGGCGAATTCCACGCTCTGCCCCTTGCGACGGCTCCGCCGCTCGCCTTTCATCCGCCCACGAAAGATCTTGCGGCTGACCAGTTCCAGCCGTTCCAGGCGGGCAAGCAGTTCGGGCGATAGCAGGGAAGACGCGGACGACATGTTGGCAGGCCCAATGGGTTTCGGCTGAAACAAACGCGATCGGAAGTTGCCTGCAAGACGGCCTTTTCCTGGCCTTCGCGACCGTCTGGAAGACCATTCCACCGAACTCGATCGCCAGAACGCCGCGGCTGCCGCTCCTCTAGCCCGGCAGGCGTTGCTACCCCGACATTATAACGGTCCCCGAGCAAGAAAGCCTCCTGGGATTGGTCGTAGGAAGGCGGATCCGTTCTTGAACAGGTCTGCGCGGTGTTGCATGGCGGCTTGGGCGAGGCGGATGGCGGCAACTGGCTTCCAGGAACGGACTTGCGTGTGGGCGCATGGGCGTGCGGGTGCGCCGATTCACCCGGGTGAGACGCCGATCGAGGCCCCGCACGGCGCATGGCCGCGGCAACGGACTCGACGCGGTCAAGCAGCGGCGAGGTCTCGGGACGCCGGCTGGGCAGGATGGTCGACCATTGCCGCGAGCAGATCGAAAGTCCGCTGCGTGGCGCCGAGTTGGGAAGCCACGAGCTGCCTGGCTCGCCGGCCGAGATCGTCGGCGAATTCGGGTTCATCCAGACAACGGCGGACGAAGCCGGTCAGCTCTCGTTCGTCGTGGACCACGACGGCCGCGTCGCGGTCGAGCATGGTGGCGACGATGTCGCGGAAGTTCCGCGTGTTGGGCCCGAAAGAGACGGCCGCCCCGTAGGCGGCCGGCTCGATCATGTTCTGCCCTCCGCGGTTGCCCATGCTGCCGCCGACGAAGGCAATCCGGGCGGTTCCCCACCAGACGCCAAGTTCGCCGACCGCGTCGACCAGGAGAATTCTCGCGGACGGATCGGCTCCGGTCCGGTCGAGTTGGCTCCGCCGCTGCCAAGGCAGGCCGGAGCGGTCGAGCAGTCGGGCGACGGAATCGAAACGGTCCGGATGGCGGGGGACCACGACCAGACGCAATTGGGGCCACGGGTCGCGGAGCTCCCGGAAGACCTCCAGTGCGACGGACTCTTCAGGCTCCTGGGTGCTGCCGGCCAGGAAGACGATGTCGTCGTCGCGGACCCCGGCGAGTCGGCGAAGGCGCTGGGTATGGGGATTGGCGCGATCGGTTTCGGCGCCGTCGTACTTCATCGAGCCAGTAACATGGACCGAAGTCTGGGGAGCTCCGAGCCGGCGGAACCGCTCGGCATAGGCCTCGTCCTGGGCGCCGACGGCGCCGATCCTTCGAAGGATGCCGGCAACCAGCGGCCGGATCCGCCGGTAGCCGCGGAAGCTATGTTCGCTCAAGCGGCCGTTGACGACTGCCACGCGGGCGCCGGATTTTTCGGCGGCGCGGACGAGATTCGGCCAGAGTTCGAGTTCCGCCAGGACGAGCACCGTGGGCCGGATCCGGCGCATGGCCTCGCGCACCGCCCAAGAGAAATCCAGGGGGCAGTAGAAGACGGCAAGCTTCGGATATTTCTTCCGCGCCAGGGCCATGCCGGTCATGGTCGTCGTGGAAATGAGGCAGTGCCACTCCGGCCGTTCTTCTTCGATCCGCCGGATCAGAGTGGCCAGGAGATTGACCTCGCCGACGCTGACCGCGTGGAACCAGAGGCAGGGGCCTTCCGCCGTCCGCCTCGGCACAAGCCCCAGGAACTTCTCCGCGAACCCCTCGCGATATTTGCCCTTGCGAACCGCCTGATAGAGGAGCCACGGCAGGGAGAGGAAGATCAGCAGGAGATAAACGACGTTCAGAAGATAAGGCACCCTTGGGACTCCTTTCCCGATCGGACCATCGAGTGCTAAGAACTAAGATCTAAGTTCTTAGAGCTTAGATCTTAGTGCTTTGGTTTCAGGCGTACTTCTTCATGCAGCACTGTTTGTATTTCTTGCCGCTGCCGCAGGGGCAGGGGTCGTTGCGGCCGACGCGCTCCTCACGGTTGCGGAACGGTTCGGGCTTGTGGTCGGTCTGGGTGCCGTCGATGGCCGCCTCCTGTTGCTCGACGATCTCCGTGGCGCCTGGGGCTTCCTCGTGGATTGCTTCCGCTTCGGTCCAGGTGGAGCCGACGAACCGTTCGTCAAGCTGCTCCATGCGGAAGATCAGGTCGGTGACGCGCTCGCCGATCGACTGCCACATTTGCTCGAAGGTCCGCATGCCCTCGCGCTTGTACTCGACCTTGGGATCGACCTGGGCATAGCCGCGCAGTCCGACGCTGCTTCGCAGGTGGTCCATCACCAGGAGGTGGTCTTTCCAGGCGGTGTCGAGGATTTGCAGGACCAGTGCCCGTTCCATCTTCCGCATTTCGGGACGGAAGCGGTCTTCCACCGCGTCGGAGAGTCTACGCTCCAATTCCTTTCGCTCGAGCCGGGCGATTTCCTCCGGGGCCATCTCGACGTTCAGCTTCTGGCGCATCCAGTCGGCGAGCGATTCGAGCTGACCGTTGGCCCTCGCGGGACGCGCGGTGGAGGCCGGTTCGCCGTCGAACAACTCGTCGATCCGATGGTGCGCCTCTTCCATCATCGCGCGCGATTCTTCGGCCGAGTGGCGGCTCTGGTCGACCAGCAAGGCGCGGATCTCGTGACGCTGCTTGTTCTTCAAGTCCTCGATCGACAAGTCCACGCCGAAGCGGTCCCTTGCCCAATCGGCCAATCCTTCACGGTCGTAGCGCTTGTGGCCGCCGGCGTCGCGCGTGGTGAAGTGGTAGAGTCCCGCCATCACCGGGAACTCGACCTCTTTCTGCTCATAGGTCATCCGGGCCCGGTTGCGGACCAGCTCTTGGAAGGCCGGGGGCTCGAGGTCGCGGACCTCTTCCAGGTCGAGGGTAAGATCGAACTTCTGGCGGACCCAGACGCAGGCGGCTTGCACGCCGTAGTCGGATTCGAGGAAGCGGGCGCCGCGGCTGAGGTCGACCTTGCCGACGGCTTCGCGGGCTTTTTCCAGAAGGAGCTCGGCCACTTCATCACGGCCGACCTTCTTGAGGTCGCGGTCGCGCAGGCTGGTGCCCCACCGCATATTGACGCCCTTGGCGAGCGCCTCCCAGTTCCACTCCGTGGATTCTTCCTCCTCGGGGAGGTTCTCCTCGATGAGGTCGAGCACCTGGCCTTCGGCCATCCGCTCGGCCTGGTCCCTGGCGAATTGCGAGGCTTCTTCAAAGCCCATGTTGCGGAAGTCGCGGGCCTCCAACTCGACGGAAAGTTGTTTGCCGGCCCACTGGGCGAACGACTCGGTGCCGTAGTCCTTATCGAGGAACTGGCCCAGGTAGCGTTCGACCTGCGCGTCGATCATATCGAGGATCAACTGTTTGCAGTCGGTGCCGTCGAGGATGTTCTGGCGGTAGGTGTAGACCCGTTTCCGCTGTTCGTCCATCACCTCGTCGTATTCGAGCAGGTTCTTGCGGATCTCGAAGTTCCGCTCCTCGACCTTCTTCTGGGCCCCTTCGATGCGGCGGGAAACCATGCGGCTTTCGATGGCCTGTCCTTCTTCCATGCCGAGGCGGGTGAGGATGTTCTTGACCCACTCGCCGGCGAAGATCCGCATGAGGTCGTCTTCGAGCGAGAGATAGAAGCGGCTCGAACCGGGGTCGCCTTGGCGCCCGCATCGCCCGCGGAGTTGGAGGTCGATGCGGCGGGCCTCGTGGCGTTCGGTGCCGAGGATGTGGAGTCCGCCCATCGAGGCGACTACGCGGCCTTCGGCCTTCATCTGCTCGCGCTGTTCGATCTCGTTGACCAGCGCGTCCCATTCCTGCTGGGGAACGTCGAGGCGGGTGGGATACTTGTCTTTCAAGAGGGCCCAGGCCATGGCCTCGGGGTTGCCGCCGAGGATGATGTCGGTGCCGCGGCCGGCCATGTTGGTGGCAATGGTGACGGCGTCCTTGCGGCCCGCCTGCGCGACGATCTCGGCCTCGCGCTGGTGGTGCTTGGCGTTGAGCACCTGGTGCTTGATTCCCCGCTTGACGAGCCTGTCGGAGATCAGCTCGCTCTTCTCGATCGACACCGTGCCGACAAGGATCGGCCGCCCCTTGCGGGCAATCTCGCGGATGCGGCTGCGGGGGACCGTCTGGCGATCTTTGCTCCCCTTAGGCTGGAACTGAAGGGCTTCGTCGTCTTCCTTGAGAATGGTGCCCCAGAGATCCTCGTTCTTCTCCAGCAGGAGCACGTCCCATTTGTGCACCCGCTCGATTTCATCGACGATGGCGTCGTACTTCTCGCGATCGGACCGGTAGATGACGTCGGGGTGATTGACGCGGTGAAGGGTCTTGTTGGTGGGGATCGCGATGACGTCGAGGTGGTAGATCTTCCAGAACTCGGCCGCCTCGGTCATGGCGGTGCCGGTCATGCCGCAGATCTTGTCGTAGAGCTTGAAGAAGTTCTGCAGCGTGATCGTGGCCAGGGTCTGATTTTCCTCTTTGACGCGCACGCCCTCTTTGGCTTCGACCGCCTGGTGCAGGCCATCGCTCCAGTTTCGGCCGGGCATAAGACGTCCGGTGAATTCGTCGACAATGACTACCTCGCCGTTCTGGACGACATAGTTGACGTCGCGCTTGTAGAGGTGGTGGGCCTTCAGCGAGTTGTCGATCAGGTGGGGCCATTCCATGTGGCCGGCCGTGTAGAAGCTCTCGACCCCGGCCAACTCCTCAGCCTTGCGGACGCCCTCGTCGGTCAAATGGGCGCTGTGTTCTTTTTCGTTCACTTCGAAGTGGACGTCGCGCTTGAGCTGGCGTGCGATCCGGTCGGCCATGCGGTAGCGGTTGACGTCGTCGTGGGCCGGGCCGGAGATGATCAGCGGCGTGCGGGCCTCGTCGATGAGGATGTTGTCGACTTCGTCGACGATGGCGTAGTGCAGATGGCCCTGGACCTGCTGGTAGTCTTTTGGATAGCGGTCGTCGCCCTTGGCCGCCGGGCGCATGTTGTCTCGCAGGTAGTCGAAGCCGAACTCGTTGTTCGTGCCGTAGGTGATGTCGCAATCGTAGGACCGCTGGCGCTCGGCGGTGTTCATCCCGTGCTGGATGTTCCCCACGGTGAGGCCGAGCGACATGTAGAGCGGGCCCATCCACTCCATGTCGCGCCGCGCCAGGTAATCGTTGACCGTAACGACATGGACGCCTTTGCCTTCCAAGGCATTGAGATATGCCGGCAAGGTGGCCACGAGCGTCTTTCCTTCGCCGGTGACCATCTCGGCGATCGCCCCGCTGTGGAGGACCATTCCACCCATAAGCTGGACGTCGTAGTGGCGCATTCCCAGCACGCGGCGTCCCGCTTCGCGACAGACCGCGAATGCTTCGATCAAAAGGTCGTCGAGCGTTTCCCCGGCAGCCAATCGCTTGCGCAACTTATCGGTCTGCTCGCGGAGTTCCGCGTCGGTCACCTCCTGGTACTTGGCCTCGCGGGCATTGATCGCGTCGACTTTGGGCTGAAGTTTGCGGACATAGCGGGCATTCGAGGAGCCGAACATGGCGGTAATGCCGCGTTCGATTCCCCGTGCCAGGCCGCCGAAGCTATCGCTGACGACCTCGAATGTACGTTCCAGAAGTTCCATGGCAACAGGCGCCGTATTGAGTGGGTGGAGGAGAGGACTGGGCCACCCGGAGCAAACCCAGGCGAGGCGAATCCGTGGCTCCGGACCTGCGATGGTGCCCTTGCTGGTAATCTCGCGGGTCCGTTGGCGGGCGTAACACGTTCCAACAGGGCAATTTATATCCTGTATTACGACCCGTCAATAAGGGTTGTTCGCCGACCGTATCCCCCGTGGTGGGTAAGGCGAGGAGACCGGAGCAGGGAGCACGGGGTGCGGAGTGGGGAGCATGGAAACGGAGGATAGGGCACAGACCAGGGAGTGGAGAGCTGGAAGTGGGGAGGCGAGGGTGGTGCGATGGTCCAAAGTCCACACGAGGGCCGACCGGCGGGTTGCCCGCGGTTGGGCTTCGGGTTACGATCGGACAGTCTGGCAATAGGAGCCATTCGCCGCTTGAATTCCCGGTCCAACAAGACATTCTTTTCCGCCTTGCTCCGTGCCCCCCGCTCCTCGTTCCGTGCATCCGCATAGTAAGAATATCGCCGGGAAACTTGTTTTCTTGGGGACGGGCACTTCGCACGGGGTTCCGACGATCGGGTGCGGATGCGACACGTGTACAAGTGCAAACCCGAAAAACCAGCGTACTCGCTGTTCCGTGATCTTGGGACTGCCCAAAGGCAACCTGCTGATCGACACGCCACCCGAATTGCGGGTACAGTTGATTCGGGAGCGGATTGGACTTGTCCACTGCGTGCTGTACACCCATGCTCATGCGGACCACCTTTTCGGGCTGGACGATCTTCGCATCTTTCCCAGCTACCTGGGACACGAGTTGCCGATATTCTGTGAAGGTGCGGTGGAAGAGACGGTTCGGCGATCTTTTGCTTATGCCTTCGACCCGGAAACGCTGGCGTATCCGGCGGGCGGGATCCCAAAACTCGTGTTTCAGAGGATTGGCCTGGAGCCGTTCCGGGTGCTTGGCGCGACGATGATTCCGCTTCGCCTTTGGCATGGCCAATCCGGGGTGCTCGGCTTCCGGATCGGCGACGTGGCCTATTGCACCGACACTAAGACAATTCCTCCCGAAAGCGAATCGCTCCTGAGGAACCTGGACGTTCTGATTCTGGATTGCCTTCGTCCGGAACCCCACCCGACCCATATGAGCCTCGACGAGGCAGTTGCCGCGGCGCAACGGCTGGCTCCGCGGAGGACTCTGTTTACTCATATCTCGCACCGGTTGGAGCACGAGGCCACCAATACCGGGTTGCCGGCGGGAATGGAACTGGCATACGACGGGCTTTCGATCCCCCTGGGGATCATGTAACCATGCTCTACGCAATCATCATGGCTGGCGGGTCCGGAACGCGTCTCTGGCCGGAGAGTCGGGCGGAACGCCCCAAGCAACTGCTGAAGATCCAGGGCGACCGGACGATGGTCCAGCAGGCCGTGGACCGCTTGGGCGACATGGTCGCGCCGGAGCAGATTCTGATCGCCACGACCGAGCAACTGGCCGGGCAGGTGTACGAGCAGGTCTCCCAGTTGCCGCGCGAGGCGATTCTGGCGGAGCCTTGCCCACGAAACACGGCCCCTTGCATCGGACTGGCCGCGATCCGCGTGCTGCGCGAAGACCCGGAAGCGACGATGGCCATCATGCCGGCCGATCAGGTGATCGGGCCGGCCGATCGGTTTCGTGAAGCGATCCGGCTGGCCGAGGCGATGGTCGAGGAAGATCCGCAGCGGTTGATCACGTTCGGGATCCGGCCGACGTATCCGGCGGAAGCGTTCGGATACATCGAGCAGGGCGAACGGCTCGATTCGCCGATTGCCCAGCGGAGCCCGGCCGGAGTGCACCGCGTGGCCAAGTTCCACGAGAAGCCGGACGCCGGCACCGCAGCGAGATACCTTGAGGCGGGCAGCTATCTCTGGAACGCCGGGATTTTTGTCTGGAAGGCCCGGACGGTGATGTCGGCCCTGGCCTGCTACGAGCCGTCGATGCACGCTCGCCTGTCGGCAATTGCGCAAGCGGCCGACCGGCCGGATTTCGGCGAGGTGCTCCAGCGCGAGTTTGTCGCCATCGACAAGATCTCGATCGACTACGCCGTGATGGAACGGGCCGACGAGGTGGTAGTGATCGAGGCGCCGTTCGACTGGGACGACGTCGGAAGCTGGCGGGCCTTGGAACGTCTCCGCCCGGCCGATGAACGCGGCAACGTTATCGACGCGCCGAAGCATATCGAGATCGCCACCACCGGCACGATCGCTCGCTGCCAGGATCCGAACCACGTCGTGGTTCTGGTAGGCGTCAAGGACCTGGTGGTTGTCGTCACGCCCGACGCGACGCTCGTGGCCGACAAGAACAGCGAGGAGTCGATCCGCGAGGTGATCTCGCAGCTCAAGTCCCGCGGTTGGACGGAGCATCAATAGATCGCGGAGAGTCGGGCCGAGATTCGAGAGCCGGCCGGCCTGGTCTTTGGGCGGCAAACCCTGCCGGTCCTTGGGCAGGGGCTGGCGTTTCCGATTCGGTATGTCAAAGAGCCTCCTCGGCGAACGATTGGTCATTCGCCGGCCATGCGGGCCGAAGGCCCAGGCGTTCTTTCAGCGAAGGGCAACGCCCTGGCAATCAACGCCCTGGTAATCCGGCCGCCGCCGAGAGATAATCCATCCTTCTATTCTCAATCACCCTTCGGCCCAACGGGCCAACCATCCCTATGCGTTCTGCTGGCCGGATCATCACCCGTTTGACGCAACCATCGGAGTGGCCCATGTCTTCGGTTGATTCGTCGCTGTGCCTTCCCACGTTTCTTCGCCGCCTGGCCGATCCTGGCATCAAGACGGTCCTGCTCTGCGGCTGTGGAGGGGGCTTCGACTTCGTGCATGGCCTGCTTCTGTACCCCGAGTTGCGGCGGCTCGGCAAGTGCGTCGTCATCGGGAGCTATTCGTTCGGGCGCCCCGAGAGGATCGGCGGCGAGACGCAAGTGATCTTCAAGCGGAGCGGAGTCGTCGCAAAGCGGGTTACCGCGGCATCGGTCCCGCCGGCCGACTACGGGCCGGAAGTCCATGTTTGCTCCTTCCTGGACCGGAAGTTCCCGGCCGACGCACCGCACTGGGTCTATGCCTATTACGCCCGCGAGTTCACCGTGCCGCTGCTCCGACAGCTCTATCAGCAGTTTATCCGTGAACACACTGTCGATGCCGTCATCCTTGTGGACGGTGGATCCGACTCGCTGATGGCCGGCGATGAGGAGGGACTGGGCGATCCGATCGAGGATGCCGTCTCGGTGACCACCGTGGCATCTCTGGAAGGGCTCCAGCGGAAGCTGTTGATCATCGTCGGGCTGGGCGCCGATCGCTTCAACCATGTATCCGACGTCGCTTCGCTGCGGGCGGTCGCCGAGCTGACGGGCATGGGTGGATTCCTGGGGGCGGTCGGTATCGAGCCGACCTGCCCCGGTTACGGGTTTTACCGGGAATGCCTTGAACATATTGAGCACGCTCACGGCGTCCACGGATTTCGCTCCGTGATTTCCGGCGCCATCCGATCGTCGGTCGAGGGATCGTTCGGCCGCGAGTCGGTTCCCCCTGCACTGAAAGAGCGGGTCTCAAAAGGCGGCATCTTCCTATGGCCGTTGATGGCCATGCTATGGGCGTTCGATATCGACACGGTTGCCCGACGTTCCCGGATCGCGAAATGGATTTGCGAGTGCCAGACAGTTGCGGAATGCTACGCCGCGTTGGAAGACGGTCGATGTCTGCTCGGATCCTTGCGCGAGGTCGAGGACTTCCCCCGCCATGAAGAGATGCGGTGGTGACGAGGCACCGAGGGAGGAAGGGGCATTCAGCTTTATTTTGATAAACGAGAATGTCCCCTTCTATGGGCGAACCGACGCCCCTTTGGGGCACGATCGGCCGCTCATCAACGGCTACCTCTTTCACAGCCGCTGGTCCGGGGTCGGCCCGAACACGTTTGGACCTTGGGGAACCACGCGCGCAATCTGTTCTCACGTTGATTACGGCCGAAGCAGATTTTCCCGCACGAACGCAACGGCCCGTTCGGCGACCTGGGGCCCGGCCCCAGCCACGCCGTGGTTGGCGCCTTCGATGACCACCAGCTCTGTCTTGACTCCGGCGCCCTTCAGCCGCTCGTCCAGGTTTCGAGCATGCTCGATGGGCACGATGTCGTCTTTGTCGCCGTGCACCTGCATGACGGGCGGATCATCCTTGCTGGCGAAGCTGATCGGCGAAACGTCGGCCTTTGCCTTGGAATCCATCTCGCCGGCCGGCGTGCCCGGCTCATAGCCGAGCAATTGGCGATAGGCCGGATGTTTGTGCTCCAACCGCTCCAGCAGCGACCAGTCGGTCGGACCGGCAAAACCGACGGCGCACGCCACGCGCGACGACTGCCTGGCGACGGGATCCTTCGCGCTGGGATCGGCGGCATCGTCGTGCAACGCGACCCACAGCGACAGGTGCGCGCCGGCCGATCCGCCGGTCACTCCGATCCGCTTCGGGTCGATCTTCCACTTTCCCGCGTTGTGGCGGACGAATTGAATCGCTCGCAGGCAGTCGTTCACCTGGGCCGGATGCGGTGCGACGTTGGTGAAGCGATACTCGACCGCCACCACGGAAAGCCATCCCTCGCGCACGGCATTCAACAGCCAGGCCGGCACAGCGTTTTTCGATCCGCCCCGCCAGCCCCCGCCGTGAATGAAAATCATCGCCGGCAGCGGCGCATCGGATTCGGCCAGGTAGACGTCCATCTTCTGTGCCGGATCCGCATCGCTATAAGGCACGTCTTTGAAAGTGGCGGACAGCCTCGGCGCCTGGGCGAGCGCCGAAAAAGCGGGCGCCAAGAAGCATGCCGCGACGGAGAGGAGCAAGAAACGACTTTTCGGTGCTTTCATCGGTTTTCCTTTCGCTGGCTGAGCGTCCGTCGGTTCTGTTCGAGCGGGCCAAGGGGGCGGTCCCCATCCGGTCCTTGCTGGACCAATCCGGTGGAGTCGTCCCGCGCTGGGCATGATAGCCGGTACAACCGCCGGGGGCAAGCGTCCCTCTTGCTGATCGTGCGGTAGGGGCGGGCCTGATCGCCGGGACTGGTGTCGTCTCCGGTTTCCGCGACGTGGATTTCGCGGGCCAGGGCGGTCGCTCCTCCTGGGGCAATTGCGGCAATGCACAGCGCCGCGGAAAGGAAACGCGTCTTGAGTGTCATTTGTCTTTCTCCGGTGAAAGGGGGGCTTCGTTGGATCGAAGAGAGTGCTCGATCTGTGCGGTTTCCTCGTCGGAAAGGCCGTACAGTCCCTCGACGGCCCGGTCGATTTCCCCGTCAAGCGACTCGATCCGGTCCGTGAGAACATCCCGGTCCTGCGGCGTCTGCGCGTCGAAACGCCGGGCTTGGAGGTCGATCATTCGATCGACCATCGCGACGATCGCGTCGTGGGCAACGCGTTCTTCCTTTCTGGCGAAATCGATGGCACGGATCGGCAGCATGCGGAGGGCTCCGACTTTCACTTGCGGGAATGCCTTCTGCGAGGATTCCTTCACCAGCACGCGATAGACGCATCGCATCAGCCGCGAGTTCAGAATCGCTACAACGAACCGCACATCGCGCCCATCTGCCGGCGTGTAGAGAGCAAGAAGCGAATTTCGAAAATAGTCCGCATGCCGCCGCGGGCCGGCAATCGGATAGGCGGCGGTCTGCCGAACCACAAACGCAGCCTTCCGGTATTTCTCCAGCGGCCGGATCGTGAAGTACTCGCCCTGGCTCGCGCGATACCCAAGCCGGAGCGCCTTGGCAGGCGGCCGACAGAGGTACCGGTCCACCTGCTTGCCCTCGAGCACCGGTGCGCAGTCCGGCGACGCTGCCGCAAGAGGCAGAACCAGTCGCCCGGCGCAGTTGCCCGTGTGGACTCCCGGATCGGCGAACGCCTCGTCAAGGGGTCGCGATTGCGCGCGTAGTTTGTCGATGAGGCCGGATTGAGGCAAGACAGGCAGCCAGGCCTCGCCGGCAGTGACTTTCCGCAGCGAAGAACGGCCCGCGGACGTCTCGATCCGGGCCGGGCCGCGATGGTTTATGTCCGCGAGGAAGGTCAGCGCCGGCGTGACGGCTCGCTGGAATACCTGCTCTCCCCAATAGCGGACTTCCACAAGACGCGACTGACGTGTAATCGCGGACCGAACTGGTCCATACCCGTCCAGGTGTCCGACCTGGTCGGGAACGATCATCGCGACCATGCGATTCGCCAATCGCAGCGATTTGACGATGAACAGGCCGTGGGAGGTCTGCCATCCTGCAAATGGGTAATGCTTCTCGTAGTATTTCCGGATCGGCGGTTCGAGGGGAACCGCCTGCCGGCCCGAGAAGGATAGGTAGGGCGGATTGCCGATGACGGCGTCGAATCCTGGGCGGCCGCTGCGAAACACCTCCGGGAACTCCGCCTCCCAATCGAACGGGTTGATCCGAAGCAAGTCGTCTTCCTCGAACGGCTCCGTCTGCTGCCTGTCGTGGAAATCCGGGCCGATCAGTGCATTCCCGCATTGGATGTTGTCGCCCGGGACCGGCAGGATCCGATCGGGAAAGTGTCGAAGCTGCGCGTTCGGTGTTTCACCGTTTTCGCCCTCGAGGAGCTTCAGCAGGAGCGACAGCTTCGTGACTTCGACAGCGCGCGGATCGATGTCGACACCGTAGATGTTGTTGAGCAGAATCCGCTTTCGCTCGGCTATTGTGAGGCGCCAATCGCCGCCGGCTGCGCGGCAGAGCCGCGGCGACCGGCCACGGGCGCGCCTGTCCGGGCCTTCTTCGAGGTAGCGGTCGCGGTGCCAGTCTAAGAGGTGCTGGTAGGCGCCGAGCAGGAATGCGCCGGAACCGCAGGCGGGATCGAGAATCCGCAGTCGCTCGGCTTGCTTCGGCGTCTGTTCCTCCAAGAGCCGACCCAGGGTCCGGCGGACAAGGTAGTCGACGAGGTACGGGGGCGTGTAGTATACCCCACCGGCCTTCTTCGCTTCCGGCGTGTCCTCCACAACCGCCCGGCGCCCGGCCCTCAGCCGGATCGTCTTGCCGAGGAATTGCTCGTAGACCTGCCCGAGAATCTCGGCCGGAAAGACGGAGGATCCGTGGGGGCCCTCTGGAAACTGAAGTCTCGTGATGATCTGCCGCAGCGGCTTGTCGTCGATCATCAAACAGAGCGTCAGCTCGTCGGGCGGACCCTGGCGGTTCGTTTTCGCCGTGAAGTGGAACAGGCTCGAGAGGTAGCGATTCTCCGCTTGCTCGAAGATTTCGCGGAGCCGCGCGTAGATGTCCGGCCCCGCGGCGGCCGTCCGGAGCGTGCCGCAGCGTTGCATGCCGCGGGCTTCGCAGAGCTGCAGGAAGACGAGCCGCTCGATCGTCCGCTCGACGGCGAAGTTGAGGTCCCTTTCGGAGAGTTGCCGGTTCCGCAGGGCCAGGTTTCCGGCCAGCAGCTTGCACCACGAGTCGATTTGGTTTAGGACGTGCCTACGCCCGGCGGAGCCGGGGGCTGAGGGGGATTGGGTTGGCACAGGGGCTGTGTGGAGCGAGGCGGGGAGTTATTGAACACGGTTTGCTGAGTGCCGATTATTTTCCGAGGAGGGACCTGCTCGCAACTCGCTCACAAATCATACAACTTCGGATCCGTCTTGGGGGCCTTGAGCTTTCGAGAGAACTGCCGCAGTCCACCGGCAGCCTTCATGAAGGTGGGCTCCTCCGACTCCAGCAGGTCTCCCATTTCCTGCTCGATCTTGTCGGGATCCTCTCCCGCTTCCATCCGCCGCATCGCCTCCTCCATGTGCTTCCCTAGATTCATGCCGGTGGCTTCGGACAGCTTTCGCATCATCTGGGCCATCTGGCGGGGATTCTCTTCATCGAGTTCGCCCCCCTCGGCCTCCATTTCGGCCAGCAGTCGCTCCATCTTGGTTTCATCGAAGTCGGCCGGCAGCTCGTCGGCCTCGCCGGAGCTTCTCTCGCCCCTGGAGATCGAGAAGCGTGAAGGAGGCCTGCGCTCCAGTTCCTGCCGACCGCAGCGAGGGCACGCGGGCCGCCTCGTCGTGTCCACCCGGCGCGCCAAGAAGTTGTAGATGGTGTGGCAATCCGCGCAGTAAAACTCGTAAATCGGCATTCGTGAACCTCTCGTTGGACCTTCCGGCTGACGAAGACATATCCACGGATCGGCTGCCGAAGCCGAACCGCCGGGCATTACGGCGTCGACGTCCTCAAAACTCTGCACGCGAGCGACTTGCAAGCCTTCGATGCCGGCCTGACTGGAGGCCGCTACGGCACGGCCCCCTCCCCGGCCGGTTCTCAGGCGCCATTCTAGGAGCTCGACGATTCCTTCGTCAATCGAATGCCACCTGTTCCTCGAAGACCAGGAATTCTGTCGAGCCGATTCCGTGCCGGGATAGGGGCCTGCCGGATCAGCAGGATGGCAATATCCGGGCAGGTGCGAAATTGCCCCGAGCTTGCCCGGCAGTTCTACCAGACCACTTCGATCGAGGCGTACGGTCCGTGGTAGAACGTGCTGCCGTCGGTGTTTGCCCGGGCTTCGCTGGGGCTTCCGTCCATGCGGGGATCTCCCAGCACCGTCGTGGCGAGTTGCTCCGGGGCCATCGCGACCCCTTCGAGCCACAGCAATTGCCAGCCGCCGCGGAAGGCCAGCCAGTTGCGGACCTGCCAGGTTGCGCCGAAGGTGATCTCGCTCAAGAAGCTCACGTGCGACTCCTCATCAACCGCTTCGCGGAACGATTCGGTCTCGACGATCGCTCCGTCCGGGCCGGACGCGATCGTGAAGCTCTCGCGAGCGGCGACAAGATCGGCGTCGTTGAAGTACACGCCCCCTTTGATCGAGCTGTTAATCCGCAGGGGACCTCCGCGATTCAGGAGACTGAGGTCTGCCCCACACTGCAAGCCGTAGAGATGGTTGTGTGTTTCGTAGGCGACCACGTGCAGGCGGTCGACGTCGGCCACCACCGCCGGCCGTTCCAAGGCCGCGGCGGCGTAGGCCTCCTGGAGTTCCACCCAGCGGAACCCGATCATGGGTGTCAGCCAGGGGGCGATCGGGCGGCGGAAATTGAACTCGGTGCTGTAGAGTTCCGACTCGCAGCCCAACAACGGATTTCTCACCAGGGCGGATTGCCCCTGTCCGTCGAACAGAAGCTGCCCGACCGGTGACGGAGCGGCATAGAGCAAGTCGATGATCGATTCCCAGCTTGCCACGCCGAAGTAGCGGAGCTCGGCCTGCCAGCCCTGGGGGCTGAGGAACATGAGGTGGATTTCAGGGCCTGCTTCCATGTCGAACTCAAACTGGTCCGCCGCGATCTGCAACGACTGCTCGTCGTCGCCGATCT
>JABWBD010000391.1 GCA_013360685.1 Pirellulales bacterium
CAGATCGGCCAGAAGCCTCGCCCGCATTCCCATGGCGCCGGGATGCTCCTGTGCGTAGGCGTGGATCGCCGGCAGAAGCGGCATCATCCGCGCTGCGGCCGCCGCCAGGAGCGAGACGAGTGCGTACTGCTGCGCCCGGCGCGTGCGATGGGCCGCCATGGCAATCACAATGGCTCCGATGACTGCGCCGACCGGTCCGGAAAACACGAACAGTTCGGCCAGCACGCCCACGATGATCAGCACCCATGCCGCGACGCCCAGCGTCATGTGCAAGAGATCCGAATGCGGATCCCGGCGATCGGCGAGCAAGCGCAGGGCCGCCAACAGCGCCAGCCCCAGGGCCAGCGGGGCAAAGCCTCCGAACAGGATCAGTGCCACGTCGGTCGGAGTCATTCGGTCACGTCAAACGCTGAACCAGGCTGATCAGCGGCAGGAAAAGCCCGATGATCAGGAAGAAAGCCCCAAAGACGATCAACACCAAGGTAAACGGCAAGAGAATGGCCTCCAACAGCACCAGGTCTCCCTCCGCGCGGCCCTCGAAGGCCTCGGCTGCGGCGCGAAACGCCTCCGGCAGGCAGGCGTTGGCCTGGCCCCAGGTGAGGAACGGGGCGAGCGTCGGCGGAAACTGGCGGTGTTGCGCCAGGCTCTCGGCCAAGCCCAAGCCCGACTCAATCTCCACCGCGGCCTTCCGGCACCCCCGCGCCAGGTCCGGTTCCTGCAGGCCTTCCGCGCAGGCCCGAAGCGCTTCCGGCGCCGGGAGCCTGAGCGCGAGCATCAGTTCCATCAACCGGGCGAACTGGGTCATCCGCGACCATCGCAGCATCGGTCCGATCACCGGCACCGTGTGCCACAGCCGCGCGGCCAAGTGAGGCGATGCCAGTCGCACGATCACCGCCAGGGCCAAAATTCCCCCGAGGGCCCCGAGGACCATCCAAACCCCATAGAGGGACATGGCGAGAACGAACTTAGTCAGCATCGGCAGTTCCGCGCCGAAGTCCGCGAGGATCTTCGCGAATTGCGGCACGATGAGCAGGGCCGAGGCGGTGAACAGCGCGAGCAGCCCGCTCAACAGGAGCATGGGATACGCGAGGTTCATCCATATCCTTCGCTGCAATTCCGTTCTCTGCCGCTGGAGCGCCACAAACCGCTCCATGACGGCGGCAAGGTTGCCGCTCCGGGCGCTGGCGATCACCAGGCCGCGAAGGTGGCTCGGAAAGCTGTTCTGCTCAGCTTCCATGGCTTCTTCGAGCGTCGCCCCGGCATCGAGCCGCTGGGCAATGCGGCGCAGCACCCGCGCCAGCCGGCTGTGCGGAAGCTCTTCGGCCATCGCCCGGAAGCCGGGCGACAGCGGCAGTCCCGCCTTGGCCATGCGGGCCATGTGGTCCGCCAGGTCGGCCGTCTGCTCGCCGTTGAGCCGCGGGCCGGTCGCCTCTGGTTGCAGCGGATCGTATGGTTGGTCGTTCATCGCAGCGCGATTCCCACGAGGGCTTTCAAGAGCGATGCCCAGGAGCCGAAGACGAGCGTGGCTTCCACCGTCACCATGGCGCCGCCGACGAGCACGGTCGCCAGCACCGGCACATAGAGCCGCGCCATCTCCGCCTGGCGTTCCGCCCGACGGCGATAGGTCTCGGCCGCTTGTCGCAAGGCGGTCAATAAGGCGCCCCGCTGCTCTCCCGCCGCCAGGAGCCAGCGGACCAAAGGCGGCAATCGGTGACCGACCCACCGCTCGCCGGCGGCCACGGGCTCACCTCGCCGGACGGCGTCGGCCAATCGCCGCGACGCCTCCACGGTCTGCCGATCGCCCGAAGTCTCGCCCGCCAGTTCCAGGGATTCGGGCAGAGGCACCTGGTTTTCCACCAGGGTGGCCAGGACCTCCGTGAACGTGGCCATCCGCAACGACTTAAGCACTCCTCGCATCCACGGGATCCAGCCCAACGCCATGCCTGCCGAGTAGGGCTGGACCAGGCTCGCCCGCGCCGACAGGAACCACCAGGCGCCTATCAGGACTAGCACCGCCAGCGGCACGGCCGGCCCCCAATACTCCGCCGACCTTCCCCAGCCCGCGACCGTGGCCATGACGTCGCTCCCGAGAGCTCCAAAGTCGCCCATCGACTTCGCTAGCCCGGGAGCGATCTTCAAGACGAAGAACACCAAGAAGGTCCATCCGAGTAAAAAGAGCAGGAGTGGATAGACGAAGGAGCCGATCACCATCCGCCGGCACTCGGTCAGCCACCGCGTGCTTCTGGCCACCGATTCCAGCGCGGACGGCAGCCGGCCCGACCGCAGGCCCGCTTCCACCACGGCCCGGTAAACCGGCGGGATTCGCATCGTCGGATCGGCGAGCACACGGTCGAGCGGTTCGCCCTGTTCGATCCGCTGGGCGATCCGCGCCGCGACTTCGCCGAGCCGGCCGGGCATGTCGCCCGCCAGGCAGCCCAGGCCGTGTTCCAACGGCACTCCGGCACGCACAAGCGACGCGATTTCGTCGTTCAGCGCGGTCAATTCCTCGAGCGAGATACAGCCGGCCCGAGGCGAGTCTGATGAACTCAAAGGGTAGTCCTCCGCTGCGTCAGCCCAGGACTCCCCCAGCATACGCCCCCGCCGGGCCGTTGGCAACTGGGCAAACAAGACTCCGCGGCTACGGGCTCAGCGGTGAACGCGTTCCTGCCGTTGACCCAGGCGCGCAAAAAAA
The DNA here is from genome assembly GCA_013360685.1 of Pirellulales bacterium. Lineage (GTDB taxonomy): Bacteria > Planctomycetota > Planctomycetia > Pirellulales > Thermoguttaceae > JABWBD01. The sequence goes on from JABWBD010000391.1 coordinate 2,693, forward strand.
CTCCCGGAAAGGCTGCGTCCCAGGGGGGCAAAGGACACTTCACATTCCGGGAGCTATTGGCTCGTGCGCGCCGGGAGGCGCGTAGCGAAGCTTTTTGGGTCGCGGCCGGGAAAACCCAGACCGCTCGGTTGTTTCGAAGCGCACCGCATGGGCGTCCATGCCGGCGGAAGCGCCTCGTGGTCCGCAGGAACCCGCACTCGGCCGAGCTGCGACCAGCCCGGTTCGAGTTTCAGTCCCCAGATGCAGACCCTTCCACGCGGAAGCTGATAGTCGGTTATTGCGAGGGTCGAACGCGAAGCCCGGCCGCCGCACTCTTCACCGCTCGTTTCCGAAACGGTGTTTGATTTCCTCATGAGGCGGCAGATTACAAAATAGTCGCCCGGCCCGTCAAGGCGTCTTTTGCGGAGAATTCAGAATCTCAGACCGAACCGTGGACCTGCCCGGAACAAAGCGATATTGGCCCCGGCGACGGTTCATGGCAGAATACCCAGGTTCCGCCAGCACGCTCATCCAAGGAGGGGCCGATCGTGCAACCGCAGCGCGTCGTGGATTACCTGGTTTATGTAATCGTCCGGCTTTTCATCTGCGTCGTCCAGGCGATATCGCTGGAGACGGGCCGGCAACTGGCGGGCGGCCTCGCGTGGCTGATGGCCGACGCGTTGCGGGTCCGCGGCAAGGTGGTGGACGAAAACCTTCGCCACGCCTTGCCCGGGCTTTCGGACAGGCAGCGGCGGCGTCTGGCCAGGCGGATGTGGGAACACCTTTTTCTTCTGGTGATTGAAGTCGCGCACGCCCCGCGGAAGATCCACGAGACCAATTGGCGGCAGTTCGTCCGCTTGAAGGACGTGCGGCCGCTGGTCGCCCAACTCCTCACCGATCGGCCGATCATTATCGTCACGGCCCATTTTGGGAATTTCGAGGCGGGCGGATACCTGCTGGGAATTCTGGGTTTTCCGACGTTTGCCATCGCGCGCACGCTCGACAACCGCTATCTGAATCGTTTTGTCAATCGGTTCCGGGGCGTGACCGGGCAGTACATCGTGCCCAAGAACGGCGGCTACGACCAGATCCTGGACGTGCTGGGCCAGGGCGGGACGCTTTCGCTGTTGGCCGACCAGTATGCGGGACGCAAGGGGTGTTGGGTGCAGTTCTTCCACCGTCCTGCTTCGGCGCACAAGGCGATTGCCCTGTTGGCCCTCGAGCACCAGGCCCTGGTCGCCGTGACGTACGCGCGGCGATTGGAGCACCCGATGCGATTCGAAATGTGCTGCGCCGCCATGGCCGACCCGCGCGATCCGGGATTCTCCCTGGGAAGCATTCCGGCGCTGACCCAGTGGTACACCAGCCAAATGGAAGACTTCATCGCTCGCTGGCCCGAACAGTACTGGTGGATCCACCGTCGCTGGAAGGATACTCGGAAGAAGAAATCGACCGCGAAACAAGCAGCGTAGGGAAAGCGGAAGGCGGCCGGTTACGTTTGTCCCCCTTCCGCCTTCCGCCTTCCGCCTTACGCCCTCATTCGTTCCAAGGCCGCGCGGTAGGCTTCCGGGGTGTTCGTGTTCTGGAGGCTTTGGAGTTCTGGGTCCATGTCGGCCAGTTCCTCGGCGGTGACGCGGCGGGTGCGGACCCGCTCGAACAGGAACACGGGGCGCCGGCGGTTTTCGGCCAAGAGCGTTTCGATTTCGGGCAGCACGCTCTTGCGATACACGGCGCAGAGCGGTTCGTCGAACCCGCCGACGTGCGGCACGGCGACGTCGAAACCCGGGACCAGATCCAGCAGGCGACGGATGAAGTGGGGCTTCAGCAGGGGCAGATCACAAGCGCTGACGAAGGCGGCGTCAACGTCGTCGGGCAGGGCTCGGAGCCCGGCCGTGAGCCCCTCGAGCGGGCCGCGGTCGGGGTGCCGGTCGCGTGCGATGCGGACCTCCTTCGGCAGCGGAGGGAGTTGCTGCCCTTCGGCCGCCACAACGACGATCGGACCGACGGCCTGGCCCACCAATCGCACGACACGTTGGAGCATCAGCTCACTGCCGAACGGCAGAGTCGCCTTGGGCTGCCCCATCCTTCGGCTTTTGCCGCCGCAGAGAACGATGCCGCCGGTGGATACGCCCATTTCGTCTTCAGCCTATCCCTTTGGTCATCGTGTCCGTTCTACTCGAGGCGGCTGGAGCGTCTTGTTTCCACGCGGGCCTTAATCATCTCGAAGGCGATCGGCAGCACGGAGAGGAAAATGATCGCCAGAATGACAAGGGTGAAGTTCTTTTGCACCACTTCGCGAGTGCCGAAGAAATAGCCTCCGTAGACGAAGATCGCCACCCACGCGATGCCCCCGATCACGTTGTAGGCGAGGAAACGCCGATAGCTCATTGCCCCGACGCCCGCGACAAAGGGGGCGAAGGTGCGGACGATGGGGACGAACCGTGCCAGGATGATCGTCTTGCCGCCGTGGCGTTCGTAGAACTCGTGCGTTCGGTCGAGGTGCTTTTTCTTGAGGAAGCGTATGTTGCCGCTGAACGCAGGAGGGCCGATACGATTGCCCAGCCAGTAGTTCACCGTGTCGCCGAGAATGGCGGCCGCCGATAGCAGCAGGAACAACACCGTAGGCTCCAAGGCCGAGCCCGGCCGCCCGGCCAGCGCCCCGGCCGCGAACAGCAACGAGTCGCCCGGCAGGAAAGGGGTGACGACGAGTCCCGTCTCGCAGAAAACGACCACAAAGAGGATCAGATAGGTCCAGACGCCGTACTGCTGGATCAAGCTGTCCAGATGCTTGTCGACGTGGAGGAACAGATCGATCAGCCCGCTCAGCCACTCCATGAACTACCGCCCGGGGGAAAGTGGAAAGATGCTGCCTAGGTTCTAGCCGTCGCGTGTCGGGGACGTGGGGTAATGGAGAATCGGAGTAATGGAGTATTGGAGTGTTGGGGTACTCGAGAAGCGTCTTTCAGTACTCCATCACTCCAGTCTTCCCTCCCTCGGTCAACCTCGCGTAAGCCGGTGGAACCCTTCGATCAATCGGCGCGTGATCGGGCCGGGCGCGCCGTCGCCGATGATGCGGCTGTCGACCTTGACCACCGGCACGACTTCGGCGGCGGTGCCCGTCAGAAAGCACTCGTCGGAGATGTACACGTCGTGCTTCGTCAGCGGCGTTTCGCGGACCTCGATCTCCGACTGGCGTGCCAAGTCGATCACCGCGTCGCGCGTGATTCCTTCCAGAATCCCGGCTTCATTGGGCGGAGTCAGCAGCCGGCCGTTGCGGACGAGGAAAATATTGTCGCCCGTGCACTCGGCCACCTCGCCTTTGTGGTTGAGCATCAAGGCTTCAATGCAGCCCGCCTGCAACCCCTCGATCTTGGCGAGGATGTTGTTCAGGTAGTTGAGCGATTTCACGCGGGGGCTGAGCGCGGCCGGATGGTTCCGCACCGTGCTCACCGTAATGATTTCGAGGCCCTTCTGGTAGAGTTCCTCCGGGTACAGCGCGATGCGGTCCGTGATGATGATCACTTGAGGATCGCTGCACCGGTTGGGATCCAGGCCGAGCGTGCCGGCGCCGCGCGTGACGACCACGCGGATGTAGCCGTCCTGGATGCCGTTGGCCTTCAGCGTGTTTTCAATGGCATCGGCCATCTCCTCTTTCGTGATGGGGATCGCCAGCCAGATCGCCTTGGCGGAATCCCAGAGCCGGTCCAGATGCTGCTTCAGCCGAAAGACCTTGCCGCCGTAGCTGCGGATGCCTTCGAAGACTCCGTCGCCATAGAGCAGCCCGTGGTCGTAGACGCTGATCTTGGCGTCTTCCTTGTCGTACAACTTCCCGCCGATGTAGACCTTCAGAGACATGGCAATCCGCACAATGTGGGGTTCGATTGCAGGGTTTCCGCGACGGCCGTCAGGCCCCGGCCGACTATGGGACAGCGACCTCCGACGCCCGGTTCAGTCCGACGGCTTCGAACCGCCGCATTCAGGATGAGAGCCTGCTGAAGAAGTGGTGATTTCAGCGAGACCCCATCAACAATCCGGCTCAGCGCTCTGAACGCGGCCATCGGTCAAACGGACGATGCGGTCCGCCTGCCGGGCAATCGCCGGGTCGTGGGTAACCATGACTATAGTGAGCTTTTCCTGCCGGTTCAAGGAGCGGAGGATCTCCAGGATCTCGGAACCGGTCTTCTGGTCGAGATTGCCCGTCGGCTCGTCCGCCAACAGCAGGTCCGGGCGCGTCACCAGGGCCCGCGCGATCGCCGCGCGCTGCATTTCGCCGCCCGACAGTTCCCGTGGCCGATGGTTCAGGCGATGCCCGAGGCCCACCAGCTCCAGAAGACGGGTGGCAAACAGCCGATGTCCTCGTTTTCGCGCAACGAAACCCCAAACCGACTCGGCAATCATCAGCGGAGCAAGCACGTTTTCCAGCGTCGTCAGCTCAGGGAGAAGGTGATAGAACTGGAAAATCATGCCAAAATGTCTGTTTCGGAGGGTATCTCGGGCGCTGCCGGGAAGATCATCAATCCGCCGGCCGTGGAAGGCGATGGCTCCACTGTCGGGGGCGTCGAGCGTCCCTAATAAATGCAATAGAGTGCTTTTCCCCGATCCGCTCTGGCCCACGATCGCCAGGAACTCCCCCTGCCGCACGAAAAGGTCCACGCCGCGAAGCACGGGGATTTCCACCTGGCCTTTCCGGTAGCTCTTCCTGAGATTTACTGCCTCCAATTGGTACCGCGGGGTGCCGCCGGCTTGTTGGGCGGTCATCTCCGCCCGGAATTGATGGACGTCGCCGCGGAGAGACGGTTGAATCGTGCTCCGCTCGTCTGCACCGTGGAGGAGGTGCGGCGCTGGCACGATCGTCGGAGGCCGCTCGATCGATGTTGCGTCAACCGTCGCCGACACTCCCGCGCGCGGGTCGGCCATCGTGGGGATCGCGCCGGCCGCGGCGACGTCCGCATTCGGGACGGCGCGAA
>JABWBD010000392.1 GCA_013360685.1 Pirellulales bacterium
GTTCCCAGGCCGTTGGCCTGGGCTGACATGGGGCCGTCCCTTCGGGACTGTTCGCATCGGCAGCCGGCGCGTGCCTGAACAAGACGTCCGAGAGGCGCCTGGACTCCCCTTACGTGCCAGGGCTTCGATAGCTCTGCGTCTGACCGTCTGGTCCGGCCAAATTCGAAACGAGCAGGCCCCTGGCGGTTTCCTGGCTTTGTGGATGTCCCCGACGGTGGCCGTAAATTCCGCCCCCAGCCATCCAGCGCCATGAGCATCCATGCCGTCCCGCCCGGATACTCTTCGTCTGCAAACAGCTCCACCAGCGTCCTCGACTGCACGCATTACCACACGATCTTCACCGTGCCGGAAGGTGAGAAAAGAAGAACTGTCCAGTGCCATGCCGCCTGCACCGGTGGCGCCCGATACGCGAGCGGACTTGGCGCGGTCCAGGCTCCGCCGGCGGCAGATCTCGGGAAAGGGAACGCGGGCAGGCCCGATCATTGGCGACGGCCGAAAAAGACGTCCGGAGCCGGGAGCATCGAGACAGGGTTGATGTAGATCCCCCGCAGGATCGGAAAGCCGAAATCGACGCGAATCTCTTGGTCCGTGGCATTCTCAATCGAATAGGCCGCCGTGACATGGACCAGGGGCGTGACGGTCGCCTGCCACGGCGACCTGCCGAAATCAACGGTCAGATCCTCGCGGAGAACGCGCAGGCGGGATTCCGTGAGAAACTGCAAGAGGATCCCCGGCGGCCGGCAGTGTTGGTGACGGTCCGCGGCCAGGGATACAAGTTCGTGGCTGCGTCTTGTGAGGCCGGCGGATGAGACGAAACTGGATGGTCTGGCTTCTCTTCGCACTATCGCTCGCCGTGGTCCTGGCAGCGACGGTGTGGATCAGCCGCACCATGCTCAAGCTGGATCGGGCCGAAGCCGACGCGCGTCGCCGCGCGGCACTGGAAGAGAACGTCCGGCTCGCTCTCTGGCGAATGGATACGGCCTTGGCTCCCTTGGTCGGCCAGGAAAGCGCCCGGCCATATTTCGTGTACCGGCCGCTGCTGTCCACCGACAGCGCTTACGGCTGGATGATCCACGACAGCCCTCACGGCGCCGTATTTCCTTCGCCTTTGCTCAAACCCGTGTCGCCCTACATCCTTCTCCACTTCCAATTCCTGCCCGACGGCCGCATCATTTCGCCGCAAGCTCCCACGGCAAGCGACCTTGCCATGATCAAGTCCCGGTACGTTTCGGAATCGGCCATCGACCGCGCGGCGGCACGGTTGGCAACACTGCGGACCCGGCTCCGCCGCGAGGAACTTTTTTCGCAGCTTCCGGAGCCGGGCCGAGCGGCCGGCGAAATGACCGCTGCCGCACAACACGGCGCGGCCCCACGCGGACCGGCCCAGCGAATCACCGCTGCGGACGGCCGGCAAGACCGCGGAGCGGTGGAATTCCTGCGACGCGATCAGGCCATCGTCAGCAACGCCGCCGCCATGGCCCGGCAGCAGATGACGCTCCCGCCCGTCAGCAGCGGGCCCGTGCGAGCAGACTTCGGCAGCGAGGTCATGACGCCCCTCTGGATCGGCGGCGAACTCATTCTGGCACGCCGGGTTTCGGTCGGCGGCGAGGAGTACCTCCAGGGCTGTCTCCTCGATTGGCAGGGCATCCGGACATGGCTGCTGGACCAGATCGGCGATCTGGCGCCGGGTGCCGATCTGAAACCGGTTCCGGCAGACGACGTGGCCGACGGTTCGCGGAGACTGGCTGCCCTGCCCATACGGCTGGCGGTCCCGGCCCCGGCAGCAACCACGGACGGCAAGTTTTCACCGCTGGGATTGTCGCTCGTGGCGGCCTGGCGTTGTCTGATCTTGGCGGCGGCAGCCTCCGGGCTGCTCCTGTGGGGCGTGATGCGACTGAGCCAACGTCGAGCCACGTTCGTCTCCGCGGTGACCCACGAGCTCCGCACTCCTCTGACGACGTTCCACATGTACACCGAAATGCTCGCCGAGGGAATGGTGAAGGACCCAGAGCAGCAGCGCGAGTACCTCCAGACGTTTCGCGGAGAGGCCGCCCGGCTGACCCACCTGGTCGAAAACGTCTTGGCCTACGCGCGGCTGGAGCGGGGGCGCAAGGCCGCGCCCGTGGAATCGCTGTGTCTCGGGGAATTGCTCCAAGGCTTCTTCGGCCGCCTTGATGCTCGGGCCCGGCAAAGCGATCGGGAACTGGTTCTGGAGAAGGGGCCACGCGTGGAAGAGGCCGTCGTTCGTGTGGACTCTTCGGCCGTGGAACAGATCCTCTTGAATCTCGTCGACAACGCCTGCAAGCACGCGCGCGCGTCGACCGACCGCCGCATCCACCTGTCGGCTCGGCAGCAGGGCCGCCAGGTCGAGATACGGATTCTCGACCACGGCCCGGGGCTGCCCTCTCCCGTCCGCCGGCGGCTCTTTCGCCCCTTCCGCAAGTCGGCAAGCGAAGCTGCCTGCTCGGCCCCCGGCGTGGGCCTGGGCCTGGCACTAAGCCGCCGATTGGCTCGGGACATGGGAGGTCGTCTGGAGTTGGACCGTGGCGTTTCGGAGGGGGCGTGCTTCGTTCTTACGGTCCCGGTCGTCAAGACCTCCCGCCAAGTGTATTCCCCGAACCTCGAACGAAGATCCTCCCGCTCAGTTTGAGGAAAAAAACGGCTGCCACGTGAACGACCGCGCAAGCGGCTTTGTCCCGATTCTTGACACGCCAGACAGCTCGGTGGAGGATATAGTCTGGCGAAGGTTCGGGGTGCGCACGAGGGGCTTGAACAGCAGCAGATGGACACAGACGAACACCAGTTGATCGAGTCCATGTCCCGGAATGAGAACAACCTCGACGCCGACCGGCAGAAACCGGGGAGTCGAGGTTACACTCTTGGCATCCTGATTGCTGCGGTCGTCCTAGCGGAACTCGTAAAAGACGTTGTTTTTTCGACGGAGTACGGAGCCCGCCTTCCTGCCGTCGAGTTGGCCTACTTCGGCGTCATAGCCTGCTTGCCTTTCCTGCTCCGGAAAGCGGCTCCCCAGGCCGCGGGTTTTGATATCCAGTGGCTGCCCAGCTCGCGCCGGCACTGGGTTTGGTTCTTTGGTATGGTGCTCCTCTTGGTTGTGGCCAAGTACCTTGTCGTCGCATTGGGGCTAACCATCATTGGTCATGCCCCGGTGAGATCGCCGATCAGGTTGATCACGCCGGCAGCCATCGTCTTCAATGCGGTGGTGATCGTTTTCATTGGGCCTGCCGCGGAGGAGATTTTCTTTCGCGTCTATCGCGGTAAGTACTTCAATATGCTGGGCATCCGGCCGCTCGCTGAGAAGGGAGACTACTTCAGCGATCTGGACAGTCACCTTGCTCAGCAGAAAGACCGCGGCAGACTCGATGTTGCGAATCCGGACAGCCGAAGCGGCGACCGTGCGTACGCACTGTTGGAGCCGGCCCTGGAGCGGCCATGGTCCAAACAGGAGTCTCCGACATTGGCAGGCTGGCTTGCCGCCAATGAGAAGCCGCTGAGGCTCGTGGTCGAAGCCTCGCGACGGCCGCGACGTTACGATCCGTGGATTTGCGGTGAGAACGTGCGACTCATTGCGGTGCCGCAGCCGGCCATTTCCGTCTTTCACCGACCGGGCGATGTCGCTGATGCGCTGGTAGCTCGCGCAATGTTGCGATTACGAGAAAACCGGGTCGAGGAGGCTTGGGAGGATCTGCTGACCTGTCACCGGTTCGCCCGGCTCATCGGCCAGGGCCCGACGACGATGGACGCCTCCATTGCCCGAAGCATCGAGGAGAAGGGATGCGATGCGGACCTGGCACTGCTGCACCACACCCGTCTTGCGCCGGCTCAGATTGCAGCAATGCTCCGAGACCTCGACCGGCTGGTCCCAATGCCGAAATTGGCGCGCGCCATCGACGTCGGCGAGCGATTCATGTATCTTGACGTTGTGGTGAACTCCTCTTTCCCGGAATGGCCTGCCTGGGTAATTGGGTTCGAGCGCGCTGTCGCGAGACGTGAGCAAGGGGAAGATCCGGAAGGTGCAAGAGAGCTGTGGGAACATGCGAAGATGATAAAGCCGCTGGCTCCGTACATCGCCGATACACCCGTCGATTGGGACATCGTTTTGCGCATGGGCAATTCCTGGTTCGATCGGAACGTCGATTCTTGTCGAAAACCCACGCGGGCCGAGCGAAAGAAATCGTTTGACGAGCTCGACGAGGAATTCCGCAACCTCAAGGTCACGGTCCACGATGCGGCATCGCTGGACAAGGCAATGCTCGCCGATCCGCGCAAGGCCCTTTCGCAGCGAGTCGGGCAGATTCTCCTGGTGATGTTCGTGCCAGGAGTGTCGCTCCAATCGGATTCTGAGGATCGCGTGGCGATGACGCTCGGACTGACGCGGCTTGCCTTCGCCCTGGCTGCGTACCGCGCGGACCATGGCTCGTACCCGACGAGGCTGGCCGACCTGGCGACGAAATACCTCGGCGAAGTACCCAAAGACGTCTTCAATGACGCCGAACTCCGTTACCGCCAAGACGGCGAGGGCTGCCTCCTCCATAGCGTCGGCAGCAACGGCAGGGATGACGGCGGACGAGGTTTCGAGAACGGGCGCAGAGAGGATGGGGCTTTCGAGAAGGATTGGGACGATTTGGCTGTTCGCCTGCAGTGACCGTCAACGTTCGCTCGAACGGTGCCGGCAGGCCATCATCTCGCGTGCGGCATGGATCACGTAGGGCGGCAAGGGATGCGTCCGCTCGTACTCATCAAAAGCGTCGCGGAGGATGTCTTGGAATCGAGGGAAGCAATTACGGACTGAACACCGCGGGGCAAGCGAGGAGTTGGAAAATCAAGCAGGTTTTTGCCACGTACCGGCAAGGGCAAGTAGTCTTCGACGCGCCCGTCGACTGGCCGAACCGAACCCGCGTTGCAGTTTCGCCTGTGCAGAGCAAGGCGGATGCCGAAGCGTCCCCCCAGACCCACGCTCAACTGTCGGCGGATGAGCTTGACAGACTCACCAGTGACCATGTTGAAATTGGCCCAACTTGTATGCTATATGCCGCTCAACCAGGAAACCGGCCGGACCCGTTGCCGCGCCTTGGCCCGCTGCGAAGTGCTCTAGCCCCGGACCGCGGTCTCAGCAACCGGCTAGCTGGAGATCCAAGGGCTGGCCGAGACCGACCGGCCCATGCCGGCCATCGTCGCGCGCATCCGGCCGCCTCAATCGTGAACGGCGAGAAACGAATGTGACTTTGGCCTCAATGAGGGAGATGTTGATGCGACAGGTAGTCTGCAAGATGATCTGCTGGCTGGCGATGATGGTGGGATGGTGGGCTTTCGTGGAAGGGGAATCGGGTAGTGCTGAGCCGACGAAGAAGCCCAGGGTAGACCTGACGGCGGAGCCGCTGCTGATGCAGTGGTCGGCGGCGAAGGCGGCCGAGTACCTCGACGTCCGGGCCAACGCGGATGAGGGTACTCAATGCCTGAATTGTCACGCGACCTATGCGTACCTGCCGGCTCGGCCGTGGTTGCCGGCGCCGGGGACGAAGCACGCCGAGCGGCGAACGGCGACGGAAAAGTGGGCGGCGAGCCTGTTGAAGGAGGCATGGTCGGCGGACGTGACGGGTGATAAGCCGGTGGACCGCAAAATCGAGCGGCGTATCACGGAGGCCCTGTTGACCGCGACGGTCTTGGCTCAACATGACGCAAGTACCACCGGCAAGCTGCAGCCGGTGACGAGGGAGTCGCTCGATTTGATGTGGAAGCTGCAGCGGTCGGACGGAGCCTGGCACTGGCTGAAAACGACCGAGCCGCCCTCGGCGACCGACGACCACTATGGGGTGACGATGGTGGCGATCGGCGTCGGTCTGGCCCCGGAGGAATACGCGAAGAACCCGGCAGCCCAGCTCGGTCTGGAGAAAATGCGAGCGTACCTGCGGGCCCATCCGCCCCGGCAAATGCACCAGCGGCTGATGCTGCTGTGGGCGGATTACTGTGCGGGCGGCATCTTGACGGCCCCGGAGCGGCAGGCGACCGTCGCGGACCTGCTGGCGCTCCAGCGGCCCGACGGCGGTTGGGCGATGGCGTCGCTCGCCCCCTGGAAGCGGATCGACAACACGCCCCAGGACCTGACCAACGGCGACGGCTACGGGACGGGGCTTGTGGTGTACGTGCTGCGCGTCGCGGGCGGCGTGGCGGCGGATGTCCCGGAAATTCGCAAGGCCGTCGACTGGATCAAGACGCACCAGCGCCACAGCGGCTACTGGTACACGCGCTCGCCGAAGATCAACGATGTCTTGAGCACCTATGCCGGGACCGCCTACGTCATCATGGCCCTGCATGCCTGTGGGGAGATCCGCTGAAGCGATGGCGCATGTATGGCCGGCGACGAGGTCCGCGCCATGGCTGACCTGTGATGCCAACTTACGAAAATCCCCAAAACCCCAACCCCCGATCCACAACACAGTTACAAAAAGTCCTTTTGCCCGCAATTGTGCCACACCGGCGAAGCACGCCGCACCATTCCCATCCGTCCGCCACAACCTCCACGCCGGCGTATCCAAGAAATCGGAAAATCGCGAAGTCGTCCGCCAAATTGAAGAGGTCGCTGGCCCTGAGTCGAGTGTCGCGAAAACTTCGCAAGTTCATCCCTTCGGCAAAACCGCCCGGAACCTTGTCATGAGGCGATGTTTCTGGTATCTCACAGAGACGAAGGCTTTGCTATCCCGCGCTCCGCGGTCCCCATGAAGCCCGGAAAGGTCTCCAAGATGAACAAGAACCATTGCCTGATTGCTCTTGCCGGTCTGCTCGTTTGCGCGGGAGCCGTTGCTCGGGCGAACATCGCCGATCCCGACCGCGACGGCATCCCCGACGAGGTCGAGCAACGTCTCGGCACGGATCCCGCCGCGGCGGATACGCCGGAGCTGGTTTGGGAAAGTACGGCCCCGGCCGCTTCGGACCCGTCGCGGGATCTCCGCAAGCTCTTCCTCGGCAACGTGGCGGGGAAACGCTACCTGTGGGTGCTGGAATTCGCCGCCGCGTTTGAATTCAACAACACCAACCTCACGGTCTACGTCGACGCCGACAACAACCCCAGGCGCGGACAGCGCTCGAAGGAGTACCAGGGCACCGATTTCGTTTTGTGGCTTTCCGACGGCGGAAGGTGCTGCCACGGCTACAGCATCACGGGCGAGGGCGCGACGCCCGCACCGACGCGATCATCATGATCGGCGAGATCGGCGGCAACGACGAAGAAAACGCCGCGGCCTACATCAAGAAGAACGTGAAGAAGCCCGTCATTTCCTTCATCGCCGGTCGAACCGCGCCGCCCGGCCGACGTATGGGTCATGCCGGCGCGATCATCTCCGGCGGGCAGGGCACGGCTGATTCCAAGATCGCTGCGCTCAAGGCCGCGGGAATCCACGTAGCGGATTCACCGGCCGACATCGGCGCCGTGGCCGCGACTGCGCTGGGCCTGGCCTGATCCGAGCCGAGATTGCAAAGGAGCGCCGAGCGACGCCCTGTCATCGAGTAATGTGAGATGTCAGATCAACCTGTCGGAAAGATTCTCGCCATCGCCCTTCGGGACGCCG
>JABWBD010000393.1 GCA_013360685.1 Pirellulales bacterium
GTCGATCTGTGTGTCCGAGGCGATCTCGGTGAAATTTCGGATCAGCGCCCAATGTTCGGCCGCCGCGGTCAGCGCCCGGCCCGCGCCTTTGAGACGCGCGCCAGGGGAAACGTACCAGGCTTCGATGTACGGCACGGGCGAAGTTGCGCAGCCCTCGGCGTACGGACGAAGGCTCAGTTCGAGGAAGCCGCACGGCGCGCCATCGTGATCCTCGCAGATGAACACTGCTTCCGCGAGCGGCGTGCCCGAGAAATGCATCAGCGTTTCGTGTCCGAGGAGATCGGCGTCTTCGTCCGGCCAAAGCGCTGCGCGCATGGCGGCCCACACCTGCCGGTCTCGCGCTTCCAAGAGGCGAACCTTCACAGCAACCCCAAGCTCCTGAAACTGTCGACCCGCTCGCGGCCGATCACCAGGTGATCGTGGACCTTGACGCTGATTGCGGCAGCCGCATCGACAATGTCGCGCTGCTGTGGGCGATTCACTCCCTTGGGATTGCCGACGTAGTGTACCGGATCGCCGGTGGAACGGAACTCCACACCCTGATACTTGCTGGGCAGGAATCCGCTGTGCCACTGCCGCGAGGCAATCGGCTGGCCCTGCCCGCCCTTGCCGAGGCTCGAAAGAACGACGAACCCCGGCAGATCCTCGCACTCGCTCCCCAGGCCGTAGAGGAGCCACGAGCCCATCGACGGCCGGCCGGAGATGGTCGTGCCGGTGTTCATGTAGGTGTGGGCCGGGTCGTGGTTGATCGCCTCGGTGACCATCGAGCGGGCGATGCAGATCTCATCGGCGATCGAGGCGATATGCGGAAAGAGCGTGCAGATCTCCTGGCCGCTTGCACCCGATTTCTGGAAAGGGAACTGCGGTGCAAAACACTTGAGCTGCTGCCCCTGGAGCTGCGCGATCGGCTGCCCTTTGGTATACGACTCGGGCATCGGCTGCCCGTCCAGTGCGGCGAGCCTGGGCTTGTGGTCGAATGTCTCCAGGTGCGACGGCCCGCCCGCCTGGTAGAGATGGATGATCCGCTTGGCCTTGGGCGCGAAGTGCAATGGGTTGACGATCCCCAGGCTCGCGAGTCGCGGATCGACCGGGGCGGCCCGCAGCAGGGCAGGATCGAGCAGGGCTGCCAGTGCGGCGGTCCCGATGCCGGCAGCATGGCCGAGAAACGCGCGGCGGGTATGGCGGATTCCGATGAGTTGGTCGAGGTTCATGGTCAGTACCGCGTGATCGTCTCGTGCAGGTTGAGGATGGTCCGCGCCACGGAAGTCCAGGCGGCCAACTCCGCGGGCCGCGCGCCCTCGGGCACAGCGGCTTCCCCCACGGCGAGCAATTCCTTGACCGCCGCCTCGTCCCGGGCGTATTGCTCGTAGTGCTTGTGGTAGAGACGGCTGAGGATCTCCTGCTCGGCCGGCTGAGGCCGGCGGCCCAGCGCCCGGCGAAACGCGTAGGCGATGCGTTCCGGTTCGTTCGGGCCGGATTCGCGGAGGATCCGCGCGGCGAACACGCGTGCCGCTTCGACATAGGTGGGATCGTTCAGCAGCACCAGGCTTTGCAGGGGAGTATTCGAGCGGGCCCGTTCGGCCGTGCACTCCTCGCGGCTGGAGGCGTCGAAGGCGAGCAGGCTCGGGTGCAGGAACGTCCGCTGCCAGTAGGTGTAGAGGCCCCGGCGGTACTGGTCTTCGCCGTGGTCGTGGACGTACTCCCGCTTGGGAAAGTTGAGATGGAACCAGTAGCCCGCCGGCTGATACGGTTTCACGCTCGGTCCGCCGATCTTCGGCGACAACAGGCCGCTGATGGCCAGGGCATTGTCGCGGACGAACTCCGCGGCAAGGCGGAACCGTCCCTGGCGGGCCAGCCAGACGTTGCCTGGATCCCGCTGGCGGAGTTCCTTGCCGGGCTGCGACGACTGCCGGTACGTGGCCGATGTGACCATGAGCCGGACCATGTGTTTCACGTCCCATCCCGACTCGATCCACTCGACCGCCAGCCAGTCGAGCAGTTCCGGATGGCTGGGCAGCGAGCCTTGGGTGCCGAAATCGTCGGCCGTTTTCACGATGCCCTGGCCGAAGAAGAGCTTCCAGAGGCGATTGACAAACACCCGCGCAAGCAGCGGGTTCTCGCGGCCCGTCATCCAGCGGGCCAGATCGAGCCGCGTGGGCCGGCGGTCGGCGGTGTCGAGTTTCCCCAGGAACGCCGGAATGGCCGGAGCGACCACGTCGCCGGAGTCGTTCAGCCAATTGCCTCGCGGCAGGATGCGAACGGTCCTGGGGCTGGTGGAAATGGAGACAAGGCTGGTCGGCGCCCCATCAAGAACTGCCTGTTTCTTAGCTTCCAGATCGGCCAACTGCTTCCGGACGCCGGCCAGCTCCGGTGCGATGCTGCGGTAATAGGCGGCCAGGGCATCTTTCTGCTGCGGGTTCCGCTGGTCGGGTGCGATCGCCAGGGCGGCGGTGAGCTCCTGTGGCAAGCTATCCGCGCCTTCCGCGTGCACCGGCCGGACGGCGGTCGTCGCCGACAACCGGAACCGGCCGAGCGTATGGGCGGAGCCATAGTCGTGCCGCAAGGTAAGCACGAGGGTCCGCCCGGCCTCCAGGTCCGAGGCCGTTTCAAAGACCGCGTGGCTGGCGTTGCCGGTCTTGGGCAGGATGGCCCATCCGGTCTCGGGTTTTCCGTCGATCGCGCCGGCTACCGCATAGCCTTCCTGCGAATGCGTCGCCGTTGCATTGGTAAGCGGGACTTTCTTGCCATCGATCGATAGTTCGACCTCGTTGAGCACGAAGTTGCCGTTGGCCGCGCGTCCCGGGCCCTGGTTTGCCAGCGACGCCTCGGGGATCGCTTCCAGGCGCAGCCCGGTAACGCCGGCGGTGGTATCCACAAACGTGACCGTGTAGACGTCCTTCTCCGGCGTTGGACCTTTCACCGCGATCGTGCCGTCTTCGAGGACTTCCAGGACCGCACCGCCGGACGATTTCGCGTCGGCAGGTTTCAGCACCGCCCACTCGATCCGCCGCTGCTGGAGCGACTGTTCCCAGCGGGCCTGTGCGGCATCGAGTTCCGGCGTCTGCGCGTCGAGCCCTTTGCGGACGGCGGCGATCTCGGAATCGAGTTTCGCCAATTGGGCCTCTTGTTCCGGAGTGGGCAGTCGGGTCTGGTCCTGGCGGCCCACGGATTTCTCCTGGATGTCGGCGAAAAAAGCGGCGAAGCTATAGAAATCCCTCATGGTGTAGGGATCGAACTTATGGTTGTGGCACTCGGCACAAGCCATAGTCGCTCCCAGGAAGGCAGCGCTCGTGTTCCGCACGCGATCGGCATCGTACTTCGCCTGGTATTCCTTTGGTTGAGCGCCTCCCTCTTCGGTGGTCTGCAGAAGGCGGTTGTAGCCGGAAGCAATTCTCTGCCAGCGGGTCGCGCCCGGCAGCAGGTCGCCGGCCAGTTGTTCGGTGATGAATTGATCGAACGGTTCGTTCTCGTTGAACGCCCGGATCACGAAGTCGCGGTAGAGCCAGACGTCGCGATGGTTGTCGCTGTGGTAGCCGCCCGTGTCGGCGTAGCGAGCGACGTCCAGCCAATAGAC
This sequence comes from Pirellulales bacterium, assembly GCA_013360685.1. Lineage (GTDB taxonomy): Bacteria > Planctomycetota > Planctomycetia > Pirellulales > Thermoguttaceae > JABWBD01. Next base: position 3,575 of record JABWBD010000393.1, read on the forward strand.
GGCCATCCGTTCGCCGAAGTGGGGCGAGGCCAGGAGCCGCTCCACGAGCTTGTCGTAGGCGTCGGCCGCGGAGTCCGCCGCGAAGGCGTCGGCCTCCTCCGGCGCAGGCGGCAGCCCGAGGAGATCCAACGACAGGCGGCGGATGAGCGTGCGGCGGTCGGCTTCGGGCGACGGCGAAAGGCCCTGGGCCTGTTGACCGGCCGCGACGAAGCGGTCGATGCCGTTTTTCGGCCATGCGGTGTCTTTGACTTCGGGAACCGGCGGACGCTTGGGCGGGACGTACGCCCAGTGCTCGTCGAACTTCGCCCCCTCGTTGATCCAGCGGCGGACGAGTTCGATTTCCTCTTTGGTCAACGGCGGTTTATTGCTCTGGGCAGGCGGCATGCGGTCAGCGGGATCTTCCGCGGCGATCCGCTCGACCAGGTAGCTGCCGTCCGCGTCGCCCGGTTTGATCACGGACTCGACGGCGATCTTGCGTACGTCCAGCCGCAGGTCGGCCTGCCGCTTGCCGGAATCGGGGCCGTGACAAGCGTAGCAACGGTCGGACAGGAGCGGCTTGATCTGGCGCGCGTAGTCGACCGGGCGGTCGGCGGCATAAGTAGCTGGAACAACCACGCTCGCCGTGGTTGCCAGGAAAACGAAAACAACTGCTGGGAGGAGCCGATGATCGATGGCGGGTGGCATGGTGGGCTCGTCCTGTCCGGGAGGTGGAGGGCGGCTCGTGTACCTGGCGGAGCCGGCGAGCCGTGGGCGGAAAGCACGATGATCCAGGATCATCTTACGGAGCAGAGCGAATTGTGACAAATGTTACTGCCAAAATTCCGCAGTTCCCCGGCATGGGACCGCCTCTTGGTACGCACACGACGCGGATTACGAGCAGCCCGGCTGCTACGATCAAGTCAGGTGACGGCGTAACGGGCGTCTGAGGGCGAGCAGTCGGGCTGCTGGTCAGGAACGGCGAATGAAAAAGTGCCAGAGCTCTGGCCGACGTCGTTGGAGCGGGGCGGAGGCTTTTTGCGGTGCAAGGCGAAGGGGTCGGGAGTGGGTGGGTGAAAAGAGTGCGGTTCAACCGGCGAGCCTGGGTACGGTTCTTGTTCCGCCGAATGGGAACTGGCCAGGGCATTGTCATTTGGAGCTGCGATTGGCCGTATTGGAGCGCGTGAATGCGCCGCACTGCGCGGCTGAGGATGCGCTTCGAGTGAAGACGATGGCGGGTCGCGGAATTCGACCGCACGCGGAGGGGGGCCGCGATGGCAGACACAGCGGAGAGTCGAAAGTCCAGGGTGGGAGCCACACAATCTGGTTCTCTTTCCACGAACCCCCTGCCGCCGGTTGCAGCAGGGGGCTGGCGCAAATCGAATTGCCAAAGATCAGGCTCCTCGATGAGGTGTCAACACACGTTGGTCATTGGTCATTTGCAGGATCGTGGTCCACGCAACAGCCTGGAACTGGTGTTGCATGAGTTACGGCGAGGCGCTGCGCCGTAAGTGGTTGGGTGCGAATAGGTTGCGTAGAGACCGTTTGACGTAAGTGGATCCACTCTCTTGGGTCGAGTGTTGCATCGGTTCGGGGTATTGGCGGACAAACTGGCCGTTTTCCAATTTCAGCGGTAGCGGATGAGGTCGGCGGGCGGTGTTTGGGGCATGATGCGTGCGCCATGGAGCACGGAGGTTTGGCGGGTTTGAGTCTTTTTGATTTGGCGGACAACGTCGCGATTGTCCGGTTTGAGGAGTGGAAGACGATCGGAATTTCGCAACGCGCTTCGTCGGTGGTGCAAAATCTCGGGCAGAGCGTCTCGCCGTGATTGTCTTGGGGAGCAAGAGATGGGGCTTTGCAGATTTGGGCAAGTTGGCGCCACCAGGCAGCGCGGCGTTGCAGAATTGGATTGCACACCCAGTCCCAGGCAGAGTTCGCCGGCCGTTTCTTCCGGAATCTTGCGACGTAGCACGCGTGCGGACTGGGAATCGCATTGTTTTTCCGCGCCATGGCGGTGTGGTGTGCGCGGGTCACGGTAATTTTCTCTTGGCGAGCCGGTTTTTCGCGAGGCTGCGGTCGAGACAGGTCTGTCTGGACGTATGTATATCATAAGAGGTGGCACAATTGCAAGCAAATTCTTGGGTCGTGAGACGGAATTTCAAGAAAAGTTGTCCAGGGAAGGAATGCCCGGAGTAATGAAGGCGGGACCAGAAGGAGGACGTAGGACGAGAAAGGAAAAGTCCTGCTCACGTGCGGGGACAGAAGGAGCGCACACGGATTGAGACACACGGATGTTGAGAAATGCATGCGGCCGACACGGCGAGGCGGGCCGCGAATGATCCGGGCTAGCGGCGGGACCGGATGGGCCTTCGGCTTGCGGTCTGACGGAGCCAGGAGTGGCGGGGTTTTGCGACAATCTCGAAGCGTTGCGAAAAGAAGTCGGACGAGACGCTGGGATGTAAGTGGCAGGGGGACATGGGGTTGGAGCGTGGGTGCGGAACGTAAGTTCTATATCAGCCGGTGGAGGGGCGTTGAAAAAACCTGGGTGGAGGCCGCGAGTGGCGAGCTCAGGTGTGGATCCAGTCTTCCTGTTCCTCGACGCTAATCACAGGAATCGCGGGAACGTCGGCGGCGGATTCCAGCCGCGCCATAACGTGCGACTGGAGAGGGCTTCTTGGCTCCAGCAGTACTGACAAATGGTCTGTGTCCAGGACAATCATCACCGCGGCCCGTCCCCTCGATCACTTCTGCTGAGTCCGCTTCCGGTCGGCCTCCCGCAGTTTCATGGCGTCCCGGAAGACGTTCAACAAGTCTTCGTCTCCAGCATACTGCTCGACCGCGCGGCGCCAATCCATGCCGCTGCTTTTTCGGGAGGAATGGACCTCCGCGCGAAGCTCGATGAACTCCGCTTCGAGACGCGTTACGCGATCTGCGAGTTGTTGAGGTGTCATCGCCATGACTCCGGGGGAAATGCGGTCGCAGCAGTGAATCAATTATACCGTTTCGGTCGCCAATCGTTCAACCAGAAGGACAGTCGACGGTGGGAGAAGGCTTTGATGAAGGGCGGTCCTGTGGCCGTTGCTCGGCGAAGGCTCCGGCGGCAATCAAAGCAGGGCAGGGCTGAAGAATCCGCGCTGATTGGGGCGGGGCTTGGGGAATCCATGCCGGTCCGTCTCGACACGAAGGTGCCGCGGCTGGTGATTAACGAGCAGAAGAGGTGGCCCGATTTCAGCCAGTTTCTTTGCGGATTTTTCTGGGGAGGAGGCACGCAGACCCTTGCCGGGGCGTATTCACTGGCCCGAAGCACGATCGACCAGATGGCGATACGGATTGCGCTTCAGTGCAGCGATTCCGATTCGCGGCTGATCCTGAGCGACGAAAACTCGGCGGCTCGACTTCTCACCCGTCCCAATGACGCGATCTACAACAACGCGAACGGCCTGGTAGAAGGAAATCTTGCTTTCCAGGTGACGTGGTTAGACGACGAGGAGTCTGGCAGGTTGCCGCATTGCGCACAGGCGGGTGGTAGACGAGAGCTGGAAGGCATCATCCGCAAGGTAGCGGCTGACGTGAGAGAACGAATCGAGGACGCCGAGGCGGCGCCGAGGGACGCTGTGTATCTATTCCTCTACGGGCTGCAGTGAGCGCGGGATCTGCGTCAGGATGACCAGGGAGGATACTATGGCGACGATGGGGAGGAACCGATGCCGACGTTGTCGGACGAGTTCCAGACGATTCTGCGGGAGGGTCCTGAGCTTGGAGTCCATACGCTGGTGTGGTGCGATATAGTTGGAACAACCTGGATCGCACTCTCGCGCGCGGTGTGCTTCGCGAGTTCGATATGCGGGTGGCCTTTCAAATGAGCGCGGACGATTCAAGCAATCTGATCGATACACCGCTTGCAAGTGGGAACGGCATTCAGAACGCCGTCAATTTCAGCAGATTGGCCGCCGGCGCAGGGCGACGCGAATCGGCGGAGGGTGGCGTCGGCGCGGGGAGTGGCC
>JABWBD010000394.1 GCA_013360685.1 Pirellulales bacterium
AATGGAATCACCGCGCGGACGGCACACAGAGTGTGCCTGCTACTTTGCGCCGCGGCGCCGCGCTTCTGGTCTGCATCTTCGTCATGGCGATGACGGCCGCGGTGGTGGTGGCGGTCGTCGACAGCATGACCCTGGAAATGACCGCCCTGCGGCATACGACGAACTACGAACGGGCGAGTTACCTTGCCGGCGCGGCTGTGTACCACGCGCTGGCAGAACTGGAGGCCGACACGGCCTGGCGCGCCGGGGTCCCCAACACGGAATTCCCGGTCGGCAGCGGAAACAGCTACTTGGCGACCGTGGTGGACGGCGCCGCCGGCACGGTGGTCGTCACCGGCAACGGTACGGCCGGCGGCGTTACCCGGAAGCTGGAGCTCACCGTGGAGCTCGGAGGTTGATTCAATATGGCCGGCAAACGCAGCAAAACGGCTCGACCATTGGTTGCCCTCGAAGTCACCCGCAGCCAACTGCACCTGGTGGCGGTCGACCGCAACCAGCCGGGCGGACCCGCGCGGCTCCGCAGTCGCTCGATTACCTGGCGGAGCGAATCGCTATCGCTGGCCGGCGAGGCCGGGCAACGCGAGTTTGCTTCGGCCCTGACAAAACTGGCGGAGGAGGAGAAACTCCGCGGGACCGGTGTTCGCCTCGCGCTCAGCCGCTACTACTGCACCACTCGCGTCGTCAGTGGGGCCAGGGACCACGTCCACCGCGAGTTGGGAGAACTGCGCGCTCGCAGTTCGCTCTATCTGACGCTCGGCCAGGGCCGCAAGGCGCTGGCGGAAACGGTCCAACCGCTCGACGCCCGTCACGATCACGGGCTGCTGGCTGTTGCCAGCCGGAAAACCATCGAAATCCTTCTGGCCGGGGCAGCCGCTGCCGGGTTGGAAGTCCTGTCGATCGAGCCGACGATGGTTGCGCTCAGCAGGATCCTCGGCCATCGCGGCTTTGACACGGAGGCTCCGCAATTGATCGGCAACCTGACGGCCGACGGGCTGGAACTGGGAGTCTCTTTCGGCGGCCGCCTGTTCTTGGACTATCGCCCCGCCGGTCGCCAGGATCGCGATGCCGCCGACCTGGTCTGCGGACACCTGAACCGGCTGCGGCGCTATTGCCAGCGCTGCTGTGTCCAGTTGGGGCAACCCATGGGAGCGGAGGCATTGAGCCGCATCTACCTGACCGGCAGGGCCGAATCGGTCGCCGCGGCGTGCGACGCATTCCGGAAGGATGGCAAGCTCATTCCGGAACCGTTGGATCCCGCCTCATTGGAACCGGGCTGGCAATCCGAATCTCAGCTCATCGACTCGGAGGTCTGTCCGGCTTTGGGGAGTTGTCTGGCGGCCGCTTCGGAAGAAGAGTCGTGTCCGACGCCCAATTTCCTGGAACAGATCCGCGCGGAACGCCGGGAGCCGCTGCTGCCGGCCTTGTTGCGGAGCAGTTGGCCCGTGGCCGCAGCCCTGCTGGTCGCCGCGCTTCTTGTCGGGCTGAACGGGGTGGAAAAGATCCGCCTCCGGACGGTGGTCCAGGAAATCGAAGCCTTGGGAGCGACCTATGATCAGGTTGCCGAATATCGTCGCCAGATCGCGGTCTCCGAAAAGAGGGTCCGCTGCCTGCAAGCGATTGAGAACGAGATCGTCGCCCCGCACTGGGGCGAAGTCATTTCGACCGTCGCGGGCTGTCTTCCGGAAAGCGTGTGGCTCAATCGGCTGGAAGCCGCAGCGCCCGGCCGCGTGATGTTTAGCGGCACCAGCTACGGCGATGAGGGCGCCTATGAGTCGGTCCGCTGGTTGAGTGCGGTACCGGGGTTCGTTGCCGTCCAATTGGAGGGGATGCAACCGCAGAGCCTCCCCACCGGGCCGGCAAGCCGCTTTGACGTAAGGTTTGAGCTTAGCGGCAAATCCCCCCATGCAGAAAAAACGGAGAATGGCGATGGAAAGCCTTCTTAGGCATTATCTGGTTAGCCGGTGGCGCCGGTTGGTCGTCATAATCCTAACTTTCGGGTTAGGGCTGGCGGTGATACTGCCGGCCGCCGATGAATACCGTGGTCTGCTGCACCGCAGATCCGAATTTTCCGGGGAATTGGACCGGATTCGAAACGTGATCGGCCGAATCGATGAGCTCCAGAGGGAGGCGAAGACCAAGCAGGCGATTACCACTCAGTGGGAGGGGCGGGTGGTAACGCCGGAGGGCCTTCATCTTTTCCGCGGGAAAGTCGTGGAAATGGCGCGCAATACGGGCTGCCAGATCCGGCGTGTGAATGTCGGCGAGGTGACGCGGCGTCCGTGGCATCCGGGCGAGGGCGCGTTGGGCCCGGCCGGGGGCGCTCATGTGCTCCGAGTGCAGCCGATGGCGGTGAGTCTTCTGGGCAAATTGTCCGGCGTGAAGGAGTTTCTCGGAAAACTAGCCGAGTTGGAGACGTTGGTCCAGGTCGAAGAGTTCTCGATCCAGCCGCTGAATCCGACCGGGCAGGAAGTGACGTTGGAACTCGACATGCTCTTATACGACCTGATCGAAGGAGAGAAGCCCGCGGCGAGCTGAGTTGCCGCCCAGAGCATGTCACGGAGGATGCGAGTGGCGAGCGTCGGTTTTCAGCATGGACGCGAGACGAGGGCGCGGCCGATTGCGGCGCTGCGCTGGGCTTGCGCCGCCGGCGCGGTCCTTCTGGCTTGCACGGTCCTTGCTCCGGCCCAGGATATCCGCACAGGCGTTGCCCCGCTGGGCGCCGGCCTGACGGAAAAGCTTGCGCAAAAGGGAAGCCTTACGCTTCACGACGCTCCGCTGGGCGAATCACTGCTGCGGATCAGCGAGATCTGGGGCGTCAACGTAATCGTCGGCGTTCCGGTCGACGGCCGGATCACCGCCACGTTCCAGGATGCCCCGCTCAGCGAGATCCTCGATACAGTCCTGCTCTCCAACGGCTACAGTTATCGGCCCGTCGGCACGAGCCTGGTCGTCCTGAAGATCGAGGACCTCGGCAATTGGCACGCGATGTTCCAGACGGCCGCGATCCCCCTGCGCCATGCCAATCCGACGGACTGCCTGGAAAGCGTGCGACTGCTGAATTCGCCGCGGGGAAAAACCCAGGCGATCGAATCGGCAAAGGTCCTGCTCGTCGTCGACTTCCCCGAGCAGGTTGCTGCCATTCGGCGGTTTGTCGAAGCCATGGATACTGCGGCGGCGTCCGCGCGAGGGCCGGTTGGAGCGGCAGCGACCGAGGCGATCCAAGTCGCTCAGTTCAAGCCCCAGTACGCCACGGCAATCACGCTCAAAGACAGCATCCAGGCGGTCCTCAGCCCGAACGGCAAAGTGGCGGCCGTTGCCACGGAAAACCGCCTTGTCGTTGCCGACCTGCCCTTCCACCTGGAATTGGCCCGCAAAGTCATTGAACAACTCGACGTGGCGCGTCCGCAGGTCCGAATCACCGCCCTGATCTACGACGTCGGACTGAAGGATATGGAGGAACTCGGGATCAACTGGCACCAACTGCTCAAATTCAACCTGGACGCATCCGGCAAGCCGGGGACGGCGGTGGACCTGAACACGGTGACCCAGATCGCGGCGGTGCCGGGCAGCGTCAGCGGTGTGTTGACCATCGCGAATCTCAGCCGCAACCTCGACTTGACTGCGGTCGTGCAGGCCCTCCAGGAGGCATCCGATTCTCGCCTCTTGGCCAATCCGAATGTGACCGTGCTGGAAAACGAGCCGGCGACCATCGCCATCGTTACCGAGATTCCCTACCAGCAGCTCACTCAGACCCAACAAGGGGGCGATATCGGCACCACGGCGTTCCGTGAAGCGGGCGTGAAACTGGAGGTGACTCCGCAGATCGCCAGCGACGGTACGATCCAGATGCTCGTCACACCCAGTTTCAGCCGCCTTACCGGCTACACGCCCGGCGACCAGCCGCAGCCGATCATCGATCGGCGCGAAGCCAAGACCATGGTGCGAGTCGCCCACGGCCAGACGTTTGTGATCGGCGGCTTGCGGCAACGGGAAGACTTGAACCACGAGACCGGGATCCCGTTTTTGAAAGACATCAAGTTCATCGGCGCGCTGTTCCGCAGCCGCAAGACGGAGGTCCGCGAAAGCGAGTTGCTGGTCTTCATCCGGCCCGAGATCGTCCTTCCCTCGACGGTTCCCAGTCTGCGCGAGCATGCCGCCAGCACGTGCACCGACGACTTGCTGGAGCAGATCCCTCACTGCCAAATGCCCTGCCACTCCATGCCCTGCCGTTCCGTTCCGTGCCACTCACGGGCTCTTCCTGCCGTGGAGTGCCCGAGCGACTCCGGCCCCGCCCCAGTTTGTCCTCCCCAGCCCGAATGGCTCCCCACGCCCGCAGCTTCTCCGGAACCATCCCAGCCCGAAACGGGATCCGCTCCGCAACCGGCCTCACCGTTGGGCCTCAACCAAAACGGGGATGAAAAAGTCTTGCTTGCCACGGGTACCACGTGGTCGCCTGCTGCGATCGGGCCGCGTGCCGGCGTCGCTGTTGTTCGATTGCCGCGAGTGCCCATGGAATCCGAGGTGGAAGTCGCCTCGTCGCAAAGCTCCCCGGGGAGCAAGACCCCCCTCCGCTAGCGGGTGAGCGAGCAGGAGCCGTGCCCTTCTGTTTGTCGGTGCGGGCCTTGGCGTTTTCTGTAGGACGGCCTTCCCAGGCCGTCTCTTGCCACGATCTTGACGGCCTGGGAAGGCCGTCCTACACCTGACAACGGAACAGCCGGGAATCGGTTCGCATCCTTCGGGGTATGTGAGCAGGCACGAGAACCAATGAGCTAGACTTGACCAGGGAAGCAGTCCTTACGTCCGGATCGGCCCCGGGGGCCACGGGCGCAACACCCGCGTACACTTGATCACGCCATGACGCAGCCTCGCGATAATCCGATGAACCCGGGTCGGTCGAAGCCGCAAGGCCGCGCGGCGTTGCGGAATGTGACGGCCAAGTGCGGCTGGACCGGCCTGGTCGCGGCAGGCGGGATTCTTCTCACCGTCTTCGGCTCCTCCGGCAGCCATCCCGCGAGCGAGGCGGCGAGGGAAGCTTCGTCCCAGAGGCCAACCGACTCGGAAGTTGCGGCGGCCGTTGCGACGGGATCACCCGCCAGGCCGGCGCCCGATGTGTGGCGGCGGTCACCCGACTTCGCGCCGCCGTTTCCCCAGCGCCAAGAGCTCTTTGTTCCGCCCGACCAGACGATCGCAGCCAAGACGGTTCGGCAGGTTGGCGGTGCCGAGGTCGCGCTCAAGGGGTTCGTCGATTTTGAAGGCCGCTGCGCCGTTCTGGAAATCAACGGCAGCATCGTGTGTCTCCGCGAAGGCCAAGAACAGCACGGAATCGCAGTGATTGCCGTGGACCCGCCGCAAGTTACCTTGCAGTACCAGGGTCGGCAGTGGACCGAGACTCTCCTGCGGGCAAGCTCCGCCGGCGCAGCGCCCCACTCCGCAACATAGCGTGGAACCTCACTCCGCGCCTCGTTCTCACGCTTCGCGTGGGAACGAGCTATCTTCGACGCTTCGCGTCGTCTTCCCGGAATCCCGAGAGACGCAAAGCGTCCCGGCACCGGGTTCCCACGCAAAGCATGGGAACCATTGCGCAAAGCGTCCCCGCACTCGGTTCCCATGAGCACAACGGAAGCGCCCGGACGTCGGCGTTCAGCCGGTCGTCTGGTTCACGTCCATGCGGCGCATCTTGCCGCGGGCGCGGCTGAGGATGGGGCCAATGCTGTTTTCCGACATGCCGACGGCCTGGCCGATCTCCTGGTAGGATTTTCCTTCCAGGTGGTACATGCGGACCACGGCCTTTTCCGTCTCCTGCAATTCGGACAACAGCCGCTCAACTTCCTCGTGATTGCCGATCCGTTCCTCATGGACCCCGCGGAAATCGGCAACGTATTGGGTCGCTGCTGGGCCAAGTTGAGAAGCGTCCTTGAGCTGGAGCAACGCTTTGACCACGACGCGGCGAGCCACCACGGTGAGATAGGTAGCCAGGCTGCTCTGGCCGCGGAAATGCCGCAAGACGGCGAAATCGTCCTTGACGATAGCCAGGAATACCTCGGCGCAGAAATCGTCTCGGTCCTCGGGGGTGATGCGGATGCTTCGGGCCTGGGCAGTGTGGTTGATCACGTGGATCACCAGCCCCATGAACCGGTCGACGAAATCCTCCCACGCCCGCGGTTTACGTTCCAGGCAGCGTTCGAGCAAGTTCCGGTCGATTTCCGACAGTGCCACGGAGCTAGTCCTCTTGGAATCGGCGAAAGCTGGTTCTGGCCAATCCACTTGAAAAAGGCTACTCGACCGCCGAGACTGGCCGGGAACGGTTCTACCATCCCGCAGAAGCCCAACCCGCTTTCCCTTGCCGCCCCTACAGGGCCCGCATGGATCTGTGCCCAGCGGCCCCGACTGAATCCCCGCCAGGATGGGCGGAACTGGCCGCATCGGGGCCTCCATTGATTGTAAATGCGATCGACTAGCGAAGCAAGGTTGACTACCGCGAAAAGCCCCCCTGATTTGGCCATTGACCTTGACGCTGCCGTATACCCCCAATAAGATTTCGTTCAAACTCAAGCAGGCATCCAACGTCCAAGTCCTTGGACGTTAAGGAGTTGAAAAAGGTTCCCAGTTTACCAGGCTTGGCCGACCGACGCTGTCCCAAGGGAGATTCGCTTCATGACCCATGTCGTCTGCAAACCCTGTTACGACTGCAAGTACACCGACTGCGTCGTGGTCTGCCCCGTGGAATGCTTCTACGAGGGCGAGAAGATGCTCTATATCCACCCGGATGAGTGCATCGACTGCGAGGCGTGCGTCCCGGAATGTCCTGTGGAAGCGATTTTCCTCGACGAGAATGTTCCGGAGGAATGGAAGGAATACATCCAGATCAACGCAGAGATGGCGCCGCAGTGCCCGGTCATCACGGAAAAGAAGACTCCGCTTGCCGAAAAATGACGGCAGTTCATGCAGAGTCGGCCCGTACGCTCGCAGCCAAAGGGGGCAAGCGTACGCCGGCGCCGCCCAAAGACACCTTGCTGAATGACCTTTCCGGAGTGTCGCGGCATTCCGGAAAGGCAGGTTCCAGGTAAGTGATCTCTTGCCGGCCCCTCGGAAAGAACCGAGACACGCCCGATGTGTTGGCTCGCCACACCACTGCTTGTTCGGCGAAACCACCTTACAGGCGGTCATTGGGTCTTGTCGCATCCACCCAACCCGGGGTGCTTCTTGCCCAGAACGACGCGGAAAACTGATGCAAGACAAGAGCGGGTCCGAGTCGCGGTCCGGTGAATGGGGTCAATTCCACCGTCGGCGTGGCGCCCGTGGCATTCCACAAGCTTCGAGCGTCCGGCGCGTTGGAGCGGTTGGTCAAGATGAATCGGCCGCCGCGGCGTCCCACCCTCGCGTCTGCTATCGCGTTGGGACTAATTTGTCAAGCCTGATTTTCGGCAAACATTTCTTTTGTTCCGGCCAAAGACGAAAATCATCCAGCACGCCTTGCCACCTTCGATGGTTTCTCATTAGGATGAAGGTGTTCGGAACGTCTTCAACTTGTTCGAGGTCGGCAATTGCCGAC
>JABWBD010000395.1 GCA_013360685.1 Pirellulales bacterium
GTCCGCCCCGCTGTCGCACCGGCTGACACGAGTTGTCCCTGCGACGAACGGCCGGCAGTGCGGGGGCGTGCCGAGAACGGCGTTCCTGGCCCGGCGAGGGCGGCCATGTGCGCCACGCCGCGCGCCCATTTCAGCGGCTGCACCGTCGCCGTTGACCGCCGCAGGCGAAACCGACGCCGATCCCATGTCGTTCCCGCCCTTGCGCCATACTCACTGCGGTCCCTCGCAGCCCCCCAATTCCGGCCCACGGAAGTTTTGCACACCGCGAGGCTGTCGACGCGCCGTTGCTTTGGCTTTGCCCATCTTCCGTACCTCCGTAGAACACCGGCAACCGGGATTGGCCTAACCGACGACCTGTAAGGTCAACGCGAGGACCGCCCCCGCGGCCGGGCGAGTTTCTTGGTTCCCGGACGCTTCCGCGCGACCGAGACCTTCTTCGACTTCTGCCCCGCACCCTTCGTTGCTTTCGGCTGAACCTGCGGGCCTGAGAACCCAGTCGACGAGTTGCCACCTACTCCAATCGCCGTCCACAACGGATCTTGATAGTGCTGCCCCCATTCCCTGCCATAGTGATCGAAAGCCACCTTGGGCGTGTCGCCAATCAGCTCCGCCAGCGTCTCGATCGAGCAGCCCACCCCGTCCGTCCAGTAGCCGGACAACATGCGATGCGCAAAGGTGTGGCGGCAGGTGTAGCAGGAGTAATGGGTCTTCACCGGGTCTTTTTCCCAGCCCAGCTTCTTCTTGAGCGCGAGGAAGCGAACCACGCCTGTCATCCGCTTCCAGGGCTTGCCCCGGGTGTTCCGGAACAGCGGAATCCCCGAGCCTCTCGGCGCCGTTTTCATCAGTTTGCGAGTCAGCTCGGCCACTTCGGACCGCACCGGGATCTTGCGGGTCTTCTTGGTCTTCGTGGAGAACACTCTCCACATCATTCCCCGCTGGCTTTCTTCCACCTGATCGGCCGTGATCTTGGCCAACTCGCAGAACGGACGCAATCCGGTGTGGATCGCCGCGAACAGGAAGTTGCCAAAGCGCGGCTCCGTGGCGCCGTAGAGCGCCTTCTCATCCTCCGCGCCAAAGGAATGAAGTCGCGGTTTCGGCCGGGGCTTCTTCAGCCCCTTCAGAGGATTCACGACTCCGTACATCTCCTCGGCCCGGTTGAAAGCGGCCAAGACGATCGCGATCACGCCACGGTGCGTTTCCGAGCTGCGCCAGTTCGTGTGGCTCTCCAGCCACTGCTGGATGTGGCCCTTCTTCAAATGCGCGACCGGCAAGGCCCCGCAGTAGGCGCACAGGTCGTTGAGCCAGTTGACCGAGTTATCGCGGTGGCTCTTGCTGATCGCGCCTTTGGAAAGCCCCCGTTCACAATACTGGATGTACTCGGAGCAGACCCTCGCGACCAGCCACTCTCCACCACCAGCACTCGTTCCTAATGAGTTCTCTTCCCAGGACAGCTTCTCCCGTGCCAACGCCAACTCGGCGGCTTCTTGGTTGTCCTTGCCACGGATACGCTGGCCGTCCTCGTCGAACAGGGCAACGCGCTTCTTCGTGCCGGGCTGTGTGTAGTACCAGCAGTCCGTCTGTTTCCAATGCCAAGCAGAGCCGTGCGGCTGTCGGCGCTGCTTTCGTTTTTTTCCCACGCCCATTCTCTCCTTTGCATCTGAACCCGCGAACGACGGCGGTTGATTGACCTCCGGTCATGAGGCAACGATACTGGGGCGAGGCCCAGTTGCGGGCCAGCCGTGCATCAATCCGTCCAGAACCAGAGGTGTCGTCATGGACCGCAATTCCCAGGTGGAAGCCGCCCCTGCTCATTTACTAGGCCAATTACTACACAGAATTACTACATTTATACTTACCGCCGTCACGGCAGGTGTGTCAATAGGCGCTGCGAATTACGGCAAATCTGCCGAATCTACGAGTGTACCAAACATAGTACTTATACTTGCCGACGATCTCGGCTACGCCGAGCTGGGCTGTTACGGCCAGCAGAAGATCAAGACCCCCAACCTCGACCGCATGGCCGCGGAAGGAATTCGGTTCACGCAACACTACTGCGGCAACGCCGTCTGCGCCCCGTCGCGGTGTGTGCTCATGACCGGCAAACATCCGGGCCATGCCTACATCCGCAACAACGCCCAGGCAAAGCTCCCCGAGGAACTCAAACGCCGCTACGACTTCGATTTCCCCGGCCAGGAGCCCATCCCCGACGCCGAGGTGACCCTCGCCGAAATGCTCAAAGCCAAGGGCTATGCCACGGGGGCCGCCGGCAAGTGGGGCCTCGGCCAGTTCGGCACCGCGGGCGACCCGAACCGCCAGGGTTTCGACCTCTTCTTCGGCTACAACTGTCAGGCCCACGCCCACAGCTTCTATCCCGCTCACCTCTGGCGCAACGGCGCGAAGGTGAAACTCGACAACGACCCGCCCATCCCAGGCCACGCTCAGCTTCCGCCCGGCGCCGATCCCAAGGATCCGTCCTCCTACGCCCCCTACAAGGGCAAGGACTATTCGGCCGACCGGATCATCGACGCCGCCCTCGGCTTCATTCGCGAAAACAAGGACCGGCCGTTCTTTCTCTACTTCCCCACCACCATCCCGCACCTCGCGCTCCACGTCCCCGACGAGGAATTGAAGCCCTATCTGGGCAAGTGGGAGGAAACGCCATTTACCGGTCCTGGCGGCTACACTCCGCACCAGACGCCCCGCGCCGCCTATGCCGCCATGATCAGCCGGCTGGATCAAGACGTCGCCCGCATCCTGGCGGTCCTCCAGGAGCTCGGCTTGGACGAGAATACGCTGGTGATGTTTTCGTCGGACAACGGGACGACCCACCTGGAAAAGGAGGTCGATTTCGAGTTTTTCGAGAGCGTCGGTCCCCTGCGCGGGCTCAAGGGCAGTCTCTACGAAGGCGGCATTCGCGTTCCGATGATCGCTCGCTGGCCCGGCAAGATCAAGCCGGGCACGGTTACAGACCACATCTCCGCGTTCTGGGACGTCATGCCGACAATCGCCGAACTCACCGGCGCCGTCCCGCCCGACGGCATCGACGGCGTCAGCTTCGCTCCCACGCTCCTCGGCCGCCCTGACGAGCAGAAGCAGCGAGAGTATCTCTACTGGGAGTTCCCGGCCTACGGCGGCCAGCAGGCGCTCCGCATGGGCGACTGGAAAGCCGTCCGCCAGAACATGTTCCGCCGCAACAATCCCGATCCGCTCAAGATCGAACTGTACAACCTCAAAGACGACATCGGCGAATCGCGCGACCTCGCCGCCCATCGCCCCGAGATCGTCGATCAGCTCCGCAAACTCCTGGACCATGCCCGCACGCCCAGCCGGATCTTTCCATTTCCGCCCCTGGACAATGATCCTGCCGCAGCCAAGTCCAATATCGGAAATCCAAAATCCAAAATCGAAAATCCAAAATAGCACAGGAGCCCGCCATGAAGGCCCTCGGCATTGCAGCGTTCCTGCTGGTGAGTCTCGGTGTCTCCGCCCCTGCCGCGGAGACCAGGCCGGAGAACCTCGCCCGGAAGGCCAAAGTTTCCGCCAGCCTCGAGTACAGCGATCGCTATGCGCCGCGTTTCGCCGTCGACGGCGACATTCCCGAGTGCGACGCACGCGATGACATCGGCCGGGCCTGGTGTGTTCCCGGGAAAGCCTCCGGAGGCAAGGCCGATTTCACGCTCCAGTGGTCGGAGCCGGTCCAGATCGCCGAGCTGGTCTACTTTGGCCGCACCGGCTGGTCGGCCCACGAGTGCTGGAAGGATTACGAAGTCTATCTGGACGGCGGTACCACGCCGGCCGCCCAAGGCGCCTTCGAGATGATCCACGGCCCGCAACGCGTCAAGTTGCCGAAGACGGCGGTCAAGCAGGTTACGCTCAAGTTCCTCAGCTCATACGGCGGCGCGAATCCCGGGGCTTCCGAGATCATGGCGTTTTCCACCAGCCCGCCCGGCGGCTATTTCGCCGAGTTCGACCCGGCCGACGTGGAGTGTCCGGACTGGATGCCGAAGGCCGATGGCATGCTCGTCATCCAGCGCCACGAGCTCAACCCGTCGCACGTCTACACCTACCACGTCGAGGGTTTCCGGCCGGGCGGCGGGCTCTACCGGTTCACTCCGGGGCCCGGCGGCGGCGAACTGAAGGAGCTGGTGGCCTCGCCCGGCGGACAGATTCTCGATTGCGACCTGTCCTACGACGGCCGGGAGGTCCTCTTCAGTTGGAAGCAGGGCGGCCGCGAGTACGGCGCCCAGTTCGACCGCAGCCTCCCGCCCGACACGGATCCCGGCCATATGTACCGGATCTATCGGATGAACGTCGACGGCACCGGCCTGACGCCGCTGACCGACGGCACGTCGAACAACATGAACCCCTGCTGGCTGCCCGACGGCGACATCGCCTTCCTCTCCGATCGCAAGCCGGCCTTCGCCTACTGTTTCGTCTCCACCTCGCCGACCCTCTACCGCATGGACCGCAACGGCGGCAACGTCAAGCGGCTCTCGGCCAACTATCTCAACGATTTCACTCCCCACGTCACCCACGACGGCCGCATCCTCTATAGCCGCTGGGAATACGTCGACCGCCCGGCAATCCCCATCCAGGGCCTCTGGAGCATCAATCCGGACGGCACGGGCCTCTCGGCGGTCTTCGGCAACCGCGTGCTCAGCCCGGCCACCTTCATGGAAGCCCGGCCGGTCCCCGGCAGCAACAAGCTCCTCTGCGTGCTCACCAGCCACAACGGTCCCTGCCGCGGGGCCATCGGCATCATCGACCGCAACTTCGGCCCCAACGCCCAACAGGCGATCCGCAACCTCACTCCCGAAGTCAACACCGGAACGGTCGACCAGGGCGACGGCAACCAGATCCGCGGGCCGTACGAAAACCCGTTCCCGATCGACGACGAATATTTCTTCGTTTCCAAACGCGGGTCGATCATGGTCCGCAACTACGACGGCACGAGACAAGCGTTCCTGCTCCGACCCCGCGACGGCCTCGGCTTCTACAGCCCCACGCCGATCCTGGCCCGCAAGGTCCCGCCGGTCATCGCTCCCTCCCCGCTCGCCCCCCAGCCGGAGCCTCGGGCGACGGTCTGCCTGCAGGACGTCTACCAGGGGCTGGAGCCCTACGTCGAGCGCGGCGAGGTCCGCGAGATCTGCGCGGTTCAGGAAATCGAAAAAAGCCGCTGGGCGCCGCAGGCCTTCATCGCCCCGCGCGAAGGAAACATCGCCGCCTTCGGCTTCCAGTTCCCCCTGGTCTCCTGCGGGGCGACCTATTCGCCCAAGAAAGTCTGGGGCTATGCCAAGGTGGAACCCGACGGCTCGGCCAACTTCAAGGTCCCTGCCGAATTGCCGATCTACTTCATGGCGCTGGACGCCGAGGGGCGTGCCGTGCAGCGGATGCGGAGCTTCACCCATCTCATGCCCGGCGAGGTCCAAGGCTGCACCGGCTGCCACGCCAATCGAAACACATCCACCACGCGGACGGCTCGCATGCCGATGGCCTTCGACCGCGAACCGCAAGAGCTCGATCCACCCGAGTGGGGCGTCCGCGGTTTCAGCTATCCGGCGATCGTGCAGCCGGTCCTCGACAAATACTGCGTCGAGTGCCACAACGCGCGGCAAATGGCCGGCGACGTCGATCTCAGCGGCGACAAGACCGATTTCTTCAACGTCTCCTACGACATCCTCGCCCGCAAGGGGACCCTCGGCGAGCGCGACTACGCGCGTCACGGCTCCCACGGCGGATTGATGGGCGCCAGCCCGTACACGAGTTGGATCTCCACCTACAACGGCGAGGAAGCGAACATCCTCAAAGTGACGCCGAAGACCTGGGGTTCGCCGGCCAGCCGGCTCGCCGAGATCGTCCTCAGCGGCCACCCGGACAAGGACGGCAAGCCCCGTTTCGACATGGATCGCGCCGGCCGGCGTCGCGTGATGGCCTGGATCGATCTCAACGTGCCCTACTACCACACCTCGCTCTCAAACCACTACCAGCGCAAGGGTTGCCGGCACATGATGCCCGAGGAACTCGACGCCGTGCTCGAGACCGTGGCGGCCCGGCGATGCGCGTCGTGCCACGCGGGCGGCATCCCGCGGACTTTCTACACGCGAATCCTCGAACCGGAAAACAACAACTTCCTCCTGGCCCCGCTTGCGCGTGCAGCCGGTGGAACCGAGGCTTGCGGCAAGCCGATCTTCCTTTCCAAGGACGATCCCGACTACCGCGCGATCCTCGCCACCTTTGAACCGATCCACGCGCTGCTCAGAGACCGCCCGCGGATGGACATGACCGAAGCCGCTTGCCCCTGCCGGTGACCCCGATCGGCCATCGCGGACCGGGACTGGGGATCATGGGGTGCTGGAGCGATGGATCCGTGGCGATCATAGCCCCATCACCCCAACATTCCATCACCCCCGACGCGACCTCACTCCACCACCCCATTTCCCCACGCTCCGGCGTTCTGCGGCCACCGGCCGGTCTGCTCCGCCTCGACGCGGATCTCAATCACCACGGGCCTGCCGGTGCGCGGGGATGAGCTGGCAGGTTTCCCGTCGGAACCGCCAGCGCCGGGCACCTCGCTTGGCCGCGGCGGGGCCAAGGTCGGCTGTCGACTTTCTTGACCATGCTCGCGGTTCCTCGCGGCCGCCGTGGAGACTTTCGACCGGATCGGCGCCATGGACTGGCAGGATTCATCCCTCGCAACCACCTCTTCCGATTGCTTACCGGGCAACGCGCCGCAGGCGACCCGCTTCGTTCTGGTTCCCCAGGAGACCTCGACCGGCAGGAGTTCTTCCGCCCCGCTGACACGAATGCCCCCTGTGAAGTCCATCACGGGCAGTGCGACCGCATAGCCGACCGGTCCGAACAAGAAAAGAAGCGTGCTGAGAGCAAGAAGGTCAAGCCGGTGTCGTCTCATAAGAAATCCGGGGGGAACAGGCGAGTTGCAGATCATGCGTGAGGAGCTCTTCCACCCATGCTAATCCGGCCAACGAGGCCATTCAACGTTCAATCCCGCTCCAACGGCCGAAACGCAGGAATTGATGTAGAGCGGACTTCAGTCCGCTCCGGCGGAATGGATTCCGGCGTGGTTCCGATGCGGGTGACAACTGGTAGGTCCCGCTTGCCGAGCGGGACCTTGCACCACAGGTCCCGCTCGGCAAACGGGACCTACTTCTGGTACCCACTGATGCTCTAACCTGAACCACGCCTGAATTCCGCCCACCTCCCCCCAACGCCTAAGTAGAGCCGCCCCCCCCTGCCATCACCCCCCATTCCTCAGCGGACCGCTAATCTCACGATTTGCGACACAACCGATACGGCCGGCGCATTTTACTCAACCCCTACCGCATCCCAGCCCGATACGTCTTTTCGGGAGAAGGACCGACTGCGGTTCCCGTGCGCCCTCGGGCTGTTCGCCGTGGGCGTTCCCGCCCGGATAGGGGGAATCCGACCCGATGAGCATCCCATCCTCGAAAGGCTCCGGCTTGACCGTCCAACGGCCGCAAATCGCGCGAATCGCGGTTCTCGTTGCCGGCGCGTTGC
>JABWBD010000396.1 GCA_013360685.1 Pirellulales bacterium
CAGGGCGTTCTTGAGTGTGACCTGGGCGACCTGGTCCGAAAGCAGGGCGGCAAACGCGGCAGGCAGAGCTCCCCAGCCTTTGCCGGCCAAATGGACCTGCTCGACCCCCTGGGCCTTCAGCCAGTCGATCACACAGAGCACGTCGTGCGTCTTCCGGCCGACGTAGGGAGAGTCGAGCATGATCGAATGGATGGCATAGAAGAAATCGGCGCCGTAGGGCTGCAGAAACGTGTCCTTGCCGCAGGTGTTCGGCCGCGACTCGCCGATGCCGCGGACGTCGCAGGTGTAAAACGCCGAATCCGGCTCCGCCTCGAACAACTCGCGGACCAGCGGCTCCTCGCGCAGTTCCGCGTCGCTGGAGTGGTGGGAGACGTAGAGCACCGCGCGCGGTTTGTCCCTGGGAGGCCGGGAAGCGTGGGCCTTGTCGGCCAGCAGGTACACCAGCGCGAAAACGCCGGGCTCGGTGCTTACGGCATACGTGGCGGAGCCGGGCTTGGGATACTTCCGCCCGGAAATCGGACGGAGTATGCGATACTCCGGCGTCCCGCCGCGCGCCGGCAGCTTGAGCGTTCCGGCGACGGCCTTTTTCAGTGCATCGCCTTCAATCGCCGGGCGGCTCTTGGCGAGGCCCTGCGACTTGTCGCGCGTGAACGTCCAGAGCGGGCGCGAACCCAAGTCGGCGACCTGGCCTCGCGGCGTGCACCAAAGGGTCTCGTCCTTCTCGATGGTAAGCGGCGGTTCGCTCCCCGCGTCGGAAAGCTTCGTGGCACGGTTGAACCAGCGGTACATGGCCTCGCGGTTCTCTTGCGTGTAGCCGTGCTCCGTGGGGCCCACGAACAGTGCAATGTTGTCTTCCGCGCCCAGAAGTGCGTAGAGCCGCTTCAGCCGCTGGTAAGCCTCCTCGCTCCCCCGGGCGTCAAAGTAGTCCTTTTCCTTCGCGAGAATGATCACCGGCTTGGGGGCCAGCGCGGCCAGGAAATCGCTGTGGTCCAGCCCCAAGGCCAGCGCCCTGGGTGGGCACTGCTCCGTGTCGGCCGGCAGTTCGTTCTCCATGTTCCGGCGGAACGTGGTGACAAAGCAGGACGGCGCCCCGGCCGCCCACCGCTGCTCAACGCCGCACAGCCACGTCGTCATGGTTCCGCCGCCCGAGTTGCCGGTGACACCGATCCAGTTGGGATCGACCTCTTTCCGCGTGAGCAGATAATCCAGGGCCCGCACTCCGTCCCACGCTCGCCAGGCGCCCAGGAATTCATCGACCAGGAACTGCGGGTTCCCTTCGTAGAGATGCTCCGCGACCCCCCGCCCGATCCGCGAGTTGAGTTTCTCGTCGGGGTACTGAAACCGTTCGCCCTGGCTGACCGGATCGTAGATCAACACGACGTAGCCCATCCGCGCAAGCCCCTGGGCAAACGACTGGTAGGCTTCGGCGCACTTGCCGTTCGTCGAGTGGCCGCACGTGCCAATCACGCCCGGCAAGGGGAAATCGCGCCCCTTGGGAACGTAAAGGTTGGCGGTTACCAGGAAATCCGGACGGCTCTCGAAGATCACTTTTTCGATGGTATAGGCGTCACGATCGACCGTGCCGGTAATCCGCGGTTTGAGCTCAGTGCGCTCGGGGAACGGTCCGAAACTCTGGCGGATTTCCTCCCGCACCAAGGCAACGTAGGCTTCCGCGTCGGCCTTGGTCTTCAGTTCCGCGCGCCGTGCCTGTCCGATCTCTTCCACCTGCCGGACCCGGCCGACGAAGTATTCCTGCATCATCCGCGGAAAGCGGTTGAGCGGATCCAGCGTGCTCGCAGCCTTCGGCTCCGCTCCCCGGACCTGTTCCATGAGCACCCACCCGGCCATCGCCAGCCCGAACGCGTCGCGGCCGGCGATCTGGAGCATGTGGCGGCGAGTGATCCGGAGACTTGCAGTGTTTGGCGACGGTCGATGGCCGGTCATCGTGGTGTCCTTTCTCAATGGCTGTGCCCGCTTGTGGGCATTTTCTCTTTCAACTCGGGAGGGATCAGCGATGGCAAGTTTGCCTCGGCCCAGCCGCCCCACTCCTCGTCCTTGCGAACGTCGTTAGCCCCCCGCCGCCTGCAATCGTGCGGCTTCCAACGTGTTCTCCAAAAGCATCGCGATCGTCAACGGGCCGACACCGCCGGGGACCGGCGTGATCCGGCTCGCCACTTCGCGGACCGCCTCGAAGTCGACATCGCCAAATAGCCCCTCGTCGGTCCGATTCATCCCGACATCGACCACAACCGCCCCCGGTTTGACCATGTCGCCTGTCACGAACTTCGCCCGGCCGATCGCCACGATCAGGATATCAGCCAGCCGGGTGATCGCCGGGAGATCCCTGGTCCGGCTGTGGCAGATCGATACCGTGGCGTCCGCGCCGTCGCCCCGCTGCACGAGCATCATGGCCATCGGCTTGCCGACGATCTCGCTGCGGCCGATCACCACCACGTGGCTGCCGCCGATCGGAATGCCGTTGCGCACCAGCAACTGCTGGACCCCGTGCGGGGTGCAGGGTAGAAACCTCGGCCTGCCTTGCGCAATCCGCCCGACGTTTTCGGGATGAAATGCGTCGACGTCCTTCAGCGGGTGGACCGCGTCGAGAACTCGTTTCTCGTGGATTCCCTTGGGGAGCGGCAGTTGCACTAGAATGCCGTGGACGGAGGTGTCCTTGTTGAGTTTTGCGATCAGCGCCAGCAACTCGTCCTGGGACGTCTGCGCGGAAAGACGGTGCAAACGGCTCTCGATCCCAACCCGTTCGCATGCCTTCTGCTTGTTGCGAACGTAGATTTCGCTGGCCGGATCATCGCCGACCAGGACCGCCGCCAGGCAGGGCACGGTCCCGTTGTTCTCGATGAAGTCGGCGACCTTCTCGGCGACCTCTTCGCGGAGTTGATTGGCCAAGGCTTTTCCGTCGAGAAGCGTAGCTGTCACGTTCAAGTAGCTCCGGATCTAGTGGAGATTGGAGGAACCAAAGCCACATTCTAGCAGATCGCAATGGACCGTCAGCAAGCCGATCCGCAATCGCCGAGCAAACCATTACCCGGCGCGGACGCGCCAGGTGCACCCTCGTTGGCCCCCAAGCCCACCGGGCCGGGTGTCTTCGGCGAACGCTCAGGGTCCGCTCGACCTGCGGTCAAACGCTTGCATCACTACGGACCGCTCGCAGCATAACCGCACGAGGCGCTGGAGACTACCGTTCCCCAGGAAACAAACGAGAGAGGGCGTCCAATTCTCGCTACGGTCACAGACCAAGAAGCCTTCGTGCCACTTCCAATGGAGGAATGATTGCAACCAATAGGCGGGCTCATCTTCCTTTCCCCTTGCCTGTCGTTGGTTTTCTTCTAGACTTCTTATCCTACTACCGATAGAATTATTACTACAATTTTTGTCAACTTAGTGAACTTTAAGCCGCCCTCCCGCCCGAGCGTACCCCAACCGGAAAACCGTCATGGCTGATCCAGTGAAGCTGAGCAAGGTCGAAGCGATCAAGACTTCCAGCAACTACCTGCGGGGCCGCCTCCTCGAGGAATTGGCCGACGCGGAGGCGTCCTTCTCCGAGGATACGGTGCAGTTGATCAAGCACCACGGCATGTATCAGCAGGACGACCGGGACCTTCGCGGCGTCAAGGGGCCGGACGGCAAGAAGCTGGGGAAGGCGTACTCGCTGATGGTCCGCGTCAAAGTGCCGGGCGGCAAACTGACGAGCGGCCAATTCCTCGCGCAGCTCGACCTTTGCGACGAGTTGGGAAACGCCACCGCGCGGATCACCGATCGCCAGGACATCCAACTTCATGGGGTGCTGAAGCAGAACGTCAAGCAGACGATCCGGCGGATCAACGAGATCCAGTTGACCACGTTGGGCGCCTGCGGCGACGTGGAACGCAACGTTATGTGCTGCCCGGCGCCTCTGCGGAACAGCCGGGTGCACGACCAGATCCAGGAGATGGCCAAGCGCGTTTCGGACCACCTCCTCCCGCAGACTACGGCCTATCACGAGGTATGGCTCACCGATCCGGTCTCCGGCGAAAAAGAGCTCCTCGGCGGCGGTTCCGACGGTCACCAAATCGAACCGATCTACGGCAGCAGCTACTTGCCGCGGAAATTCAAGACGGCCATCGCGCTGGCGGAGGACAACTGCATCGACGCTTACGCGAACGACCTGGGACTGCTGGCCATCACGCGTGACGGCGACGTGGCCGGCTACAATGTCCTGGTCGGGGGGGGGTTCGGCGTCACCCCCAGCAACAAGAACACTTTTCCGGCGCTGGCGCAGCCAATGGCCTACGTCACCCCGGACCAGGTGCTCGACGTCGCTACCGCCATCATCAAGGTCCAGCGGGATTTCGGCGACCGGAGCGACCGCAAGCGGGCCAGGATGAAATACCTGATCTTCGACTGGGGCCTTGAGAAGTTCAAAGCGAAGGTGGAAGAGTACTACGGCGGGCCGTTGCCCGCACCGCTGAGCGTTCAAGTGACCGGGTTCGACGACCACATCGGCTGGCATCCGCAGGGTGATGGGCGCTGGTACTACGGCTTGAACGTCGAAAACGGGCGGATCCTCGACCGCGAGGGATTCAGGCTGAAGACCGCCTTACGCGAGGTGTGCCGCGCCTACCAGCCCGGCATTCGCCTCACCGCCCACCAGAGCATCCTTTTCAGCGACTTCCGCGAGGAAGACCGGGCCGGCCTGGAAGAAATCCTTCGCCGGCACGGCGTGAAACTGCACGGCGAGATCTCCAACGCCCGCCGGTGGTCCATGGCCTGCGTCGCCCTGCCGACCTGCCCTCTGGCGGTCACCGAGAGCGAGCGGGTCATGCCGGGCCTCATCGACCAGTTGGAAGCCGAGCTCGCGCGGCTCGGCCTGGCGGAAGAACGGTTCACGGTCCGCATGACCGGCTGCCCGAACGGTTGCTCCCGCCCATACAACGCCGACATCGGTATCGTCGGCAAGACCGCCAACAAATACACGATCTTCCTCGGCGGCCGCCTGTTCGGCGACCGGATGGCCTCTCTCTACAAGGATCTTGTCCCGTTCGAGGAGATCGTCCCGACGCTCGTTCCGATCTTGACCTCTTTCCGCCAGGAACGGCATCCTGGCGAGTCGTTGGGCGACTTCTGCCATCGCAAAGGCGCCGACGCCCTGCGGGCTTTCAGCGACCACGTCGCACTGGCCGACGCTTGAGAAGGCGGAAGTGGGAGGCCGAAGGCGGAAAAGATGAACCAGGAAAGCCACCGATCCGGATCGTCATTCCCCCTTCTGCCTGCCCCGTTCCGCCCGCCACCTTCCCCTGCGCTGTCTCCCTGGATGCGGTACCTCCTTCGCTTTGCCGGCAGCTACAACGTGCTGGCCGGGCTGAGCATGATCTTGTTCTACCATGAAGGGTACAAGCTGCTGGGAGTGCCCAAGCCGCACCTCGTGCTCGAGATCCAGATGGTGGGCATCCTGGTCGCGCTGTTCGGCGTGGGCTACCATATCGTGGCCGCCAATCCGGTCGAGAACCGCAATCTTCTGATGCTCGGATTCTGGGCCAAATCGCTCTGTTCGGCGGCCGCGATGTATCACGTCTGGCTGGAAAAGCTGCCGTGGGCCTTCGTGCCTGTCGTGATCGTTTCCGACGTTGCCTACTTGCCGTTTTTCTACATCATCCTGCGCCGACTCGATGCGGCGGCCCGGCGCAGCTCTTGACATCAAGCCGCCTCGCTCAAGGTCAATCGCTCGACCAGGGCGCGCACGTGGGCCTCAAGCTCGGGCAGAGCGTCTTCCGGACCGGCGCAGTCGAGGTCGTCAATGTGCCAGTATTCGATGCGGTCGGCCCAACCGGGAAACTTCGCGGCCATCAGCGGCCGATGCTCGACTTCCTTCACGGCCACCACCAGGTCGGAGGTCGCGAGATCCTCCAGCGTTAACGGCAAGGGATCCCGGTGGTCGTCGACGGTTACGCCGCAGAGCTTCAACCGGTCGATTGTGTAGCAGGAGATCGGTCCGATATCGCCCCAATGACCGACCAGGAGCCCCCGAGAATCGGCACACCAAGGCAAGTTTCTTAGACGCGCAAGCCGGTTGAACAGATGCTCGGCAAACCGGCTCCGGTAATAGTTGGCGGAACAGATAAACAGTGCGCGTTTCATGCAACTATTTTAGCAACGAGGCAACCGCGTCAGCCAGACCAATTCCCCTGCGGGCCGCGGCGGGAGCCGTGGAAAGTTCGCTGCCGGCCGGCAGCCCGTCTGCTCGTCGATCCGAGGTCGCTGTCCGCCGATCGGGGAGGTCGCTGGCTGCCGGGATGTCGCCGGCCGGTTTACCTTCGGGAACCGCGCGAGCGGCCGGCCGCTTCCGGATCGTCGACCTTGGCCAGAATGAGTTTTCCGGCGGCGCTGTCGATCTTGAACGTGAAATTCTTCAAGAAGCTCAGTCCGAGCAGCGGGGAAGCCTCGCCCATCTCGGCCGGCATCACGGCACATTCGACGTTTTCAGCGGTAAACCGGCCCACTCGGACCTTCTCGGCGATTACCAGTTTCCCTTCAACCACGCGGCCGTCGGCCATCTGCAATTGAATCGCCTCGTTGTCGTCCGACGGCTTCAGCCCGACCTGTTCCGCCGTCCGCCACGGCAAGGCGATGATGGAGGCGCCGGTATCGATGGCCATCTCCGTCGACTGTTTGCCGTTGAAAGTCACGTTCAGGTTCCAGAGGTCTCCCGCGCCGCGCCGGAGGGCAATCGAATCCGACAATACCGACTCCTCAAGTTTCACAAGCCGCCGCCCGTTGCTGAGAAAACTCGCACTCGGCCCCAAAGAGAATTTCCGCTCGTTCTTGGCGTTGTACTGCTCGATCGCCTGCTTGATCGCGGGGTCGGCGGACAACTGCTTGTATTTCCCCGCCACCTGGTCGTAGAATTGCCGCATTTTCAGAAGGTGTTCGATGTACTGCTCGGTGAGCCGGCCCAGGTCGCTCATTGCCGCTTTCAGCGAATCTTCCTCCTGCTTCGATTCATGCAGCAGCACGACGCGGTCGCCCAACTCATTGAGGGTCAAGACAATGCGGTTGTGGGCTTCGACGCTCTTGGCGGCGGCCAACTGCGCGCGGAGTTCACGGCGTTTCTCCAGGTAACCGATCATGAGCTTCCGCTTGTCTTCCACCTGCTTCTTCAGTTCCTCCACTTTCTTCTGGGTGTCGAACAGCTCCCGTTTGAGCGAATCGGCATCACGGACCTGTTTGCTCAATTCCGCCTCTTCGGGCAGTGCAAAACTGGTGCTGAGCTTGCGAAGACCGCTGGCCTCCAGGATCGCTTCCGCGTCGGCTCCGGCGGCCCACATTGCGGTGGAAAGCAAGATCGTGGGAACAGCCATGACGAAAAAACAACAACGATACTGCATTCCATTCCTCAAGACCGGGGTAATGAAAAAGTGGACTGGCTCCGCAAGACCTTGGATCTTCGCTTCCGTTAACCCGCGATGACTTGCGGTGCCTGTCCCCTTTTTCATCCACGTGACCGTAGACCGGAGAA
>JABWBD010000397.1 GCA_013360685.1 Pirellulales bacterium
ATGCTTCCGCCTCTCGGATGGCTTTTTCAAGGTTTTCCTTTTCCAACGCGATCAAGAGCTTCCCCTCGCGGACCTGAAAGTGGAACGGCCGCAGCGGCCTGGGGGGCGGGCCGGACACCACGTTGCCGTCGACGTCATAGAGGCCCTCGTGGCACGCGCAGAAGATGCGATTTTCCCCGGGCTGGTAGCCGACAATGCAGTCGAAGTGCGTACACGTGGCGACAAGGATCCGCAGCTCGCCCTGCGGCAACGGCGTGCGGACCACCAGCGCCGGGATCCGGCCGTACATCACCAGCTTCGACGTTCCCGGCGCCAATTCGTATTGGCTCTGCGGGAGCTCCACGAAGGCCGGCGGCGGCTCGTCCCGACAATTTCCCAGGTAACTGCCCAAAGGCGCGGCCACGATGGTTGCCAGCGCCGCCGTTCCGCCGCCCGCCATTCCGCACAGGAACCGCCGCCGGGCGATGTGCGACTCGTCAAGCCTCATGGGTCGTCCTCCCCAACAGGCGATGGAACCTCTGCGATACGAGCCGTCGCCGCAGCCCGGCCACCGCGTCGGTCGGACGGACGTTCTTGGGGCAGACCTGGATGCAGCGAGTTACGCTGCGGCACGCCCAGACCCCTTCGTGCCGGTCCTCATTCTCCAGCGGTCTGTCGCCCGGCTCCTCGCGAGAGTCGCTCACGAAGCGGTAGAGCTTGGCCAGGGCCGCCGGGCCGGTGAAGTCCGGGTTGCCCGAGAGCACCGGGCAGGCAGCATAGCAAAGTCCGCAGAGGATGCAGTTCACGTAGTTGTCGAGCTTTTTGGCCTCCGCCGGGCTCATCCCCGCGTCCCCGCAATCGCCAAGCCTCGCGTGCAGCCAAGGCCGGACCCGCTCGTATTTCTCCCAGAACGGCGTCATGTCGACAACCAGGTCGCGGAGGATCTCCAGATGCGGCAGTGGTTCCAGGACCGCACGGCCGTCGGGCAGGCTCTCCAGTTGCACGCGGCAGGCCAACTGGAGTCTGCCGTTGATCGACATGGCGCACGATCCGCAAACCGCCCCGCGACAGGCGTAGCGGAACGCCAGCGACGGATCCTGCCATGCCTGGATCTCCAGAAGCGCCTCCAGGACCGACATGGCCCGTGCCGGGGCGAAGTCAAACGCCTCAAGCCGCGGCTGCCCGCCCTGCGCGGCGTCATACCGCAGGATCTCGAACCGGTAGGTTTTTTCCATGGCGGCCATAACGTTCAGTAAGTCCGTTGACTCGGTTCGTGCAGGCTGAGATCGACGTCGGCGTAGGAAAGCCGCACTTCCTCGCCGTCGCGGCGGGCGAGCGTGTGGCGAAGCCATTGCCGGTCGTCGCGGTCCGGGAAATCACTGCGGAAATGGGACCCCCGGCTCTCCTCCCGGGCCAACGCCCCGCGCGCGGTGATCTCGCCCAAGTATAGCAGGCTTTCCAGCTCCAAGACATGGAGGATCTCGGACTGAAAGGGCCCAATCGGCCCGCGGAGGCCCACCGCCTGGTACCGCTGACCGAGCGCGACGATCTCGGCCACAGCTTCCTCCAAGGCCCTCTTCTCGCGGAAAATGCCCACCTTCTCCGTGAGGATCCGCTTGAGCCGCTCTCCGATCTCGTGATGCGGCGTTCCGCCCGAGCGGCCCGCGATCTCGTCCACGCGGCCGGTGACTTGCCGCAAGTGATTTTCGAGCACCGACGGCTGCGGCTCGATCGAAGGCCCGCCGCGGCGAGCATTGATGTCGTCGGCGACCAGGCGGCCGAAGACGACCGTTTCCAGGAGCGAGTTGCCGCCCAGGCGGTTGGCCCCGTGGACGCTCACGCAGGCGCACTCGCCCGCGGCATAAAGATTGTCGATCGGGGTGCGGCCGCGGACGTCGGTGTCGATGCCGCCCATCGAGTAGTGCTGTCCCGGCTGGACGCGGAGCGGCTCCGCGATCGGGTCGAGGTGGCCGAAGTCGATCGAAATGTCGCGGATCCCGGGGAGCCGCTCCAGAATTTTTTGGCGGCCGAGGTGGCGGAGATCGAGATGCACGTAGCCTTCGTCGAAGCCGCGGCCCTGGTCGATCTCGGTCTGGATGGCGCGGGCGACGATGTCGCGAGGGGCCAGCTCCATCATCCGCGGGGCATAGCGCTGCATGAACCGCTCGCCGCGGCGGTTGAGGAGATACCCGCCCTCGCCGCGAGCGCCCTCGGTGATGAGGATGTTGGTGCCGAACTGGGTGGTGGGATGGAATTGCACGAACTCCAGATCCTTCAGCGGCGCCCCGGCCACCAGCGCCGCGCCGATCCCGCTTCCCACGTTGATCAGCGCGTTGGTCGAGTTGCGATAGATCCGGCCGTACCCGCCGGTGGCCAGCACGCAGTAGCGCGCGGCCAGGGCCTCGAAACGGCCTCGCTTCAGGTCGTAGACGATCGCGCCGTGGCAGCGGTTCTCTTCGACGGCCAACCGGACCAGGGCGCATTCCTCGTAGACTCGGATTTCTCGCCGCACCGCCTGTTCGTACAAGGTCTGCAAGAGGACGTGCCCGGTGCGATCGGCGGCGTAACAGGTCCGCGGGAAGCCGGCGCCGCCGAAGGGCCGCTGGGCGATCGTTCCGTCCGGGAAGCGGCTGAAGGGCGCCCCAAAACGGTCCAACTCGTCGATTGCCCCCGGCGCCAACTGGCACATCGCGAGAACCGCCGACTGGTCGGCCAGGTAGTCGCTCCCCTTGATGGTCTCGAAAGCGTGTTGCTGGGGCGAGTCCTCGCGGCCCTCCGGGGCGTGGCCCAAGGCGGCATTGATCCCTCCCTGCGCGGCGCCGGAATGGGAACGCACCGGGTGGACCTTCGTGACCACCGCCACGTCCCAATGGGAGGCAAGCCCGATCGCCGCACGCAGTCCGGCCAATCCCCCGCCAACGACCACAACGTCGTGCCGGATCATGCCCGCACCAGCGCAAAGAACAACACCAGGAAGACCAGGAAGAGCACCGAACCAAGCACGGTGCACACCCAGAAGAGCAGCTTTTCCCGCCCGACGCCCAAGTCGAGCAGGATCGTGCGGACCCCGTACAGGGCGTGGAAGACGACCAGGAAGACCATCAGGCAGTTGGCCAACGCATGGCGATGGAGGTCGGCCATGGTCTTGACCAGGGTCGAGTTGCTCGTGCTGGCCTGGAAGAAGCCGGTGAGCAACTGGAAGGCGAGCAAGAAGATCAGCGCCGCGCCGCTGATTCGATGAAACATCCAGACAAACACGCTCGTTCGCCTCCCTGACCTGATGATTGGCTTTTGTCGCACGGCCCTGCTAGGATGGAGCCGCGGAAGTCGGCCACGTCCTAAGCTAAGAGGGCCGAACAAAACCGCTCGGCGCGGGTCTCTGACCCCGCCGAAACCGCCGACCGAAGGTCTCCTGGGCCGGTGTTGTTAGGGCCTCTCAAGGATCGATGATAAGGCCAATCACCACCGGCAGGCAAGGTCTATACGGGGTTCAATCGTGTCGATCTCTTCGCCAGACTCGAAAGAGGAGGACGCCCTCACACGGCAAGCGTTGTCGGAGCAGGATTCGCGTTTTGACCGCTGGCGCAAAGTGGCCGGGGCCATTGCCGCCCCGCTGGGTTTCCTGGCGACCTGGCTGCTGACCTCCGGCAACCTCCCCCCCGCAGGTCAGAACCTGGCCGCGGTGCTGGCGGCCGTGGGCGTGCTCTGGGTGACCGAAACGCTGCCGTTGCCGGTCACGGCCATCCTCGGCGCTGCAGCGGCGATTGTGCTGGGAGTGGCCGACGCCAAGACCGTGTTGGCCCCTTTTGCCGACCCGATCGTCTTCCTGTTCATCGGCAGCTTTATTCTCGCCCGCTCCATGACCCTCCATCGCCTCGACCGGCGCATGGCCTTGGCGTTTCTCTTGCTGCCGTGCATCGGCGGTCATCCGGGCCGCGTGCTGGCCGGCCTGGGAGTGGTGACTGCCCTGGTTTCGATGTGGGTGAGCAATACGGCAACGGCCGCCATGATGTTTCCGGTCAGCCTGGGCATCCTTCAAGCCTTGGACGAGATCAACGGGTCGCCCAATGCCTCGCGGCTTCGCGACTGGCCTTACGCCACGGGGTTGATGCTGATGGTCGCCTTTGCGGCGTCGGTCGGCGGCCTGGGCACCCCGGTAGGATCGCCTCCCAACTTGATTGCCCTCGGACTGATCCGATCGCTGGCGGGCGTGCCGATTTCGTTCTTCCGCTGGATGGCCCTGGCCCTTCCCCTGGTTGCGGCCATGGGAACAATCCTCTTCGTCCTGATGGTCCGGCTGCATCCGGCCGGGCCGATGAGCCGGGAGACGGCCGGCGTGCTGCGGCAATACCTCGCCCGGCAATACGAGGGCCTGGGAGGTTGGACCGTGGGCCAGATCAACACCCTGGCTGCCTTCGCGGTCGCCGTATTCCTCTGGACCCTCCCGGGCGTCCTTTCGCTTGCTCTTCCACGCGAGCATCCCTGGTTGCGGCTCTGCGAGTCGCGGTTGCCCGAGGCCGTGGCCGCCATCGTCGCCGCCGGACTGTTGTTCATCCTGCCGACGAATCTCCGCCAAAGGCGGGCCACGTTGAGCTGGGAGGAGGCCGTGCGCATCGACTGGGGCGTGATCTTGCTGTTCGGCGGCGGCCTGAGCCTGGGATCGCTGATGTTCAAGACCGGCGTTGCCGAGGCCCTCGGGCACGCCGTCACGGCGTGGACCGGTTCCGGATCCCTCTGGTCCCTCACGGCCGTCGCCATCGCCATGGGCATCGTGCTGAGCGAGACGACCTCGAACACGGCTGCGGCCAGCATGGTCGTCCCGGTGGTGATCGCCATCGCCCAGTCCGGGAACGTGGATCCGGTGCCGCCGGCCCTTGGCGCATGTTTCGGGGCCAGTTTCGGCTTCATGCTCCCCGTTTCCACGCCTCCCAACGCCATCGTCTACAGCTCAGGACTCGTGCCGATTTGGCGGATGATCCGGGCCGGGGTGCTGTTCGACATTCTCGGTTTCGCCGTCATCCTTCTCGGGCTCCGCCTCCTCTGCCCGTGGCTGGGCCTGGCCCGCTGACCGCGGTGGATACGCTTGGCCCTTCGCCCCTCCGACTTGCCAGTGCGCTAGGCGCCGAAACCTCACCCCGAATTCCCTCTTTCGCCCGCTAAGAACGGCTACTGGCAAAGAACCTTGCCCGCGTCCGCTGCCTGAAGCAAAGCATCCGACAGCTTCCCGCGGAAGAGGATCATCAGCACTTTCCGTAGGAACAGGCACTTCCGCTTCACTTCCACCCAACGCCCGACGGTGGGAGCGCACACCTGTGGTCTGCCCCGGAAACAGCGGTGGAACCTGCCTTGCCGCGCGCAGCCGGCCCCCTTGCCAGCTCGTCTGGCAGCAGCCAGAGATTGGGAGGCTAAGGACCCGCGCCGCTCCACCCTCTCTTTGCCTTTTCTCGTCATCCGCCGCCTCGGCGGCGGATGGCGAGAAAAGTCTTCCGCCACAACGTGGCAACCCCAGGTCAGCCCAGGCCAACGGCCTGGGACCACAATCGACCAACCATTCCAAAGCCCCAGCGGGGCGGCCCGAATAGCGCTGGCTCGGCGACACTGCGCCCGCGCCGGAATGCCCTGGATGCGCCGAACCTCCGGCCGCCCCGCTGGGGCTTTCCCGGCCATGACGGATGGCCCGCTTCCCAGGCCGTTGGCCTGGGCTGACATGGGATCGTCCCTTCGGGACCGGCCCCCTTGCCAGCTCGCCTGGCAGGAGCCATAGATTGGGAGGCTAACAACCCGCGCCGCTCCAACCTCTCTTTACCTTTTCTCGCCATCTGCCGCCTCGGCGGCGGATGGCGAGAAAAGAAACACTCCCCAGCGCGATACCGCCGCTCGCTAGGTTCTGCCCCAAGAAACCCAGCGGCCAGAAGAACGCCTGTCCAGGACGCACAATAGAAAGCCGGAAGCAACCTCCCCGGCAGCCCAGCCAACGGTACGGCGGGCTGACGCCGTATTCGCCGGAGCCAGCCCAGGTTTCTACTTCGTTCGATTATACCAGGGGGTGGGGGCTGGAACTACAGGCAAGGCGGCCGCGGCATGGATGCCGCGGCTCAGCAGCCTGCCGATGTTGGCGCGGATCTGCTCGTCATTTTGCGGCCGGCCTGTGTTCGCCGCTTTCCGGCTTCCTTTCCAGGGTCTCTGATTGGCTGAGCGACGCCTTCGCGGCGACAACAAAGATAGGACCAATAAACGCGAGGAGCAGACCAAGCATGAGGGCCCCCTCTCCCAGAATCAGCGGCTTCGCCACAAGCGCCAAAAGGAGCCCAGGAACAGCACCGAGGAGCATGAATGCGATCCGAGCAGGACTGAATGAAGACGCAGCATCATTGCCACGGCTACAGCCAGGCTGTTCTGGGCCGACTCTGCTTCTCGGGCTTGTGTAGGGGTTGTCGCTACTCATCGCTGTTCACGCCATCAGCCAACGGTAGGGCTGGCTAAAGGCGTATTCGCCAGAGCCAGCCGGGTTTCTACTACGCTTGGTTTTACCAGGGGATGGCGGCCGGAACCACGGGCAAGGCGTCCGCGGCCCGCGGCACGGCTGCCGCGGCTTAGCGGCCACGCGTTGTTGGCGAACCATAGGCTAGAGCCCGGGATTCCATCGCCACACCAGACCTTCTTGAGTGAAAATTGGTATCAGGATGCCGTGCTTGTTGCCGGATGGATCGACAAGGAACCAGTCGTCGCATTCCATGAGGTCAAGGAACTCCGAGTCATTTTCATTCACAGACGCTTCCCATTGGGAAAACGCCGTCTCCATCAGTCGATCCGCGTCAACTGAATACTGCCGATAATGCTCGATTCGATCGCGAATTTCCGGGTGATCGTCGGCCAGCAGTGGCGTGAAGCTACCCCAAAGATTGGGAAAATCGGAGTCCTTCCGGGTCACAATACCGAGCGACACCCCACGAAATTCGAGTGTGTAGGATTCAGCTTGCATGGCCCCTGCCCAGCCAACGGAGCGTGCGGCCGACGCCGGTGCCGACCACTTGGCTTACGTTTCAACAGCCGATCATTCTACCACGCCACCGAGGCTGGTGCCACACCGGAGGCATTCCGGCATGGATGCTGGTCTCTGCGGCTGCGCGATGTTGGCACATCATGCGTTGCCGGTCTTGATTGTTGAACTACTCGGCCGAGACCATGCACACAAGCCCGCGACCGACAAGACAACCGCAACCCCGACGGCAACGTCAGCCGCTAGAGCTGCGGAGTCGAACCATTCGAGCCGTCCCTGTGACCAGAAGGCAAACGTCCACGGAAATCCCGCCCACTCCATCCAGAACTTCAGTGATCCGGCATCTCGAGGCCAATTCGCGAACACCCAAAACGCTGTCAGCGCAATGGTCCAGGCAAGAAATACTCGCCGTGGACCAGAAAGCCGTAGTAGCAGATCCGCATGAAGCCGCTGGGCAGGATGTGCAAGAGAAACCGCCGCAGGAACTCCACGGCCGAAATCGTCATCTGCTTCTGCTGGTTCCCGTCCCCGTA
>JABWBD010000398.1 GCA_013360685.1 Pirellulales bacterium
TATCGTCGAGAAAACAATCGCCTACGAAGAACGCGCCGGGTTTGGGACCTGGCGGCGGCGGCTGAATTTCGTGGCGGGAGTGGGCGGGTTCGGGTTGGTTACCGACCTGGTGCTCGAGTCGTCCGTCCGTTTTTTTCTTACCCAGCAGATCCCCGCGAGCTATGCGGTCAGCATGACCTATGGCAGTTGGCGAAGCCCGTACTGCCCCGACCCGCGCCTGTTTCACCACACGACATTCCAGCGGCTCAGCGAGGGATGCTTGTTCTGGATTTACATCGGCCATGGCCTGCCGCACTGCCTCGACCGGATTTCGGTGCCCGACGCCGACTTTCCCATTCTGTCGGTAGCCGATGCGCGCCGCCTCGACGCCGTGGACCACCCGCCCATCGCCTTGATGCTCGCCTGTTACACCGGCGCGATGGATGCCCATGAGGATTGCTTGGCGGAGGAAATGCTGCGTGCCGAAGGCGGTCCGGTTGCCGTATTGGCGGGCAGCCGGGTGACGATGCCGTACGCCATGGCCGTGCTGGCTTCCGGGCTTCTCGACCAGTGTTTCGATCGAAAGTGTTGCACGCTGGGAGAGGCATTCCTCAATGCCAAGCGCGCGATGGCCAATGAGACGCAAGACGGGAACGAACTTCGCTCGGTGCTCGACACGTTGGCTGCGGCGATCAGCCCTGCTCCGTCGAAACTGGCGGCGGAACGGGCGGAACACCTTCTCTTGTTCAATCTTTTCGGGGACCCGCTGCTCCGCCTGTCCGCTGCGGAATCCGTGGATCTCGAGGTTGGCAGTTCCGCGAAATCCGGAGACGTTCTGCCGGTCGCAGGAAGCTGCCGCGTGGATGGTCGAGCAATCGTGGAACTGGTCGTTCGGCGCGACCGGCTGGCCTTCCGTCCTTTGCCGCGACCGGCCTACCCGAGAACGTCCGGCGAGCTTGCCCGTTTCCAGGAGGTCTACGAGCGGGCCAACGATCCCCGGCTGGCCTGGCTCGAAACACCCGTCAAGAACGGCCAATTCGAGGCGAAGCTCGCCATCCCGCCCGGCATCGAAGGTCCCTGCAACGTTCGGGTATTTGTCGAGGGCGAGAGCGGCTTTGCCCTCGGGGCGGCCGATATCGTTGTCGAGAACTGAGCGGGTCTCCGGAAACGGGGACAGGCGCTCTGGACCTTGTGTCGCTTGAAGGCAGCGTGCACAACATCCGGGAGCAAGTCCGCGTTTTCGGACGGCCTCTGGAGACCCACCCGGCGCGCCGGCCGGATCACGGTTCCCGCCGAGTCCCAAGCGGCGAGGCAATCGCTTGCAGGAACTTGCCTCCGCTCTCGTACCAGCCGTGCCGGGTAAATCGACACCAGTTCACATCAATCAGGAACGCAACGGGCTTTCCTCCGGAAATCTCCAGAGAGGCGATCATTCGGCGATGCGGGATCGGCTTGGGGTGGTAAAAGCCAAGTCCGCGGTCCGACAGATGTTTCCCCACGACGACGACCGATTCGCCGTGCGGCGTGACCCCGTCGGGCCCGACGGGGGTGAGGTGCACGAGGTAGGGATAGGGATAGCGGTTCTCGCGTCGCCGTTCAACCAGGTTCCCACGCGGATAGAGACTGCTCAGAACAGTCCAGACCTGGGTGCGGACCTCGTCGTCCGCCACTTCTTCGCGGCAGTCAAAACCGCCAAGTTGCGGCTCACGGATCAATGTGCTCATCCAAACCCTCCAAGAAATTCCTGCCCGGTCGGGCAAAGCGGTGAACCATTCTGGCAGCCGAATTCGTGAGAATTCGGATGTCTTGCGGGGACTCGGAGGTCTCACGAGTTCGGCTACGATCCTCCCTGCGGCGCATTCCAAGCAGAAAAATGCTTCTCAGCGTTGCCGGTCGGGGCGCTGTGCCGGACGTGAGAACTCTCCGATGCGGAACGATCGGCTTTGTGAAGACAAGGATGTATCGGCCGGAGAAGAGGTCGGCTCGATACGGGACGTTGAGAACAGGCCGAAGCGATCGTTGCGATCTGAACCGAACGCAGAGCGATCAAAGCAACTCTAGGTCACGGACGAAGGGGCGTCAAACGGCTGCCTGCAAGATTGGACCTGGCCCGGCGCCCCTGGACCTCAATACGGGCCTGACGGAACCAGTCCTCGTCAAGCCGGGCCCAGGCGGCCCGATCGAGCAGATCGGCAGCTTCATCGAACCGCTGTTTTCCGCAGAGGTCTTCTATCCATTGATGGTGGACGTGGAGATAGTTGGTCTTGAACGTGGGGTACGCGGCATCCAGTGTGAGCCCCCGTTCGAGGATCTCCACCGCCTCCGCGTAGCGCCGTTCGCTGCCCATCGCGATGGCCCAGTTGTTGAGCGACGCCAGCAGGTTGCCGTGCGCGGTGCCGCTGAAGGGGTCGAGCCGCAAGGCCTTCGCGTTTGCGGAGACCGCCTCGGCAAACCCGCGCTGGCCGAGCAGATCCACTCCGCGGTTGTAGTAGATCGTGGCCACAAGCTCCACCGCACTGACAACCCGCCGCTCCGCCGGCGTTTCGCTTCCCCCCCGCGGAATGCCGAGCGTCTTCGCGACCAGGGCCGCTTGTTTCTTGGGATCGTCCAAAAGGCGGAACCAGCTCGGACACGTCGTTTCTACGTCGAGCACTCCTTCGGGCAGCACGAGCCGGCTCATGGCATGGCCCGGGACTTCCAGTCCTTGGACCTGCAGTCCGAACTGTTCCGCGATGCAGTTGAACAATACCGATGCGCTGACGCAATTGAAACGGCCTTCGTCCAATGCGATCCGCAAATCGGTGCAGTCGATCTGGTAGCCGCCGTGGAGGACGCGGCGGTGGAGGAACTCGAGCACAGCCTGGGCTTCCTGCCGGACCGTTCCGGTCACGGCCATGGAATCTCGCAACTCGCCGGCCAGCCCCGCGACCCGGGCGATGTAACCATCCATGCGGCCTCGGTCCTCGACCCCACTGGCCACGAGCGCAGCCGCCAGGAGTGAATGCTCATCCCACCGGCCGTCGGATGCATCGGCAAAAAGCCGCTCCTCCAGGACGTTGAGAGGGCCCTCGAACTGCCGATACGGCGTCGCTGCCGGCCTTCGCGAGGAGTCGGCCGGCTCACGGATGACCAGCTCGACCACCGCCCCGGCCGCCCCTCTCGTTTCCGTGGGCGATGACGCCCGGACCGCCTCCGGGCGGAACGAAGGCGCGATTGCATAGCAGCTCCAGATCCCCAGCACGACAAGCAATCGCGGATGTAACATACGTGGCGGTCGTAGCGTTTCTGCCGGTTGCATGGAATACGGTCGGCTTGAGGACAGCGGCCGATGGACGAATCGCAACAAACATACGTCGCGAAAAAGAAACGTGACGGCGAGAAAATAAAAGGGATGCCGGGAATCGAACGGTTGCGTCCCGTTTTGCGCGACGGGAAGGTCTGCCGGTTTTGGAACGTCGGCACGCCGAGAGAACGGGGGGCAGTCGCCCCGCCCTTGCGCGTCTTTCCGGGTGCTTGCCGAGCTCCGGTTCGGAGCCGGTCCCGGTTTTCTGAACCACGCCGAGGTTCCGGCCGTCTCTACAGATCCTGCGGCAACCGGTGGCCCATCTTGTCCCGTTTGGCGATGAGATAGGGAGCGTTGTGCTCGTTGATCGGACCGACGATCGGGACCTGGTCAATCACTTCGAGGTCGAAGCCGCCGTAGATGAAGGCGTCGGTTTTCTTGGGATTGTTGGTCAGCAGGCGGACCTTACGCAGTCCGAGATCTTTGAGAATTTGAATGCCGACTCCATAGTCGCGGCTATCGACCTGATGGCCCAGGGCCAGATTCGCCTCGACGGTGTCCATGCCGGCGTCCTGCAAATGGTAGGCCTTGATCTTTTCGACCAGACCGATTCCTCGCCCCTCTTGAGGCAAGTAGACCAACACGCCCGCCCCCTCCTGACCGATCATCCGCATCGCCATTTGAAGTTGGTCCCCACAATCGCACCGGAGCGAGGCAAGTAGATCGCCGGTGAAGCAGGAAGAATGCAGGCGGACCAGTGGCTGCGTAGCGGAGGCCGGTTCGCCCATGATGATCGCCACCGGCTCTTGGCTCTCGTACTTCACGCCGTAGATGACCACTCGGCCGCGCCCGTACTGGGTCGGCAGATTGGCCTCGGCCTTCCGGTAAACCAGCTTTTCGATGCGGCGACGATACCGGATCAGGTCCTCAATGGTGATGAGGTGGAGTTGAAAGTGCTCCGCCAGCTCGTACAGCCGCTCGCGCGTCGCCCGATCGCCGTTCTCATCGAGGATCTCGCAAAGCACTCCCGCCGGTTTCAGCCCCGCCATGCGGACCAGGTCGACGGCGGCCTCAGTGTGCCCCGCCCTGCGAAGCACCCCGCCTTCCATGGCCGACAGGGGGAAAAGAT
Organism: Pirellulales bacterium; assembly: GCA_013360685.1. Lineage (GTDB taxonomy): Bacteria > Planctomycetota > Planctomycetia > Pirellulales > Thermoguttaceae > JABWBD01. The sequence continues at coordinate 4,392 of JABWBD010000398.1, forward strand.
GGCCGGGACGAACAAAATCCGATGGCTTGCTGTTGGGGTCAACCAGGGCACGGATCGTCGTCGCCTTCTCTTGGGCCGTGATCCCGGTGCGACACGAGCGGTGATCCACGGGAACCGTGAAACTGGTTCCAAGTGGAGCCGTATTATTCTCCACCATTGGAGGGAGATCGAGCCTTTGGCACACCTCCGGTAGTACCGGGGCGCAGACCTGCCCGCGCCCGTGTTTCAGCATGAAATTGACGATCTCCGGGGTCACGTTTTCCGCGGCACAGACGAAATCGCCTTCATTCTCACGATCCTCGGCGTCCATCACGATCACCATCTCTCCTTGGGCGATCGCGGAGACGGCCTCGTCAATCGTGGAAAGCTGTTTTGGCACCGGGAAAACCTCCAGGCGATGACGCGGGGATGTGTCAGGATTTTCTCTATTCTAAGACGATTGGCTCCCCATTGCCAGGGGTCCCAGCGCGAGGCCCGGACGCCGCGCACCCCGGCTACCGGCTGACGGTCGATCTGGAGAACCGCAAGATCACGGACGAACACGGTCTGGCGATCGCGTTCGACGTGGACGAGTTCCGCCGATACTGCCTCCTGAACGGGCTGGACGACATCGGCATGACGCTCCAGCACGAGGAGAAGATCTCGGCCTACGAAGCGTCGCACGGGATCGCGTGACAGTCCCCAACCACAGCGGAGACCCGCGCCGAGCGCGCGGAGGAGACCTGCGGTCAAGACTGCGGCGAGGTCGGAGACCTGCGCCGAGCGCGAAGCGCGCGTCGCACGGGATCGCGTGACGGGCCACGCATTCTTGGTCGCTTGCTGACTGGTGCCAACCGCGCCGACGCATTAGAATGAATTGGTGTGCAGAAGGCCTGTGGAGGTGTTCAATGATGCAAACCGTTGAAGCGGTCGTCGATGCGGCCGGTCGAGCAGAGGTGTAGCATGGAACTCGAAGGAGTGGTTCATAATGGCGTCGTTGTTCCTGACGACGCGAGAGCATTGACCGAAGGAATGCGTGTACGCATCAGCCTGGTTCCGCAGGAAACGTCAAGGCCGTTCGGTGAACGATTCGCGCAATTCAAAGGTGCGGCGCCAGGTCTGCCAGCGGAACTGGCCGAGCAACACGAGCATTATCGCCTGGGGACGCCGAAGCGATGACGGTCTGATTGCATATCGTTCGTGGTGATGACGGAGCATGGCCTGTCTCAGGCGTTAACGGCGGACCACCATTTCGAGCAAGCTGGTTTTCGAGCAGTTTTCAAACAATGAAGGGGATCCACCATGCGATGTCTCGTAGGTTCCGTGACATGGGTTCCGGCCGCCGTGATTGGTTTTTCGCTCTTGGGGGCGGCCGTTTCCCACGCCCAAGACTCCGGGCCTCAATCCATGCCACTCCTCGATTTCCTCCGCCGGCAAGCCGCCGAACTCCGCAAACAAGACAGGCCGCCCGCCACGCTAGCCCAGTGGGAATCGCAGCGCGAAGCGTTACGCAAGAAGCTGCAAGCGGCATGGGGGGAATTTCCCGAGACGCCCTGTCCGTTGGAGCCGCAGGTGATCGGCACACTGCCGCGAGACGGCTACCGGGTGGAAAAGATCGTCTTCCAGACCCGGCCGGGGATCCGGATGACGGCCAATGCCTATGTTCCGAACCGGGCGGAAAAGGTGCCGGCGGTGCTGTGCGTCCACGGACATTGGCGGGGCGCAAAGCAAGATCCGGTCGTGCAGTCGCGATGTATCGGGCTGGCGAAGCTGGGATTTTTCGTGCTCGTGGTCGATGCCTTTGGGGCAGGCGAACGTGCGCTAGGCAAAGCGCTCGGCGAGTACCACGGCGAGATGGTCGCGGCCACGCTGCTGCCGGTCGGGCTCCCTTTGAGCGGACTGCAGGTCTATGAAAACATGCGGGCCGTCGATTACCTGCTTTCCCGGCCCGAGGTCGACGGCCGCCGCATCGGCATCACCGGCGCAAGCGGCGGCGGCAACCAGACGATGTACGCGGGGGCGTGGGACGACCGCTTTTCGGCCGTGGCGCCGGTCTGCTCCGTGGGCAATTACCAAGCCTACCTGGGCGTGGCGTGCTGCATGTGCGAAGTCGTCCCCGACGTCTTGCAGTTTACCGAGGAGTGGGGAGTGTTGGCGATGACCGCTCCGCGGGCGCTGATGGTCGTCAACGCCACGCGAGACGGAATCCAGTTCTCCGTCGGCGAAGCTCGCAAGTCGCTCGAATCGGTGCGGCCTGTTTTCGCCCTTTACGACCGCGAAGACAGCCTCAAACACGCCATTTTCGAGTCGCCCCACGACTACAACCGGGCGATGCGCGAAGCCATGTATGGATGGATGACCCGGTTCCTGAATGCCTCGGGCGACGCCGAGCCGGTGCCCGAACCGGAGTTCAAGACGGAGGATCCCGAGGCGCTTCGCTGCTTCCCCGGCGAGTCGCGGCCGGATGACTTCATAACGATCCCCCGCTTCGCCGCGGCGGAAGCACGCAAGCTCCTCGGCAAACGGCCGGCGCCGGCCGATCCGGCCGAGTGGCGGGCCCAGCGCGCGGCCCTGGCTCAGGGGCTGAGCAAGCGCCTTTTCGGCGAGGATCGGCCGTTGCCGGCCGGGAAGGTCCACGCCGCGGTCAACGCCGCCGGAACGGGCCGCACAATCCGCTTCCAGCCCGAACCGGGAATCGTGCTCACCGCCAACCAGCGTTCCTCCGGTTCCACGAAGCGGCTTGCGATCGTGCTCGACCTGGACGGCGAGGAAAAGGCGGCTGCCGGCTCGCTGGCCGCTTCGCTCGGCAATCGAGGTTGGAGCGTGCTGACGCTCGACCTGCGAGGCACGGGCAAGCTTGCCTATGCACACGACAAGATCGGCCGTGCGCCGGACCACAACACGGCCGAATGGTCGCTCCTCTTGGGCAGACCGCTTCTGGGCCAGTGGGTGATCGACGTCCGCCGCCTTCTCGATGCGGTCCAGGAGAACGACGGCGCGTTGCCCGAGGAGATCCTCGTGGCCGGCGCCGGGCCCGCCGGGCTCGTGGCCGTCGCCAGCGCGGCACTCGATCCCCGGATCACGCAGGCCGCCGCGTCGGGCACGCTGGCAAGCTATGTCTCGGAAGAGCCTTACGAGGG
>JABWBD010000399.1 GCA_013360685.1 Pirellulales bacterium
GGAAAGGCGGCGGCCGACGGCGCGGCGAGTTCCTGGCTGGCCGTCGGCGCAGCGCTGGAAGGATTGGGCGGCGTCGATTGGCAGAGGCACATCGTCCGCCGGCGCGGCCGTTGGACCCTAGTGGTCGACATGGCTCTGCCCGTCCGCGCCGGCGAGGCGCTCACCGAGCGGCATTGGCATTTCGGGGCCCCCGTCCAGTCCGAACCGGACGGCATGACCTGCCTGGCCGGACAGCAGGCGCTGCACCTGCAAACGGCGGGCGTGGCGGCCGACGGCATGCGTGACGGTAACGACCGCGCTGAGATCGTCCGCCAGGCCGTGGCCGCCGGTCGGCCGGTCGCGATGGCCTCGCTGCTGCACGTCAATCGCACACCTCGGCATCGCGATGTTGCCCTCCGCCAAACCACCCGGGCCTGGCGGGTCGACGACGAGGATGGCTCGTTTTTCATCCTCCCCAACCCACAACGGCCGGAGGGGATCGCCATCATCGGCCGCCAGTCAACCGAGGTGATCGGCGCGGTCACTGACGGATTGCCAGGCCATGATCAACTGGCGGCCGACAACGAGTCCCCTTCGCCGGCGCCCCTCATGCCGACCACCGAGGAAGCCAAACTGCCATGGCGCGAGCTCCGCGTGGGATCCGCCATGATTACGGCCGTTGCCCAAGGGCCGAACGCAACCACCGCCGCGGGCGACGCCCAGGGGAATGTCTGCGTCTTCCAGCAGGGCGAAAAGCCCTCCATGACCGCTCACATGCCCAGCGCGGTGATTTCGCTGCACTTTCTGGGCGACGATCTCCTGACCGGTGAGGACCGCGGGGCAGTCACGCGGCTTGCGCCCGACGGCAGCCGCCGATGGGAGCGCGTGATCCCCTTCGTCACACTGCCGTGGGCGTATTGGGGTGAAGGCCGCAGCCGGATCCGGGAGATCGATGCGGCCGATCTCTCCGGAAGCGGCCAACCGCAGATCCTGTTGGCCAACGCCGATCGCCGGGTCTACGCGCTCGATGCCGAAGGCAATGAACTGTGGAAGGCGCCGGTCGAGTGGGGCGTTTACACGGCCATGACCGTCGGCCACTACCTGGGCCAGCCGGCGCTCATGGGTGGTACTTCGCGGCCGGCGATCCACGGCTGGTGCGTGATTCTCGGCGACGGCGGCAAGCTCCTGGGACATTACTCGCGGCCCGACCTGAGCAACTGGTCCAACCCCTGCCAGTTCCGCGACCTCCGCCTGGCCGATCTCGATGCCGACGGGCACAGCGAGGCAATCGCAGCCATCGACACCGATTGCCGGCAATTGGTCGCCTACAAGCCCGATGGCAAGCTCCTCTGGGATGCCGATGTGGCCGGCGCGGCCGAGGCCGTGGCGGTGCGGCCGGCCGTGCCCGGTCAGGCCGCGCAGGTGTATTGCGTGTCGAACTCGGGCTACGTGTGCGCCCTCGACGGCCCCACCGGCAAACGCCGGTTCGCGGCCTTCGTCGGGCAGCCGACGACGTTCGTCGCCCCCTTGTCCGACGGTCGCGCGCTGGCTGCCGCCCCGACCGGCGAGATCTTCCTGCTCGCACCCGACGGTCAGTTGGCCGGCCGCGCCTCTCTCGGCAGCGAGATCACCGCCCTGCTTCGCCCCGGCGGCCACCGCGCGGCGAATCGCGTGATTCTGGGCACCAAGGACGGGAGGATCCTGGTGTTGCCCTAAGATCGAGATTAAGAATCCGCGCACCGCGCGCAAGTCCTGATTCTTTGCAGTCCAGAGACGGCCCCCGTGAGATGGTCCATCCCTCGAATCGAGGCTGGCTCAGCCGTACCCCAGGATCTTTTGGTGCATTACGTTGATCGCCCGATAGCACTCGCAGCTTGCGGAGTCCAGGCTGGTCCGGTCTTGGATTTGCACAATGCCCCGGCGGTAGCTGATGACCTGTGCGTCCTACAAGGTCCTGTTTAAGGCAGGAAAAGGGCAGGAATACGAGGTGTCAGGAACCTCGTATGCGAATAGATCGCGAAATCGGCGTGGATTTCACTCTGGTCATGACGAAACCGAAACAAAGACCTGACACCTTTGGCCACCCTGCTGGACGTAGACCGGCTCTTCAGCGACGAAGAGACCGAAGCCCTGGCCGCCGCGGCGGTTGGCGCCGGGGGGGACAGGCGACTAACCACATCCACGAACCGTGTGGCACGCCCCGAGGCATTGCGGAGGACGTGGCTGGCCCGTCGGCTTTCCGCAACCGCAACGAATCAGTCCTCCGCGGCTCCCAACAAGGCCTCCAGCCGCTCCCGGAGTTCGCCCAACGCCGTGGACTTGAACTGGGTCTTCGTGTCCTTCAGCACGGCGATCGCTTGGCGCATGGCCTCGAGATAGACGGGGATCTGCGGGCACTGGAGCAAGCGGCACATGGCGATTGCGCTGGAGTCCGAGGTCATCTCCCCTTTGAGCGACAGCAACTCCGCCAAGCAAGCAGCCAGCGTACGAATGGTCATGAAGGCGCGGTCCGGCAAGACCCCGTGGACGGTGCTTCTCGGAGAAAGAACCGCCGCTTGCAGTTCCCGGAGTTCCTCCGCGCATTCCTCTAGTCGCCCCGCGACGCGCAGGATCGCCTGGCGCCTGGCCTCCCCTTCCGGCCGCAGTTCTACGCTCGACATGGAATGGCCTTTCTGAAATCGCCTCAAAGGTTCAGTCCGCGGACTCTGCAAGAAGCGTCTGGAGTCTCAATCGCAGGTCCCGCAGTTCGCGGGACCGGAACTTGGTCTTCGTTGCCTCGAGCGTCTCGATCACCTCCCGGAGGGCCGAGCGGAACACCGGCCGCTGCCGGCAATCCAGCAATTGACACAATGGCTTGGCCCCGCCGCGGCCGCTCCTCACCGCCTCCAGCCCCAGCAGCCTGGAAAGACATGCGGCAAGCGTTCGGATCGTCAAGGGCGAGATGTCTTCCGGGGCGTCGGGCGAGAGGGCCGGCCCCGCCCCCGTGCCTTCCCCTGCCGCGGCCCGCAACTCGGCGATGCAGCGCTCCAGGTTCTTCACCACGTCGCCAAGCGTCGCCGGAGCGCTGGACCGCTGCAGCCCGATGTCGACCTGGCGCCGTAGGTCGCGGTATTTGATCGGCTTGATCAGGTAGGCGATGACCGGCAACGCAAAGGCCGCGACGGCCGAATCCACGGATGGGTCGGCCGTGACCAGGATGACCGGCATCCCTTGGGCGAGCCTCTCGACTTCCCGGACGAGGCGCAGGTCCGGATTCCCAGGCATTTTGATGTCGGCGATCAGGAGGTCGTAACGGCGAGCCTGGAGCTTCTCAATGGCCTGGTCGGCGTCGGCGGCCGTATCACAGCGGTAGCCGTCGCGCGCGAGAAGTTCCGCGGTGGACTCCAGGAACGATGGCTCGTCGTCTGCCACGAGGATCGATGGAAACCCGGTCTCAGTCATGGGGCGCTCACGCCGCCGAAATAGGCAGGTAGATGGTGAACACGGTCCCCCGCCCTGGTTCGCTCTGGCAATCCAGGGCGCCGTGGAGGGCCTCGACAACGCCCTTCGAGATCGGCAGTCCCAGGCCGAGCCCCGACGCGCCCTGCGAGGTCTTGGTGCTGAAAAACGGCTCGAAGATCCGGTCACGGTGCTCCGGCTGGATCCCGCAGCCTTCATCGCGGACCGTGATCGCTAACCTGCCCTCCGCCGCTTGGGCCGCCACCTGCACCTTCCCGCCGCGGAACGAAGCCTCGATCGCATTGGCCAGGAGGTTGTAAAGAACCTGGCGAAGGGAGTCTTCATGGGTGCGGACGACGAGACGGCGGGGCGTATGGACCTCGACGCCGACGTCGTGGGCGCCCGCCAACGGCCCGAGCATCGCGACCACCTCGTGGACGACGTCCGGAATCGGGACCTCGCAGGCTTGCTGCGCAGCGGGTCGATAAAGCTGAAACACGCGACGGACGATCTCGGCGATCCGATCGATCTCCTTGTCGATCTTGGGCACGAATTTCCCGTCCGGATGGCCGAGCGGAATCGCGGCGCTGACCAGTTCGAGGTAATTGCGAATCCCAGCCAATGGATTGTTGATCTCGTGGGCGACCTGGGCCGCGATCCTTCCCGCCGTGGCCAGCCTTACGGCCTCCGCGCGCTCCTTCTCCACGCGCTTGCGCTGGTCGATCTCGCGGCAAAGCGCCTGGTTGGCCGCGCGGAGTTCGGCCGTGCGCTGCTCGACGAGGATTTCGAGTTCGCGCTGCGTGTCCTTCATCAGCTCTTCCAGTTGCTTGCGCGCGGTGACGTCCCGCCCAGCAGCAAAGACTCCGACGGGGCGCCCCAAGGAGTCGCGGTACAGCGAGGCGTTACATAAGATCGGCGTCACGTGCCCGTCCGCGTGCCGGACCTCCAGCTCGACGTCGCGCACGCTGCCGGCGCTTAGGACGTGCTGGAACGCCACCCGGGCCTGCTCCGTCTCCACAAAAAAGCGGAAGATGTCGCTGCCAATCAGGTGCTGGCGAGGTAGGCCGGACATCTCCTCGGCAGCCCGGTTCACATCCGTCAACTGACCGTCGAGGTCCATGATAACCAACGGATCCAGGCTCGTTTCAATCAGTCGCCGGTGGTACTCGCTCGCCTCTCGGAGGGCTTGCTCGTACCGCTTGCGGTCGGTAACATCCATCAGGCAACCGATGATTTCCAGCGGGGCCCCCGCCGCATCGCGGACCAGCGTGCCTTCGACATGTACCCAACGATAGGTCCCGCTCCCATCGAGGAACCGGTATTCCCACTCGCGGCGTCCCGTTTCGATTAGAGCAGGCACGGCCGCCAGCACGCGTGGCAAGTCCTCCGGATGAATATGGTCCTGCCAGAACCTGGGACGCTGGATGAAGTCCGACGGCTGGTGGCCGAACAGCCGGAGCATGTTGGCGCACATGAAGGTCACGTGGTAATCGCCGCCGGGCTCGCAGGCATACAACACGACCGGACTGGCGCTGAGGAGTAGCTTGAGGCGTGCTTCGGCCTTCTCCGCACGCTCCTCGCTCGGATCCGACTTGCACTTCGCAGGATGATCCATGGGCGGTACCACACTAGTGGAGATTAGCGGACTCCACTAACTCAAGTGGTGGATGGATGAACCGCGAATCGCAGGTATCCTGGCTGCGGTGCTGTTTCGCACGCGCGGAGCCTGCGTTGCGAGGTTCGTCCGTGAACAACCGATACGGCCGCGAGGAGAGCAGCGTGTCTGCCCGTAATCATTGTTTTGCTCGCCGGCGAATTGACAAGGGGAAGGCCGCGACTTATCTAACGGTGCCGAACCGCACCAGATTCGTGGACTGCACGTCCGAGGAGGCTTTTTTCTCTACTTCGATTGTGACCATTGCCCGTCGTGTGAATTGTGGATTCGGAGAATCTGGGAAATCAAGTTGCTTTGCGAAAAGTGTGTGCTACCTTTTCCCAGACGTTCCTGAAAGGCGCGCCGCCTGAGAGGAACCGGCCCGGACGAGTGTCGCGGGCCGCCTTAGCTGGCAGGGCTGAAGACCTGTCGTCTGTAGGCACAGTGGAAGCCCCCTCTTCCTACGAAGAGGCGATTTCCGCTGTGCCTTTTTTGTTGGTTGGTTTGACTCGTCAAACAAGGAGAAACGCATGTTTGCCGGAATGAAGACCGGGACCAAGGTCCTGGCCGGGTTTGGCATCGCCATTGCCGTATTTCTCATCGTGGGCGGCATCGGCTATTTCGGCCTGATGCGCGTCTACGACACCGGTGATACGATCGCCGAAGTCCGTTTGCCCGCGGTCGCTGCCCTGAATCAGGTGCTCAAGGGACAGATGACCGCCGCGGCCGGACTGCGCATGCTGGCCAATCCCCGCATGACGGATCCGGCGCGCCGTAAGGCCCAGTACGATCTGATCGAGGAAGGAAGTGAGGATATCCAAGGGGGCATTCGGCAGTACGAGTCACTGCCGCACACACGCGAAGAGGCAGCCTCGTGGAAGGAAGCGCGGTCCGTATGGGACAAGTGGCAATCGACCTTTGACGGCGCCCTTGCGCTCGCCCGCGAGAAGGACCGCCTTCTGGCTGGCGGCGTCAAGAGCGACGATGCTAAGATCGCGGTCCTGGATGCCCGCACCTTCGCTACGATGACGGAAACTGCAACTGCGCTGACCGACGCCCACCATCGACTCGAAGAGGTGTCGAACATGAATGCCAGGGCGGCAGAAGAGGAATCCGACGTAGCCGACCGCGCCATGGCGGTCACCCGCGTGGCGACGATTTCGGCGATTCTCGTCGGCGCCATGCTAATGATCTGTCTCGGCGTCTTCATTGCCCGGAGCATCTCCAAGGTTCTGCGCAATCTGGTCGGCGAGACCAAGCGGCTCACAGAGGCGGCGGTGGAGGGCAAGCTCCAGACCCGCGGCAATCCCAAGTTGGTCAGCCTGGAGTTCCGTCGCATCGTTGAGGGCGTCAATGCCACGCTCGACGCCGTCATCGGCCCCCTGATGGTCTCCGCCGAATACGTCGACCGGATCTCCAAGGGGGACATCCCCCCGAAGATCACCGACACCTACCACGGCGACTTCAACGAAATCAAGAACAACCTCAACCAGTGCATCGACGCCGTGGGCGCTCTCGTCGCGGACGCGAACATGTTGTCGCAGGCGGCCGTCGGGGGCGAGCTTTTCACGCGCGCCGATGCTTCGAAGCACCAAGGCGACTTCCGCAAGATCGTCGAAGGCGTCAACGCGACGATCGGCGCGCTCGTAGGGCACCTTGATGCTGTACCGGCGCCGGCCTTGATCGTCGACAAGGAGTTGACGATCCGCTACATGAATAAGGCCGGAGCTGACGTGATCGGCTTGCCCAGCGAACAGATCTGCGGCACGAAGTGCCACCATCACTTCAAGACCTCCGACTGCAACACGGAGAGGTGCGCGACCGCCCGCGCGATGCGCGACGCCCGGCCGATCACGTCTGAAACCGATGCCCATCCGGGCAAGCACCACCTTGAGATCACCTACACCGGCTTGCCGATCAAGGACCGCGAAGGCAGGATCGTCGGCGCGATGGAATTCGTCACCGACCTGACGGCCATCAAGCAGGCAGGGCGCGTGGCCGCCAAGGTCGCCGAATACCAGGAAGGCGAAGTGCGCAAGCTTGCGGAAGTTCTGGCGAAGATGGCCCAAGGCGACCTGACCCAGGACTACGTGGAGGGGGAAGCAGACCAGGACACCGCCAGCGTGGCCCAGAACTTCGCCACTCTCGGCGCCGCGCTGAACAGCACGATCGCCAACCTCAGTGCGATGATCCAACAAGTCACCGAGAGCGCCAACCAGTTTGCGGAAGGCTCGCGCGTGATTGCCGAGAGCTCCCAGAGCCTCGCCCAGGGCGCCCAGTCGCAGAGTTCGAGCGTCGAAGAGATGACTGCTGCCATCGAGGAACTGGCCCGCTCGGTCGACGTGGTCAAGGAAAACGCCACCGAGGCCAACCGGGTGGCCAACGAGGCCAACAGTCTGGCCGAGGAGGGG
>JABWBD010000400.1 GCA_013360685.1 Pirellulales bacterium
TCCGGCTGGGTAGACATGATTCCGCGGGCCTGGTTGATCGTCGCCTGCACGTCGGCGGTGATCATCTGGGCGATCACCTGCCGTTCGCGCTCGATCGCCCCGACAAACGCGCCCTGGGCGGCAAAGGGATCGGCCTGCCCGTTTCGCCCGATGTTCTTCGGGGCGTCTGCGGCGGCAGCGGGCGCAGGGGGGCCGACCAGGTTCAGATCCGCGGCGGGCGGTGGAGGGACCTGCTCGGCCGGGCCGGGCGCCACTTGCGCGGCCAGCCGCAGCACCGTCTTCGCCTCGGCATTTCCCGGATCCTGCTGGATCGCCCCCTGGGCGAGTTTTTTCGCCGCTTCCAGATCGCCGGTCTTCACGGCCTGTGCGGCCAACTCCGTCATGTTGAGCGAGCCGACGGTGACTGCGTCCTGGAGGGCAACAAGGCTGGCCGTTCCTGTCAAGGGCAACGTCACGCCGCCGTCGCGGCGGGCGTGGTCCAAGACCTGGACGAGGTACGCATTGGACTCGGCGGGATTGGCGGGAGCGATCTTCCACTGCATGGTTTGCCGGCCAGCGCTGGTGTCGGCGGTCATCCGGACCGCGAGCGGCCCGTCACCCGCCAACGTCCCCACGAATACCGTGTCGCGATCGGCACGCAAGGGCGAAGGCCTCTTGGGATAAACCTCTTTGAATTCCGGCGGCCACTGGATCGATGTCGGCCAGAAGACGATCCCCTCGGCCGCGGCGGCCAGCGCCGCGCCCGCCTCATCCGCGGAGGCTTCGAAGAAAACTCCGCCGGTCCGTCCCGCCAAGGCCGAAAGCAGGTGGGCGTCGGTCTTGGGGCCGACTGCGTAGGCGCTGACGGCGATGCGGCTATCCGTCATCAGCCCGGTGAGTTGTTCGAATCTCTCCGTGCCGAGGAGATTCGCGGAACTCATGCCGTCGCCGATATACACCAGCGCACGGGGATTGGCCGAATCGCCCCGGAAACTGCCGGCCGCAGTCGTCAACGCCTTGTCCATGTCGGTCGCACCCAAGGGAACCCGAGCGTCGAGTTTCTGAAGCGCCGCGGCCATTTCCGGACTGTTGGGAGCGGCGAACCCTTGGGTCATCCCGACGGCGTAGATGTCGGCGGCGATCAGATGAACGCGATCTTGCGGGGCCAGCTTGGCCAGCAGTCCGTTCAAGGCCGAAATTGCACGCGAGCGGAATTCGCCGGTTTGACTGGCAGACGTGTCGATGAGCACCACGATGTCGTGCGCGGCGGCGGGGAGCACCGTCGCGGTGGGCTTCAGGCTCGCGGCGAAGAACTTGCCGCCATCCGCCTGTACGTAGGTTTGCAGACGAGCGGCATCTGAACCCGGCTCGGCGCCTCCAGCGCCGGTGGCCCCCGCGGCCACCGCCATCATCGCGGCAGACAGCAAAGCCAATCGGAAAAGACTCTGTTTGGACATGTGTCGAATCTCCGGCACGGAAACGAATGCGTGCGCGCCGCGTCGTGTTCCGCAGCGACCAAGCGCGCTTGCGCAAAGATTTGTGGGGTGATAGACCCTCTTCCAGGTACGCTTATTTTATCCAGCCATTCCGGGTTTTACCAACGAAAAACCGAGGCTGACAGGCAAAATCCCTAGCGCCCCATCGGCCGCCGGAAGCCGACCTGCGAGGAGAAAGTCTACCTTGTAAAACAAAACGGCCCGGGGACCATGGGGTCTCCCGGGCCGCGAATTCTGGTTCTGCCGAATGTCAGGCTATCAGCCCCACCTTGGGAGTGGTCTAGCGCTGGAAGCTGTCGGACTCCTGGGCCGGAATTTGGGCCGAGTGGTCTCCGATCGAGGTCAGCACGAGGGTTTCCCAGTCAAGGCCCACGACCACTTGGGAGAGGTCCAGGATCGCACCACCCACCCCGGCGAGGGATCGAGCAGCCAGTGCGATCATCGCTTCGGCTGCCGCGTGGTTCCCGTCGGACGTAGAACGTTGGGAGGCGCCTGTCCCGGTGAAATCGTTGTCGTAGTCCTCAAAAGCGCCGGCGGTGATGGCACGCACACCCTCGATCCATGCCGGCGAAAGGTCCTGGAGACTGCGGCGGAGCAGGTCGACCGCCTCACTGGCGCCGAGTTCGCCGCGCTCGATCAACCGATAGGTCGCCAGCAGGGCCGCCGTGCCGGGAAGATCGTCGGCCAGTCCTACCACCTCGATTCCGGTGGTGCCCTCGAACTGCGAGGCAAACTCGAGCGCTCCCGTGCCGAGGTTTGTCAGATAGTCGCTCAACGTCGAACGCCGGACGCTGGCCGACTCCTCGCAGAGCGTTTCGAGGGTCCGCAAGAGTTCCTGGTCCGACCAGGTGAGCAGTTCGGCCGGAGTCCAGCCGAACAACTCCAGGCCGCTCTCCTGTGCAGATTGAGACGAAGTCGTCTGGTCCGCGCCGCCCTGCGTCTGGGCCGGTTGCTGAGCGTCGCCTTCGAAGTCGTCTCCGTAGCAGGCGTACGGATCGGCATAGTGATAGCGGGTGACCTCATCTTGCGGCGCCGTGGCGGGCTTGGCTTCCATGCCTTCATAGCAACCGTACTCGCTTGCCGAATCCTTCTCCGTCGAGCAGCTCGGCTCGTCGGCAGCGGGCTGGACCGTTGGGACTGCCGGTTCGGCGGTCTCTTCGGTCGCGGCCGGCACGGCTTCTTCCGTCGCAGCCGCTTCGGTGGTCTGCTCGATCGCGACCGGTTCGGCGGTCTCTTCGGTCACGGCTGCTTCGGCGGCCTCTTCGGTCACGGCTGCTTCGGCGGCCTCTTCCGTCACGGCCGGTTCGGCGGCCTCTTCCGTCGTGGCCGGCGCGGCTTCTTCCGTCGCAGCCGCTTCGGCGGTCTGCTCGATCACGGCCGGTTCGGCGGTCTCTTCCGTCACAGCCGGTTCGGCGGCCTCTTCGGTCGCGGCCGGCACGGCTTCTTCCGTCGCAACCGCTTCGGTGGTCTGCTCGGTCGCGACCGGTTCGGCGGTCTCTTCCGTCACAGCCGGTTCGGCGGCCTCTTCGGTCGCGGCCGGCACGGCTTCTTCCGTCGCAGCCGCTTCGGTGGTCTGCTCGGTCGCGACCGGTTCGGCGGTCTCTTCCGTCACGGCCGGTTCGGCGGTTTCTTCCATTCCCGTTTCGGTCGTGGTGTCCGCCGGCTCGCTCACGGTTTCCGAAACCTTGTCCTCCGGGTAGTAGTACTCGTACCGGTATCCGTTCCAAGACTCGTACTCGACCACGCCGTCTTCCGCACCAACCGACGCGGCCTCGGGGGCTGCGGGCTGCGGCGCCGTCTCTGCCACTGCCGAGTTGTCCGTCATCGCAGCGTCGGCAGACTCGTCGTGGCCGCTCTCAGCGCCGACCCCGTCGTCCTCCGAGTGGGAGCTTTGGTCTTCTGCCGAAGAATCGCCCTGCTGGGCGGGGCAGGCCTCGATGGTGCCTTCGTAGGCCGGCGCCTGGGGAACCTCGTCCTGCGACGAATTGGTTTCCTCCAGGGAATCGGTGTGGCCGTAGGGCCCGGCCGGTTCGGCGGCCTCGTAGGACGAGAACTCGTCGAGACCGCTGTTGTCCTCCACGATCGTGGTTGAAGAGTTTTCGGCAGCATCCTCGCCGGCAACGGCCGCCGGGGCTTCCGGCGCAGCACCGCAGTCGTAGCCATAGCACTCGCTATAGTCGTACACCCAGGCGGAACCTTCGTTCGCCGTGCTCGTCTCGGCAGCGGAATGGTCCATTTCCGGCTGATCGATGTCCGACTCTTGGGCTTCGGACTGCTCAACGGGCTCCGACGCCTCGCCGACGGGCTCCGTCGCTTCGCCGGAATTCGACGGGGTATACATCATCTCGTAATCGTAGTAGGTCGCTTCCTCTTCGACAGCGGCATCGGAAGCCGGCTGCTCGACCGGCTGTGCCTCTTCCGCCGCGGCAGCATCCGAGTCGTTCTCGACCGGCGACTCCATCTCGTCGGCAACCTGCGGCGATTCCTCGGCCGCTTGGTCCGCCGGCTGGGCAGCCTCGACGGTCTGGGCCTCTCCGATGGCGGCGCCGCTCTCGAAGTCGTTGCCGTACATCGACTCGTAATCCGAGTAGTCGTAAGACTTGTTCGAGACGTCGTCGTCGGCGTTGTTGGCCGATTCCTCGGAAGCTCCTTCAGCAGCTTCTTCAGCAGCTTCTTCGGAAGCTTCGCCGGCGGGCTCTTCGGAAGCTTCGTCCGCCGGCTCCTCGGCCGACTCTTCGGCGATACCGGCATCCGCCGCGTCCGTTTCCGCCGCGTTCTCTTCGACGGCCTCCTGGTCCGCCATGGCCTCTGCTTCGTCCTCCTCGCCGCCGGCGTCATCGCCGCACTCGTCCGTGGGCTCGTCGGCCGACTCCGAAGAATCGGTGGCGCTGTCCGCCGTATCGGCCGGCAGGGCAGCCTCGGTCTCGGCTTGTTGCACGGCGGCACCGTTCTCAAAGCCGTAACCGTACATCGACTCGTAATCCACGTAGTCGTTGGAATGCTCGTGGACGGTTGTCTGTTCCTCCGTCGTCTCTTCGGCAACAGCCGCGGCCTCCGTCTGGCCGGCTTCGCCGGAACCGTATCGGTCCTCCGGAGTCATGTATTCGTAGTCATACTTGTACGAATACTCTTCCGCGTAGCTGCCTTCCGAACCAGAGTCGGCTGATTCGGGCTGACGCATATCCTTGCTAATGGGGTCGTACGCTTCCAGGCCCCAGCAGTGGCCGGGCGGAGCTGCAAACTCGTCGATCATGTCCACAGCGGCCGGCGGGGCAGGTCCGGGGTCGGCAGCACCGGCCCAATCAAGACCGCCTGGGCCCAGCGTGGCCATTGCCCCACCTAGTACAGTACACCAGAGTTTTCGTCTAAGACGAAATCGCAGACGTTTCATGTATGGTTCCTCCCAGGAATAGCCCGACTGAGTGAAGAAAAACGGGTGCGATCCCAGTTATTCCCGAATCGCATTGGTCGGTAACGGTATCGGGAAAAGGAGTTTGGGGGCATTAGGTAATTGAATTTGTCCGGGGCGTATAGCTAGCTTTGATGTTTTGATTGGTTGACAGGCTTAGAATGGTATAGGAAACCTTGCGGGGATAGAGGCGACCTTTATGGCAGACATCTACGAAGAGTTCACGGGTTCTACGGGTTGTTCCACCAATCCTGAGAGGCTAGAAAAGGTTTTCCGGCTGTCGCGATCTCACCGGAGAAAGGACGGAGGAAAGAGCGGCGAAGGCGGAATGCAGAAAGAGCATCGCCCGAGTCCCCCTTCCACCTCCCGCCTTTCTCTCGATCCCCTGGTCGCATATCATGGGGAGGGGCAGCGATTCCATTCGCAAGACAAGGCTCGATGGCATGAGACATACGCTTCTCGTTCGTGGACTCTCCGCATTGCTGGGCTTCGCTGCCGCGAGCATCGTCAACGGACCGGCCGGTGTCGAGAACCAGTCGGTGGCCCAGATTGCCAACCCGTACAACGCGCCCATGCCTCAGGCGTATGGACAGACGCAGCCGCCCCAGCCCGACCCCCAGCGGAACCCCACTGCCGCGTTGCCGCAACGCGCCTCGCCGCAATTTCCCGCGAATCCGACGCCCGCCGGTTCTTTTGGCTACGCCAGCGCCGGCGCGGCCCCTGGAATGGCGGGCAGCCTTGACGACGAATTGACTGCGGAAGAGCGCGTGAATATCGCGGTCTACGAAAACGTCAACCGGAGCGTTGTGAATATCACGACTCAGAGCGTCCGCGGTGATCGGTTCTTCTGGATGGAGATTCCCTCGGAAGGTGAGGGAAGTGGTGCCATCATCGATCGCCAGGGACACGTGCTGACCAATTTCCACGTGGTCGACGGGGCGCGCGCGATCCAGGTCACCCTATTTACCGGCAAGTCCTACGACGCGGAACTCGTCGGCCAGGACCCGACGAACGATGTGGCGGTGCTCAAGATCGAAGCCCCCGCCGAGGATCTG
Source organism: Pirellulales bacterium (assembly GCA_013360685.1). Lineage (GTDB taxonomy): Bacteria > Planctomycetota > Planctomycetia > Pirellulales > Thermoguttaceae > JABWBD01. The sequence goes on from JABWBD010000400.1 coordinate 5,940, forward strand.
TTCCCTGTGGTCTTCGGAGATTCGACCCGGTTGCGAGTGGGTCAACGTGTGTTTGCGATCGGCAACCCTTTCGGCTTGGAGCGAACGCTTACCACCGGGATTATTTCCAGCTTGAACCGGTCGCTGCCCAGCCGCCGCACCAACCGGACCATCAAGCAGATCATCCAGATCGACGCCGCGATCAATCCGGGTAACTCGGGGGGGCCGCTATTGGACTCCCGTAGCCGCATGATCGGCATCAACACGGCGATTGCCAGCCGTACGGGGGAGAGCGCCGGCGTAGGATTCGCCATCCCGATCAACACGATTGCCCGGGTCGTTCCGCAACTGATCCGGAATGGGCGGGTGCTTCGGCCGGAGATCGGTATCGCCAAGGTTCTTGAGACTGAAGAGGGATTGCTTATTGCTACGCTCCTACCGGGCGGTGCCGCCGAAAAGGCGGGCCTGCGCGGCATGAGTATACGAACGAAACGGCAAGGGCTGCTGGTTTTCGAGTACCTTGATCGCTCCGCCGCCGACCTGATCGTCGCCGTGGACGGGGAACCGGCGAAAAATGTCGACGACTTCCTCTCTTGTATCGAAAGCCGGCAACCTGGAGATCAGGTTGCGGTAACCGTCGTTCGAGATGGCAGGAAACTCGACGTGCCTGTACGCCTAGAGATGGGTGAGTAGCAGCGCGACTCTCCCGGCTTGCACGGGACTAGTGGGTGGGAAAGAGAACGCAGGTGGATTGCAGGCAGTCCCTCCCGACGGCGCAAACTGGCAAAGCTAGCAATGCCTGTACCGGATAGTGAGAAAGGTTGGGAAACCGACTGAAAAATTTCTTCGGGGCCTTGTTGACAGGCGTCGGCGGAAGGATACAATCCTAATCAGTCGGTCGGTCATTGGTCTTCGCCAGTGCGACGGCGGTGACTTCCCGGCTGTGTTCGTTCTTTGACAATTTGGTAGCGCGTAAGAAGCCCCTTTTATTCAGCCAGCAATTGACTGGGTTTGAAGAAAAAGGTCGAGGCGCCGGTTTTCTGACCAGAAGCCGGTAGTCTCTGGACAGGCCTTTCGTGAAGTTGTTCATAACCCACGGCTGCGAAAGCAGTTGTGGAAGCAGACAATCAATTGAAGGGTTTGATCCTGGCTCAGAATGAACGTTGGCGGCGTGGATTAGGCATGCAAGTCGAGCGGAAAGGCCCTTCGGGGCACTCGAGCGGCGAAAGGGAGAGTAACGCGTGGATTATCTACCCTCAGGACTGGGATAGCCAGGGGAAACTCTGGGTAATACCGGATAACGTCTCCGGACCAAAGGTGTAAGTCCGCCTGAGGATGAGTCCGCGTCCTATTAGCTTGTTGGTGAGGTAACGGCTCACCAAGGCAAAGATGGGTACGGGGTGTGAGAGCATGACCCCGCTCACTGGGACTGAGACACTGCCCAGACACCTACGGGTGGCTGCAGTCGAGGATCTTCGGCAATGGGCGCAAGCCTGACCGAGCGACGCCGCGTGTGG
>JABWBD010000030.1 GCA_013360685.1 Pirellulales bacterium
GAGGACTCAAACGGTGTTGTAACGCGTCCCAATGCGTTTGATTTGAATCGCAAGACGATCGTGTTCCGTCCCACCGCACCCAATGCGCTCCGTTACCGGTTCGAAACTGCGGATATTGTTTTCGACGCGGCTGCCCTCGGCGACAGGCTGGATCTCAGCGATGACGATAGCATGGTGCGATCCATCGGTTTCGCATTTCCGTTTTTCGGTACGGTGTACAGCGAAGTGTTTATCAATTCCGATGGCAATCTTACGTTTGGGACAGGTGACGAGAGCAGCAGCGCAAGGTCGCTTGGCCGGGTGACCGCGGGTCCGCCACGCATCGCCCCGCTGTTCCGGGATCTTGACCCGAGCCGGTCCTCCGGCGGCGTTCGTGTTTTTTCGGACGGCACACGGTTCATCGTTACCTGGATGGAGGTGCCGGAGTATTCGGATTTTTTAAATGCCCCGGTGCAAACGTTTCAGGTCCGCCTGTATCCTGATGGACGCATCGAATTCGCGCTCCAGGACATAACGGCAAAGGAAGCGTTGACCGGCATCTCTCCCGGGATGTTGCAGGGTGGGACGGACATCGTCGATTTTTTGAACGGCGCGAGCCAGGAATACGCCGGTACGATCGCAGAGTCGTTCGGAACGGATCTGGAAGTGGACATTGTCACCACGGCACAAACGTTCTACTCCGCTCACGATGACGCCTATGACTACCTGGTGATCTACAACAGCGTACTGGATGAACGCGGCAGACCCGTACAGGCGGGCAACAATGCTGTCGCGTATGAAGTAACAATACGGAACAACCGCAGCGGCTACGGTGACGGCCCGATCGACGTCGGGCGGGAGTTCGGATCACCCTACAGGTTGCAAAGCGTTCTCAACCTTGGGCCCTTGAGCCAGTACCCTAGCAACCCCCACAGCATTGTAGAGGCGCGCGCTGTTTCGCGCGATACGCCTATGACCGTGTTAGCCCACGAGGCGGGCCACCTCTTCCTCGCTTATGCCAGCGTGAGAGATCCGCTCAACCCGGGTGCGCGCCCGATGCTCGGCCGACAGGGAGCGCATTGGGCATTCACGTTTAATTCCGAAGCCTCCCTGCTCGAAGGTAATCGGATCGAAGACCGCGGTGCGACGGCCGATCCGGACAGCAGATTTCTCACCACCAAGACCGTCGAGGGCTTCTCACCGCTCGACCAGTATCTGATGGGATTTCGAGCGGCGGAGGAGGTTTCGCCGACGTTCCTGGTCGAGAATGCTCGCGATGGGACCAGCTCGGTTTCCGCCTCCCGCGCGCCGCAGCCGGGTGTCGCGTTCGGAGGACGGCGGCGGAATATCAGCATTCAGGAAATTATCCAGGTGGAAGGCCGCCGCACACCCGACGTGACCGTATCCCAAAGGCGGTTTCGTTTTGCCTTCATCCTGATCGTACCTGCCGGACAGGATCCAAAAGCGGAAGACCTCGTGAAGCTCGAGACGTTTCGTGCTGAGTTCGAGCGATTCTACTCGGAGGCGACTTCACGGCGTGCCATTGCGGATGCCAGTCTCGCGCGTAGTCTGCGGCTATCTGTTTTCCCGGCCGCCGGTGTTCTCGAAGGCCGCGAAGTATTGGGTTCCGTTTCTATCGGAAGCCCTGCTACCGAAGATGTAACTGTCTTTCTGCGGGCGCCGGGCGGCTTTGCCCGCGTGCCACCGTCTGTCACGATTGCGCGCGGCGCGACCACCGCGTCTTTCTCCATTTCGGGTGTCCGCACGGGTGTGGAGGAGTTAACGGCGGAAACTACTTCCGGGTTTGAGACGGTTCATGTGCGTTTGCAGGTGGCGGCGGCTGCGGCCTTGAGTCTCCAAATTGTCTCGGGTAACCTGCAGAGCGGCGTTCCCGGTGTTCCCTTGGACCAGCCCGTCATATTTCGTGTCACCGATGTCAACAATCTGCCTTATTCCGGCGTGCGCGTGCTCGGAACAGCATCGGGCGGGGGTGTCTTCACGCCGGATTCAGCTGTCACCGATGAAAACGGCACGGTACGATTTGCGTGGACGCCAGGGCCGGGCGCTCCGAATCTGCTGACAGCCTACCTGGAAGGTACGGCGCCCGAGAAGGGCGCAGTGGCCAGCGTCCTGGGTCGGCCCACGCTCACGACCGCCGGTATTGTAAATTCGGCTTCGTTCAAACCGGGTATTGCACCGGGCTCCCTTGCTTCCATTTTCGGATCCAATCTCAGCACGAGACCTTCTGCCCAAGCGTCACTGCCGCTGCCCACAAGGCTCGGCGGCACGCAGGTATTCCTGAACGGCGTTCCAGTGTCGCTGCTCTATGTCAGCGACCGGCAGATCAACTTTCTCGTTCCTTCGAGTGCTTCGCAGGGCACGGCCGCGATTCGCGTATCGACTCCCGTTGGTAATTCCCCAGAGCTTACGGTGTCGCTCACTGCCGTGCAGCCTGGAGTGTTCTTCGATTCGAGCGCGGGAATCGGAGCGGTTCTGTTTTCCGGCACAGCAGTGAGCACAGCCCAACGCCCGGCAACAAGCCAGGACACGCTCGAGATTTACGCCACCGGCCTCGGCGCCGTGCAGCGTTCCACAGTATATGCGGGATTGGAAGAGACGATTACCCGCCCGGAGGTCTTTGTGGGTGGCGTGGCGGCAGAAGTTGGTTTCAGCGGGCTTGCCCCCGGCTTCATCGGACTCTACCAGGTGAATACCAAGATTGGAGCCGGTACCCCATCCGGGCTTCAGCCCCTGACCCTCGTCATGAACGGGGTCAGGAGCAACGAAGTCCCGGTGATGATTCAGTAGCTTACTGCCTTACCGCGATCGTCGTTTTCAAAACGGTGCCGTTTTGCAGGTTGCTGAGCCGGCTGCGATAGAGCACGACGAAATCAACCGCGTCGGATGGTGCGACCCACTCCGGAATTCGCACGTTGATCTGCCATACGCCGATCAGGCTGGGGGCCAGCCCCGAGTACTGGATATCGGCCGGGTCCACGAAACGAGTCCCGACCAATACCTGAATCTCGCCCGTAGTCCGGATTTCTCCCTGTGCAACTTCACCATCGGGTGGTGCATTCGGAACTCGCCCCTGTCCGGTGCCGAACACCTGAATCACCTGGCCGCGGGAGATCGGGTTCTCAGACGAATTGATGGTCTTGCCGTCTTCGTTCAATGCGGCGATCTGTCCGGCGCCGCTCGCGTCGCGCGTGAACAGGCCGGGGGAAGCGACATCGGCCTGGAGCGGGCCTGCACAGGAATGCCGGTTCGAGACAAATTGAGCTGTGCATCCCACCGCCAGCACCTGCCCGGTGGACTGCCGCACTACCTGCACCTGCACCTCTCCAGATTCGGGAGCGTTCATCGGCACCAGGAAGTTGATCTGCTCCGGAGAGACGAAGTACAGTGGAACCGGTTCGTTGTTCAGCAACACCTGAGTGTCGGCCAGCACTCTTGGTAGAGGAACCGGATTGGGTAGCGAGTCGAAAGAAACGGTCTGGGAAGTAAAGGGTTGGCCCAGGCGAAAAAGGGACGCAATCATACCCGGAACCACACGCTGTCCGGGACCGACGTCGTTCGCGCGCGCCCGTCCGAAATTCGCACCGTTCACCAGCTTGGATGCCTGGTAGTAGATAGCCACGCGGTTTGTTCCTTCGCCCACCAGCAGGTTTCCGAAGGTATCGAACGACGCCGAAATGGGTCCCACGGCTGCAAGCGACGTCTCGGCAAAAGCGTTCGGGTTGGTCAGCAACTGCAAAAATGACGCATACCGGAACAAACGGTTGTTCGCATCGGTCACCCAGATTTCACCGGTATCGCGGTACACGGCTACCCCGACCGGAGCCCGCAGGCGAGTCGTCGTCGTGGTGTTCTCAAGCGACACGGCAGAGTCGACGTTGGCTTCCGGCGAAGCGGGTACGCGGTCAAACAGCAGCACGCGGTTATTACCGCTGTCGGCGACATACAACCTGTCATCGATGTCCACGGCGATGTGGCGCGGGCTGTTCATGCGATTCCTCTCATCGCCACTGGCGGAACTGAAGAAATCGCCCTGTCCGAAAACTTTCTGCGCCGCCGCACCGTTCGTCAACTGGTTTTTGTCAAAGTACAACACGCGGTTGTGCTGTGCATCGGAGACCAGCAGGTGCCCCTCATTGGTGAAAGCCAAACCGACGGGTGCGCTCATGGTGGAGCGGGTCGCGTCCTGAATCTTCAAATTGAACTCGGCCTGGCCAATCACGATGTCCGGCCTTTGTTGCTGGCCCACCCTGTCGAAAGGCCTTGGGAACCGCAGAACGCGCCCGTTGCCGGTATCCGCCACCCAAAGGTTCCCATCATTATCCACGGCTACCGCCGACGGTAATACCAGGCCTGTTTCCGTCGGCAAATCCGCATTCCCGGACGGAAAGTTCGGAATCGCACTCAGAAAATTGGCTTGACCCAGCACGAGATCGGCGGGCGCATTGGGCTGGAGGCGGCGCGCGTCCGCATATCCCAGGACGCGATGGTTGTTCCGGTCCGCGACATATAACCGCGGCGGGTCGGACCGCCGGTCTACGGCGACGCCCGTGGGGTAATTCATCCCGTGCTCGTCCAGGAGATTTGGCGCGCGGTATTGAAACTCGTACTGGCCAATCACGCGAGTTGCGGGAGAATTCCCTTGGGCGAGATTAGGGAACACAAGTATCCGGTTATTGCCGGAATCCACCAGGTAAACGCTACCGCCTGCCACCGCGGCGCGCACCGGATTCGCAAAGCTCGTAGGGGAGGCTGTCGCCGACCCTCCGTTGGGAAACAAAGGGCCGGGAGTGTTCATAGATTGGCCCATTACCGCAACCGCACCAGGTGAAACACCGGGCGTCCAATTCGCATAAGTCGGATAACGCAGAAGCCGCGAACCGTTAGTATCCAGCACGAAAGGCGTATTGCCGATCAGGAAAACGCCCTCGGCGCCGAAGAAATTGTACTGGTTCACGAAAGATTGCCCTTGCGCGGGCACCGGAACACCCATCACCGCACTGGCAACCTTGCCGTTTACAAACGGCGGCTCGAATACAAGAACACGAGTTTGCGGATTGCTCGTCGAGGGCATTACGCCGTCGGTTACATACAAACGTCCGTCATCATCGAGGGCCATTCCGGAAGGCGCACGCATTCTGTCTTTCGCGGCCACACGGTTGTCCACGCCGCCCGTCGTCCCATTCGCCTGTGCGTCGCGCGTGTTAAAAAGGACCTGTCCGAGGACGAGATCCGCCGCGGCGTTATTGTTACCGGACCGTAACTCCGCAGCCGGGTAGCGCAGCACCCGGTTGTTGCCCGCGTCGGATACATACAAGTTCCCTTGCTGATCGAAGACCAGGTCGCTGCGGTACAGGCTGTTACTGATCAGGAAGGCGAGAGACCTCTCTGACACGCCGCCATTGTTAGCGGTCCTGCTATTGAAGTTTGGCTGTCCAAGGACCAGGTCGGGTTGCTTCAGCTCCGAGGTCTGCTCGAAAGGCTGGGGAAATCGAAGGATACGATTGTTGCCGGCATCAATTACGTAGAGATTGCCTTCACGGTCCAAAGCCACCGCGGTGGGTGAAGTCAAACCCGTGCTCAGGTCGGACCCCGGACCAAGACTTAAACTCGAAAAGCGGTCGCGTTGCCCTATGATCAAATCCGCGTAAGCTGCACCTGAAACGGTTGAGGCATTCCTCCATGCCATCACCCGGTTGTTACCTGTATCGGCGACATACAGGATATCTCGCTCCGCATCCACCGCGACGTCCTGTGGCGTGTTGAGTTCGCGCCCCTCAACAGTGTTGGGCTGCCCAGTTTTCAACGCAAGCTGTGGGTGCCCGACGATCCTCCCGGGAGTGGGGCTAAGTACCACCTGAGCAAGCAGTACAGGCGTGACCAGACAAGCCAATATTCCAGCGAAAGTTGATGTTTTCATGTTCTTTGAGCGGGTCCGGACGCGGATGGCCCTCTTTGCAACATATCACGAACGCCGCTCATGAGTCTGTGCAGACAAATCCCACGGGATCACTCTGCTACACTCATAAATTGAGTTCCGATGCTCTCTCCCGAACGCGTCCCCGAGTGTGTGCTGTCAGTTTTCTCAATACGTGTCCGCTGGTGTGGGGAATGCTTCGAGGACCGCAGCGGGATGTTTTTGATCTGAGTTTTGACGTTCCGTCGGTTTGCGCGGATCGCCTGGCGCGCGAAGAAGCGGACATCGGTATCGTTCCGGTGGTAGAGGCGGCCCGTCAGAATCTCGAAATCATCCCCGGAAACGGCATTGCCTGCCACGCCGCGGTGCGCAGCATCCTTCTGGTTGCAAAGGCTCCCACCACACAGATCAGAACGCTGGCCGCGGATTCAAATTCGCGAACGTCCGTGATGCTGGCGCGCGTCCTGCTCGCGGGGAGGTGGGGAGTTGAGCCGGAGGTGGTATCGTTCGCACCCGATCTTCCGCGCATGCTCGAATCGGCGGACGCGGCCCTTCTAATAGGCGATTCGGCGCTTCGTGTGAATCCTCGGGACGTGCCGTTCAACGTGATTGATCTCGGCGCGGAGTGGACACAGTGGACGGGCCTGCCGATGGTCTTCGCGGTGTGGGCTGGGCGTGACTTGGAAGATGTGTCCAGTTTGGAGTCGGCGTTCCGGGGCTCATGCCGCTTCGGTCTTGAACACATCGAGGAGATCGTCGCCGTGGAAAGTGCCGCGCGCGGGTTCACTCAGGAACTGGTGCGCGAGTACCTGACGCGAAATATCGTTCTGGAGCTGACGGCGAGGGACTACGAAGGAATGCGCGCGTTTCTCGACCTCGCCTCCCGCTTTGATATCCTGATCTCACCTGGGGCGCTTGCCTTATGATGACCCGTGACGAGGCCGTGGAGCTGTTTGCGAGCCAGGACCTGATTGGAATCGGAATGGCTGCGGACGCTCTGCGCCGCACCTATCATCCCGAAGGGATTGTCAGCTACATTATCGACCGCAACATCAACTACACGAATTTTTGCACCGAGTATTGCAGTTTCTGTGCGTTCTATCGTCCGCTGGGGCACGCGGAAGGCTATATCCTGCCGAAAGAGACGATCTTCGAAAAAATACAGGAGACCATCGACCTCGGCGGAACTGGTGTCCTGATGCAGGGCGGGTTGCATCCGGACCTGAAGATCGAGTGGTATGAAGACCTGCTCAGCTCCATCAAGAAGCGATTCCGGATTCACCTGCACTGTTTCTCCTCGCCGGAGATCGTCAACATCGCGGATGTGAGCGGTTTGAGTCTTCGGGAAACGATTGCGCGGCTGCGCGATGCCGGGCTCGATTCGATTCCGGGCGGCGGGGCGGAAATACTGGACGATGCCGTGCGCCACAGGATCAGCCGGCTGAAATGCTCGACCGGCGAGTGGATCGAGGTACACCGCGTCGCACACTCGCTGGGAATGCGTACTACCGCGACGATGATGTTCGGCTGCGGAGAGACCATAGAACAGCGGGTGAATCATCTCGAGCTGATCCGCCGCACACAGGAAGAGACAGGTGGTTTCACCGCCTTCATCCCCTGGACGTTTCAGCGTGAGAACACTTCGCTCGGGCGTTTTGTGAAAGAGGAAGCGACCGCAACGGAGTACCTCAAGACGCTGGCGATTTCCCGCCTGTATCTCGAGAACATCGTGAATGTGCAAGCGTCCTGGGTGACACAGGGATTGAAGACATGCCAGATCGGCCTGCGGTTTGGCGGGAACGACGTGGGCAGCATCATGATTGAAGAAAATGTCGTCTCCGCGGCCGGAGCACACTACCGTGCATCCGAAGAGGAACTCCGGCGAATTATCCGCGATGCCGGTTTCGTTCCAAAGCAGCGGGACACGCTGTATCGCACGTATTTCCTGAACTGAGCCGGGCCTCTCCGGCAGGCAGTTGCTCGATCTCCGCCGTGAAATCGCCCGGCGCCGCCGGCGGCTGAGAATCGGCCGGTCCCAGTTCGACCGTCAAATACGGAGCATTGGCCCTGCCGGAGTCGCGGCTGTGGACGAAGCGGTTCGGAAAAAGCCGCAGTTGGAATTCCTCGCCGTTGCGGGTCCATTCCGTGCCGGTGTCGTCGAAGAGAAACAGCCCGTAGCTGGTGCCCGCGACGCGTGCCCCGACCACGCGCGGATCGATCGGCACCTGCTGCCATCCTTCGGCGTCGGGCTGCGAAGCGTCGGCCATTCGCCAGATGCTGCCCCCCTGACCGAGGATCACGGACGTCAGGTCGCTGCCGGGATAGGCCCAGGGCACATCCGGATGGCGGCGGTGGTTGAACGTGGAACTCCCCTCCTGCGGTTCGTAGCTCGGCGCGGTCCCTTCCACCCACTCGGCTGAAAAACTGCTCCCGGTCACGCGGCGAAGGATCTCTTTGCCTCGCACGCGGACGTGCAGCGTCGCTCGTTGGACCACGCGGCCTCTCAGCGGCGCGGGATCGAAGTCGACCAGCGACATCTCCTGGATCGACTTCAGCTTGAGCTGGCCGGCCCCGCCCAGGTTGCAGTCGGCCTCGCGTCCCACCTCGGAAAACCACGTATCCCGCGTGACGGGCAGTCGGACCGTCTCCGCCCCGAGTAATCCACCGGGCAAGAACAACAGCAGAACGCACAACAAGCGGTCCACGGCTACTCCCTTTCTGCGTTTTCAATCGTTCACGATGGTCCACGCCCGGCCGGTCGGCAGGCAGAAGACCGGGATATTTTCGGGCAGCCGTTCCCGCAGGAACTCGGCCATACCGATCATGCCGGGGTGTTCCGAGTGGTAGTGCCCCAATTCGACCGCGGCCAGGTCGATCTCCACGCAGTACCGGATCGTATAGTCGAGCATTTCGCCGAAAAAAGCAACCTCCGCGCCGCCCGCCAGCGGGAGTTCGGGGAAGGTGAACATCTGGCCGAACCCGCCCTGGCAGATGGCCACGCGCGTCACCTCGCGATCCGGGTTGCCCACGACGCGCAGCGGCCCGGTCTCGAGCTTGCCTTGCGCCAATCGGCACAACTGCCCCACGGTCGTCGGCCGGACCGTATACACCGGGGCGAACTTCTCGCCACCGGTCCGATCGCCCAGCTCGAGCGAGCGGGCGAGCATGTCGACCATTCCGAACCGTCCGGCCCAATCCCAGTTGGAGTGATACCGGTATACCGACAGGCCTCGCGCGGCGACGAAACCCAGCCGCTTCTGGTTGGGGATCTTGGCCGTGGGATGGCGCTCCTGGTACCAGGTCAGGCCGGCCTCGGGGTCGCGTCCGCAGACCCGGTACGTCAGCGGTTCGTGGCCGATCACCAGGTTGGCGCCGATCTCGGCCGCGCGGTGCAGAACGGCCAATGTGGGCGACCAGCAGGTGACCACGCCGGTAACCTCCGCGCAAGGGTCGCCCGCCAGCAATCCCAATTCGTCCCCGGCGATTCCCGACGACGCCGGCGCGTAGTCCTCAATGGTCCGGGCAACTTCTTCGATCCGCATGGTTCTCGCCTCCTGGAACAGACGCACCGCAGCCCCGCGACCGCCGCCCAGTCCCCCATCCCGCCGTAGCCGAATTCGTGAGAATTCGTCAATCGAATCTGTGAGAGTTTCAGAGGATCCGTGAAAGTTCCAGAGGATCCGTCGCCCGGCTGCGCCACGACCGGAATTGTCGCTCCGAACCGTCTCGTTCGCAAGACGGTCGCGCAGTCGTCCCGACAATTCCTGCCGATCGCGCAAAATCCGGAATCGTCAACGTGTCCCGGCGGCAAGGAACAGGTCAGTCTTAGCCCGTCTTCCGCGGGGCGGCTCTCGTGCGGTATAATCGTGGAGTTGAGAGAAGTGCCTTCGGCGGTCGCGATAGGAGCCCGTGACTGCCCATCTACCCCGAACCATTCGAGGACTACCGTGACCACTCGAGACGCCTTAATGCACATCGTGGATGAACTGTCCGACGACCGCATCGTTCAACTCTTGGACTATGCGAGATATTTGACTTGGCAGGAGGAGCGTCGAGCATGGCTGGATTTCGGCAGGTCTCAATTGGCCAAGGCATACGGCGATGAGGAACCGGATTACTCCGAATCCGATCTGCAAAAGGATCCGTCGCAATGAATCCGGGCGACGTTGTGCTCATTCCTCTTCAGCAAGCGGCAGGAGGCGCTCCGAAGCTTCGTCCGGCACTCGTGCTTTCGCGATTGCCGGGGGCTTTTCAGAACGTCCTGATTTGCGGCATCAGCACGCGTCTGCGAGATCTGGTCGACGACTGGGACGAACTCGTGCGCACCGCCGACCAGGACTTTCGACCATCGGGATTGCACCACGAATCGGCGATTCGACTGAGCTATCTGTACGCCGCCGATTCGAGAGAGATTGTTGGAACAATCGGCCAGATCGATTCCGCAGGACTGAAGCGGTTATTGACTCGGCTCTCCGATCATTTGCGGAAATGACGGCAGGGTCGTTCACCGCGACCTTTTTGCCCGCGAGTCGTAGGAAAGGGCGCCGCGCGACGATCTTCGAGACCGCCCTGCGGGCCAGAACCAATTGTGGTCGTCATCTGTTCTGACCGGTTAAGGATATGGCGTGTGCTCTCTTTCGCCGCCGCCGTCACAAGGAATTCTGTCAGCATCAAGCGACGGGGTCAAGTTACCAGCCCACCCCGCGGCGTACTTTGCGGTGGCACCACGGGTCGGACATTCGCGGCGATCGGCGTCGCTCGGTGTCCATGACGTACGCCATCGACTCGCCCTCCGGCCGCAGGCACTCGCGGTACACCTTTCCGAGACGCACGATCTCGTCGAAAACGGGGTCGTTCTCAAACCATCCCGCAATCCGCTTCCACAGGGCTCGAGGCTCACAGGGCGGAGCAAAGACGTCCGTCCCCTTTCTGCCGCCCCCGGGCACAGCCAGCCGCCGCGCGTCTCCTGCGGCTCTGCCTTACGCCCTTTCCGAGCCTTGGCCGGCGCAGTCGCCTGAAAAAGAACGGGGCCAGGCTTTAAATATTAACTTTACAAGGATGTCGGCGCGTGGTATCCTGGCAGCAGACGAGACTAAGACACCCAAGTATTCCTGTTGCAGCCGGCGGCAGCGAAGACGGGCGTGCGGAAGGTAGGAAAGAACGTCCACCGCGGGGATTGGGCGTTGAGAACGGCTGAGAGAATGCTGGCTACTCGCGCACGCGCGGTGCACGGCGAGTCGCTCGACAGGAAGATTCGATTCGACCCACCCTGCCCCTTCGTGCCGCTCGACTCAGGCCGTCGCGCGCCTGTTTGCCGGGGAGCTACTGGAAGGCCTGGCGCGCCGGGCCAATCCTCGTAAACCAACGACGCCCGGCCCGCGCCGCGTGTGAAAGGATCCGGTCCGCACGCCCGGCCTCACGGTGAAACCCGCGTCCAAAACTCGACACGCAGTCCAGCCAACTCTCCGAAGCAATCCGCAATCGCTGGAGAATTGGAGCCAGTTCGCCCGGAATCGCCCCGCGCTTGTCGGAGCGCACCTGCCGGCCCGTCCCGTCGAGATGCGTGTGCCGAAACCATTCGACGCGACGATCAAAGACCTTGCCGCCCTAGGGCCGGCCGATTTCGTCGCCCGCTTCGGCCGGCCGACGACGCTGCCGGTGCAACTGCTCAACGTGGACTTATCCACGGTGACCACGGCTGCGGATGTCGTGTTCGGCATTGGCGAACCCCTGGCGGAGATCTTCCACCTGGACGCGCAGGCCAGCGCCTCGGCCACGAAGCATCTCGACGTGCTGGCGTACAACGCCCTGCTGCACCGCGCTTACCGGGTCCCCGTGCACAGCACCGTGCTCTTGCTTCACCAGCAAGCGCGCCATCCCAACCTGAGCGGCAGGGTGCAGTATGCCGCCCGTCACGGGCGCGGTAAAATGGATTTTGGATTCGAATTGATCCCCTTGTGGGAAATTCCCGCAGACGACTTGCTCGATGGCGCCCTGGCGACATTACCCCTGGCGGTGCTGGGCCGGCTACCCGATCCACTACGCTTAACGGACGCTTTGGCGGCAGTGGTCAAGCGGCTGGCGGAGCGGCTTCAGCAGGAAGCCGCCGGCGAACAAGCCAAGCGGTTGCTGACTGCGGCGTACATCCTCACGGGGCTGCGGCTGCCGAACCAGGAAGACATATCGCAACTTTTTCGAGGAGTGTCCATAGCCATGCGCGAATCCGTGACCTACCAGGCGATCCTGGAGGAAGGAAAAGCTGAAGGACGAGTTGAAGGGCGCGTTGAAGGGCGCGTTGAAGAACTTCATCGCACGATCCTGCGTCTAGGGCGGGAACGATTCGGCGAAGCCGACGAGACGACCCGCCAAAACATCGAAGCGATCACCGACATTGACACCCTGGAAGAACTCAGTTTGCGCCTGCTGAAGGTTTCGAGTTGGGCGGAATTGCTGACACGAGAATCAGCCTGATCACGAAATGCCAATGATTCTCTCGCACGAAGATCTGCCTGGCGTGCGAGGGCGAACGAGGCGATGTTCGTAGACGTGCGTCGCAGGGACTGTGAAGAACGGCACCCAAGGATCGCCTCTTTTCACCTCCGCGCCCCTTTTCAGCCAATCGGCTCCCTTCCTTCAAGCACATTGCGCCAGAAGGCGGGCATGCCGTGGTAGGCTGCAGAAAGAGGACGGCACGCCGGCACACAGGAACTCTTCGTGCCGCTCGACTCAGGCCGTCGCGCGCCTGTTTGCCAGGGAGCTGCTGGAAAGCCGGGCGCGCCGGGTCGATCCCCTGAAACCAACGACGCCCGGCCCGTGCCGCGTGTGAAAGGCCCCGGTCCGCACGCCCGGCCGCGCGGTGAAACCAGCGTCCAAAGTTCGACACGCAGTCCGGCCAACTCTCCGAAGCAATCCCCAATCGCTGGAGAATGGGAGCCAGTTCGCCGGCATCGCCCCGCGCTTATCGGAGCGCACCTGCCGGCCCGTCCCGTCGAGGATCGAAAGGTACTCCTCCAGGCTCATCGGCACGAAGCTGTCCGACGACGCCCGACGCGCGGTCGTCCTTGTTTCGTGCGACAGCGGTTCCCTCGAGCCGCTTTTTCCCGCGGGCTCTACTGGTTCGCTTCAGGTAGACTCCCGCAACGCGTCCTCAAACTGCCGCAGCGCCACGCTGGACCCGACTCGCCACGCCCGGCGCATGGATTCCGGTATCCATTGGCACACGGGAACGGCCGGGAAATTAGGACTGTCGCTGGTTTCACGGTAGTGCCGGCCGTCGAACACGTAGATGTGAAGCGAGTCCTCGCGGTAAATCCACAACTCAGGGATGCGCAACGGTTCGTAATCTTCGGGGCTGCTCGGAGAGGTCGCGTCTACCTCGAGGGCGAGGTCCGGCGGCGGATCGGTTTCCAGATCGATTCGCTCCTTGCCCAGGATTGCGTTGCGGTTGTGGATGTAGACGCACCAGTCGGGCTCCAACCCTGCCTCCCCGAAACGTTTCAACGTGATCGGATCGAAACCTTCCCACTCTCGCCCCAAGTGCCGCAGGAGGATCTTCACCAGATCGGAGAGCACATCGGAGTTCTTGCCGTGCTTGGGTAGTGGCGCCATGAGGCGGATTTCCTGGGTTCGGGCGTTGTACCGGACTTTGATGGCCGCGTTGTCCTGGCGGCACTGGAGGAGTTCCTCGTAGTCGGCCCAGGTCTGATGGCGCAAGATCACCTCGCTTCCGGGCGACAGGTCGACTCCGGCATCGGTAATCGTCAGGTGTACCATGATCTACTCGCAGTGAACATCTACGGAAAAGACATCTCTCGTACACTGGTATTGTACGGACGTTGAAAGTGGCCGCCAAGGCGGGCGCCTCGGCCGATTTTGGCCGCCATCACCAGCCTCAACACGTCGCGCGTTCCCGCAAACGCCCAGCCCGTTGGGCTTGGGGTTAAACGACGATGTGTCGGATTCGGCTGGGAGGATATAATGGGCACAGGTTCGAGTGCGTGCTGTTCGTGTTTCGCTGGAGGCGGGACGGATGGGCTTGTCGATCGATCGCCTGCGCGCCCCGGTTCGCCCACGGACCATCTCTCCGGAAACGGGAGAGATTGTGCTGCTGGAGGATGCCGTCAGCGCTGCGGTCGAGCGTGAAAGCTGCGGGCTGGTGTGGATCGTCGGAGGCCGATCTTCGTGGAGCCCGGTACACGCTGGACCAGCGGAACCACTTTCGCCGCTGCGGGGCGATTTTGCAGGATGGGACGCGCGGGCGATGATTGCTCTCGCGCGCAGTATCACTCACTTTCTTAATCGAGATTACCAGGAGCGGGCTCGACCGGATCGGCGTCTACGCGCCCTTGGCCATACCGGAGCTGTGAGGTCCTAATAGGACTCCGACTGCCCTCAGCTCTGCCGCTACGAGCGACGCGGGAGAGGGGAGTTCTTTCGCAAATCGACGAAGCGGACCCGATCCAGGCCTGCCGCGGCCACGGGAAGAAACCGGTCGACGTAGCCCGCCTCCGCCGCTTCGCGCAACGAGGACCACGGTTCCGGGCGAGCGCAGGACTTCAAGAGCACCAACTCGCGGGCCGACAGCGCTGCGGCCAACGCCGCGGCAATGGAATCGCTCGTGACGTCCCAGGTATGCGGGAGGCGCGGTCCCGACGGCAACATTTCCTGATCACGGAGCCAGGCTTCCGGTTCAAAGATGAGCAGGCGACCTGTGTCTTCGACTGCCTGTCACTTGTTGAATTGCTTACAGCCCAATCAGGGCCAGCCCAATCGCCCAATCAGGGCCAGGCTTTAAATATTAACTTTGCCGCGAGCGAGTTTCCGAACCATTTGTTCCGCAAGTTCCGCGATCGGGTACTTCCCCTCGCGGATCTTGCGCCGAATCGTGCTGACCGCTGCGGAGGTGATGCCGCCGTAGTGTTCTCCGATCTCGCCCTGCGTTGCCCCAGTCAGTCGGCAGGCCAACTCCACCGCCAGGAATTTCGCCACGCCCGAAGAGTGTCTGTGACGCTTCAGTTCCTCCGAGCGGCCCGCTCCGGGCCCCGAGCGTTTTTCGAAATCCGCGCTCAGCGCAGGTCTCCCGACCTCGCCGAAACCGCTCCGCGCGACCGCCCAAGAATCCGAAAAGAATTCAGTTGAAATTGGGCCACCTCTTCTGCTATACATACGTCCATAATAGCTTCGCCACACACGAGTCGAGTGTCGCGACCCTGACACGATCGAATCGTTGCATAGCCGCGGAGGACTTCCTCAACACCCTTCCTCTCAGCTTGTGTTCTCTTTTCTCAAATTTTCCTCCTCCCTATCTCGAGTCGCAATCACAACACTCCGAGAACAGGGCGACCCATGCAACAACCCCCTCACAGGAGCTACTGCTCTTGTCTTGGCCAAACTCCTTTTTCCCAAACAACTTCCGTCATGGACTCTTCCGTGCAACACCGGTGCGATGCGTTGCGTGGCCGACCGCATCGCCCTGTAACTGTCCCGGCGGCAGGGCGGTTCGGATTTCCACGCTTCTCCGCGTGCCCACCGGGCTGGCAAAACCGCCGCGCGCTTGTTATCAATGAGAGCTTGAGGCGTACGTTGACGCATTGCAGACTTCAGACGTTCCAACGCTGGGAGCCAACCCGTGGCCATCGACTGTCTTTGTGCCGGAATCCTTTTTGCGGATTACATCTGTGCCCCGATCCCCCGCTTGCCCAATCCCGGCGAGCTGGTCCCGACCGAGAGGATCCAACTGGCGATGGGCGGTTGCGCGGCCAATGCCGGACTGGACCTGGCCAAGGTCGGCTATCGCGTCGGAGTCGCGGGGTGCGTCGGCCAGGACGCCTTCGGGCAGTTCATCATCGACACCCTTGCCGCAGGCGGCGTGAACGTCTCCGGAATCCACAAGGTCGGCAACGCGGGGACGGCCAGCACGATGGTCGTCAACGTCAAAGGGCAGGACCGCCGCTTCATCAGCACGCCGGGCGCAAGCAACCACTTCAGCATCGAGCATATTCCGGCGGAATGGGTCCGGCAAGCGAAGGTTTTCTACGTGGGCGGCTACCTGATGATGCCCAAGCTCGAGACCGACGCCATGGTCGGCCTTTTCCGCACCGCGCGCGCGGCGGGGGTGAAGACGGTGCTCGATGTCGTGCTTTTCGGCGGCGACCACTACTGGAACGCGCTCAAGAAAATCCTGCCGGAGACCGACGTCTTCCTGCCCAACGACGACGAGGCCGCCGTGATCACCGGCGTCCGCGACCCGGTCGAGCAGGCCGAGCGGTTCCGCAGCGTCGGAGCGCATACCGTGGTCATCACGCAGGGCGATCGCGGCACGGTGTTGATCTCCGACAAGACGCGGCTCCGCGCCGGCGTGTATCCGACCGAGTACGTGGGCGGAACGGGCGCCGGCGACGCCTTCGACGCCGGCTACATCGCCGGGCTGTTGCGGGGCGAAGACCCGGCCGGTTGTCTCCGCTGGGGCAGCGCGCTGGGGGCGAGTTGCGTCCGGGCGGTCGGCGCCACGGAGGCGGTTTTCAACCGCGCGGAAGCCGAGGAGTTCATGCGGAAGCATGAATTGAAGATCGAGGCGATCTGAGTTACTGGATATGCATGGAAGGGACCGTCGTATGAGGATCGGAGTCTTTTGCAGCGGCGGCGACGCGCCGGGGATGAATGCCTGCCTGCGATCGGTCGTGCGATCGGCCCTGTCCGCCGGCCACGAGGTGGTGGGGATTCGGCGAGGATACCAGGGGCTGCTCGACGAGGATTCTTACGTCAACCCGGACGGCAAGCCGCTGATGACGCTGCGATCGGTTTCCGGGATCTCGAGATACGGCGGGACGATGCTCCACACCAGCCGCAGCGACGAATTCCGCACCGAAGCAGGCCAGAAGAAGGCTGCCGCCATCCTCTGCAAGCACGGCATCGACGCGCTGATTCCGATCGGCGGCGACGGCACGTTCCGCGGCGCGGTCGCCCTGGCCCAACACTGGGATGGCCGGATCATCGGCTGCCCGGGCACGATCGACAACGACCTGATCGGCACGGATTTCACCATCGGCTTTGCCACCGCGGTCCAGACCGCCGTCGAGGCGGTCGACAAGTTGCGGGACACGGCCGAAAGCCACGAGCGGATGTTCCTGGTCGAGGTGATGGGCCGCCACAGCGGCTACATTGCCTTGCACACGGCCCTGGCCGCCGGCGCGGAGGTGGCCTGCATTCCGGAGACTCAAACGGACGTTCACCGGATTCTCGATCAGTTGAAGATTCTCAAGGCACGAGGCAAACACTCGATCATGGTGATCGTGGCGGAGGGGGACGAAGAAGGCGGGGCGGAGAAGCTCAACCAGGATCTCTGCGCAATCGGTTGCCCGTTTCCCACGCGCGTCGTGATCCTCGGCCATCTGCAGCGCGGCGGTTCGCCGGTGACCGGCGACCGCATTCTGTCGACTCGCCTGGGCGACTTCGCGGTCCGCTCCATCTTGGGCGGCCGCACCGGCGCCATGGCCGGCGAATTCCGCGGCGAACTGCTCCTCACTCCGTTTCCGGAAACCTATTCAGCGCACAAGGCGGTCCCACCGGAACTCGTGGCCCTGCTGGAGACGATGGCGGAGTGAGCAGGCGGAGGGTCGTTTCGTCTAGTCCCAATAGGCAAACACTTCGCCAACACCGTTGATCTCCGATGTCTCCCCGGTCGCGATCTTCCGGACTTCGATCCTGCCGAACTGGTTGAGCCAGAGGGCCTCGTTGAGTTCCTCGACGGAGATGCCGTCCGGCGGCAGGAAGTCGCTTTCGACCGAGGCATCGGTAATGACTGCGTGGTCCTGACCGGACACGCCGGACGCGTGGACCTGATCAAAGTATTTCGCGTAGTTGGCGAAGCCGGCCCGGTCATTGGCGCCGGAAAGGCCCACCTCGGTGGAAGTCCCGCTGAGTTCATCCGTGCCGGCGCTGCCCAGGAGATTGGCGATATCGCGGCCCAGCCTGGCTTCCGCGTGCACCTCATCGAAGTACCGCGCCCAGAGACGATAACCTTGTCCTTTCAGTTCGGCGACAATGGCGCCGGCCGTGAAGGTGTCGTCCTGCTGCCTTGTATCCGCCGGCCCGGCAAAATCGTAGAATTCGGCCCGGTCAAATCCTTCCCCGGTGCTGTACGTCAGCACCTCCGGGAAGCCGGCGACCTTGTGCAGGTAGTCTCCGGGCCGCCAGGAGTAGCCCGGGGCGTCGACAACGCCGGTCCGCGCGATCTTCACTTCCGCCGGATTGCCCACCAGCGTGTCGTCGGAGGGCGAACCCTCCAGCGTCGCCTTGTCGTTGCCGCTGAGATCGGCGCCCTCGGGTGAGACGCGGCGCACGCGCGTGGCGTCGACCTGGCTGAAGCCGTAGGCGGCAACCGTATAGTCCGGCGTCGTCAAGGTGACGGTCGCTTGCGCCGCCGTCTGCACGGGCGAGATCTTCAGCTTGTCGTCTCCGGGAGTATCTTCAAGGACCGCCTTGTCGACGCCGCCGCGACCGTAAGCCGTGATCGTGTCGAACCCGTCCGCATGACGCCACGCGCCAATCGCCAGCATTCGCGTGGTGATCGTCGTGGATTTCAGCCAATCGTTCTGAGACGATCCGCGGAAGACGGCCGTGTCGACGCCGTTGGCGCCCAACTCGGCTTCGCCGAACATGTAGACGAAACCTTGCAGATTATGGAAATAACCGTCGCCGGTCACGCGGGCCCATACGGGAAAGAATTCGAACAGGTCGTTGCCGGGCGAGTCGTAGACCGTGGCGGTGTCCACGCCGCCTCCTCCTCGCGCGAAAATCGACTCCGCCTTCGCCAGGAGGATCGGTTCGACGACTCCCTTCTGGATCTCGACCGCCATTTCTCCGCGGCCGGGGTGAGCCGTGTACGCATTCTTCCCCGCCGAGCCCCAGACCCAGGCCGTGTCGTCCCCGTTACCGCCGTCGAAATCGGTCCCTTCGACGTTGGCAAGCGAGAGCGAATAACCCGGGCCGGCGACCGTGCCGGAATTGGGCTGGAGGTTGGCGTTTTCCGGTCCGCTGCCGCCGAGAATCGTGACCTCGTCATGGCCATCGAGTCCGTCGAAGGAAAAGGCGCTCGCCGCGGCTTCCTCGAAGGCGTAGGCGGCCCCATTGATCACAACGTGCCGACCCGAGGAGGCGTCGAAACGGAATTGGTCGTTTTCGGCCGTGCCGTGAACGGTTACCGTACCGGCATGCTCGTGCACCAGGTTGGTGATCCGCAGGTCGACCGTGCCGCCGGGTCCGCTCACGTAGACATAGTAGGATTGCCCAGCCAGTGCCGGCTTGTCACCCCGAGGACTACTCGCGAGTGTCGTGGGCCCCAGCGATTCATCGAACAGCGCAACTGCCACGTCCGGACGCAACGACTCCACCGTGAACCACCCGTCGTACCTCGCCGGCGCCCGGTACCACGCCTGGCCCGAGGAGAGATCCACGGACGCCAGGATCCGGGAATCGACGGGTCCGAGGTCGACCGGCGCGACGATCGTCAAGCCGGCGGTCGCGGAGTTCGTCAGGCCGGTGTCGTCGGTCACTTCCAGGCGCACGGGAATGGAAACGCCCTGGGGCAGGCCGGCGAGAACAGCCCAAGGCACATTGGCCTGCATGCCGCTGTAGTCCCAGGAACCATCGTCGCCGAGGTCCCAGCGATATCCGGTAACCGCCCCGCCCGCCGGACTGTCCGGGTCATACGACCCGCTGCCGTCCAAGAGGAGATCGTTGGGAAAAATCGCGTGGTAGGGGCCTCCGGGGACTGCGACCGGGCGATCGTCCGCCGGAACGGCCGTGATCCTGAAGGTCCGTTCGGCCGAAGTATCGGCGCCTCCGTTGGCCGTGCCGCCGTTGTCGTTCAATCGCACGGTTACGGTCGCGGCGCCGAAGGCATTGGGCGCCGGCGCGTAGGTGAGCGTGCCGCCAGGATCGATGGACGGAAGAACGGCGAAGAACGCCGGATTGTCGGTCGCCAGCGAGAACGCGAGCGTCTGGCCCGCCTCGTTCGCAGGGCCGGCCGAGATCGACTTCGCCCAAGCGGCCACCGACTGCGCCGCCGCGTCCTCGCTTACGACCTGGTCTGCACCGGGCGTAAACGAAGGCGGGTCGTTGACGGGGTTGACGGAAATCGTGAAGGACTGCGCGGCCGAAGTGTCGGCGCCTCCGTTGGCCGTGCCGCCATTGTCTTTCAATCGCACCGTGACGATCGCAGTGCCGAACGCGTTGGCGGCCGGCGTGTAGCTCAGCGCGCCGCCGGCCGGGTCAATGGCCGGCAACGCGGCGAAGAGCCCGTCGTTGTTTGTGCTGACGAGGAACGTGAGTGCCTGGCCTGTCTCGTTCGCCGCGCCTGCGGAGATCGACGTTGCCCATGCGCCAACGACGCGGCTTCCAGAGTCTTCGTCGCCCGACTGGTCCGCGCCCGCACTAAAGAAAGGGACGTCGTTGACAGGCAGGACGTCGATCCGCACCGCCACGGCCGTGTCGGAGGCTGCCACGCCGTCCCAGGCCCGAACGGTGAACACTTCCAAAATGCCGTTGGCCTCGGGGCCGGGCGTCCAGACCAGCGATTCGCTGGAGGATAACAGCGTGACGCCGGGGGTGACCGCCTGGCCGTTCTTGACGAGCGTCCCGCTGACGACGGACTCGATCCGGAAAGAGATCGTATGTCCGTCCGGATCTGACTCGTCGGCGGCCGCCGCCAGCGCCGCGTAGATCACCGTCATCGGGGAGCCCTCCATCGCGCCGGAGAGCGTGCTCACGCTGGTCAAGGTCGGCGGGTTGTTGGCCTCGGTGATCGCTAGTTGGAACTCATCGCTTGCCGAAGCGCCGCTCGGATCGCGCGCGGTCACCTTGAGGGCAATCGTCCCGATATCTGCGCTCGTGGGTGTGCCGCTGAACGTCCGCGTCGTCGCAGTGAAACCAAGCCATGCCGGAAGGGGTGATCCGTCGGCTCGAGACGCCGCATACGTCAGCGGGTCTCCATCAATATCCTGGAACGTGCTCGCCGAGAGAGTGAGGACGAATGGGACATTCCGCGTCGTCGCCCGGTCCGGCTGCGGCATGGCCAGGACAGGCGGATCGTTTACCGGACTGACCGCTATTGTGAACGACTGCGGAGGGGAAAGATCGCTGCCGCCCAGGGCTGTGCCGCCGTTGTCCTTCAGCCGCACGGAGACGATGGCCGAGCCGAAGGCATCTGCCGCTGTTTTGTAGGTCAAGGTGCCATTGGTGGGATCAATCGCCGGCAACGAGGCAAACAGTGCGTCGTTATCCGTGGTCACCTGGAACGTGAGCGCCTGTCCGGATTCATTGGCAGGCCCGGCGGAGATCGCCGAAGCCCAGCCCGTTACCGACCGCGTACCCGCGTCTTCGCCCACCGCCTGATCCGCCCCTTTGACAAACGACGGCGGATCGTTGACGGCCGAGACGGCGATTGTGAACGTTTGTGGAGCCGACGTGTCGGCGCCGCCCAGGGCCGTGCCGCCGTTGTCTTTCAGCCGCACGGTGACGGTGGCAGCGCCGAAGGCATCGCGCGCGGGGGCGTAGGTCAAAGTGCCCGTGGCGTGGTCAATCGCCGGCAGTGCGGCGAATAGACCGTCGTTGTCCGTCGACACCTGGAACGCGAGCGTCTGCCCGGACTCGTTGGGGGGCCCGGCCGAGATCGCCGAGGCCCAACCGGCAACCGATTGCGGAAGTGCATCCTCGACGACGGTCGGATCGCCCCCCTTCGCGAACGAGGGAGCATCGTTCACGCCGCTCACGGTGATCGTGAACGTTTGGGGGGGAGAACTATCGACGCCGCCGTTGGAAACGCCGCCGTTGTCTTTAAGGCGAGCGGTTACCGTTGCCGAGCCGAAAGCCTGCGGCGAAGGGGTGAAGGAGAGAGTCCCCGTGGCCGGATCGATGGCCGGGAAGACCGCGAACAGCGCGTCGTGGTCTGTCGTGATCTGGAAGGAGAGCGACTGCCCTGCCTCGTTTGCCGGCCCGGCGGCGATTGCCGTCGCCCAACCGGCGATTCCCTGCAGGCCCGCATCCTCGTTGACCGCGGGATTCGCGCCCTTGAGGAACGAAGGTGCGTCGTTGACCGGCCGCACGTCGACGTAGACCGGGACCGCCGTCGCCGAGACCTTCTGTCCGTCCCAGGCCCGGATCGTGAACGCTTCCATGCGCCCGAAGGCATTTGCCGGAGGCGTCCAGGCCACAAACTCGCCGGGCGCGAGGATCGTTTGACCTGGAGTGATCGGGATGCCTCCTTTTGTCAAGGCACCGCTGGTTACCGACTCCATTCGGAAGCCGGTGACCATTCCGTCCGGGTCCGCTTCGTCCGCCGCCGCGGCCAGTGCCGCAAACTCGATCCTGAAAGCCACATCCTCGTCCGCCCCCGTCAAGTCGCCGACGGCGGTCAACGTCGGCGCGTCGTTGGTGTCGGCGACGGTGAGCCGGAAGTCGTCGTTTGCCGAGGCGCCGCTCGGATCTCTGGCGGTGAGGCGGACGACGATCACCCCCACGTCCGCCTGCAAGGGTGTGCCGCTGAACGTCCTCGTTGGGCCGTCGAAGCTCAGCCAGGCGGGAAGCGGCGTCCCGTTGGCCTGTGCGGCCGTGTAGCCCAGTGGATCTCCTTCAACGTCCGTAAAGGTACTTGCCGGAAAGGTGTAGCGGAAAATCTCCCACTGGGGCGTCGTAAGATCGGCAATGGGCGATGTCACGGCAGGCGGGTCGTTCACGGGACCGACCGTAACAGTAAAGCTCTGCGGAGCGGACGTGTCGATGCCACCCAGGGCCGTTCCGCCGTTGTCTTTCAGCCGGACGGTCACGGCGGCTGCGCCGAAGGCATTGGCCGCGGGAGTGTAGGTCAAGCGGCCGGACGCCGGGTCGATCGACGGCAAGACCGCAAACAGGGCATCGTTGTTCGTGGCAGCCAGAAACGAGAGCGTCTGCCCGGACTCGTTGGCCGGCCCGGCAGAGATCGCCGATGCCCAACCCGCGACGGACTGCGGACCCGCGTCCTCACTGACCGCCTGGTCCGCTCCCTTGATGAACGAGGGCTGGTCGTTTACGGCGCTGAGGGTGATTGTGAACGTCTGCGGTGGGGACGTGTCGGCGCCGCCCAGGTCCGTTCCGCCGTTGTCCTTCAGCCGCGCGGTCACGGTGGCCGCGCCGAAGACATCGGGGGCGGGAGTGTACGCCAGGCTGCCGGTGGCCGCGTTGATCGACGGCAAGACCGCAAACAGGGCGTCGTTGTTCGTGGTGACCAGGAACGAGAGCGTCTGCCCGACCTCGTCGGCGGGTCCCGCGGACATCGCCGATGCCCAGGCGGAAACCGACTGGGCCCCGGAGTCTTCCTTGGTCGTCTGATTCGCGCCCTTGGTGAAGGACGGGGCATCGTTGACGGCCATAACCTGGATCCTCACCGTCACTGCCGCATCGGACGACACGGTACCATCCCAAGCGCGGACCGTGAATGCCTCGAGCGTTCCTTGGTCGTTGGTTCCAGGGGTCCACACGAACGACTCTCCGGCGGCCAGCAGGGTGCCGAGCGTGGCCGGTTGTCCGGACTTCGTCAACGTGCCCGTGCGGACCGACTCCACCCGAAACGCGATGGGATCGCCGTCCACGTCGGATTCGTCGGCGGCAGCCGCCAGGGCGGCATAGGAGATGGAATAGGAGGAGTCTTCGTTGGCGTCCGGAAGCGTGCTGATCGTGGTGAGCGTGGGAGGATCATTGACGGCATTGATCTTGATGGTGAACGTCTGCGGGGCGGACGTATCGGCGCCGCCGCCCGCCGTTCCGCCGTCGTCCTTCAACCGCACGGTCACTGTGGCGATGCCGAAGGCATTGGGCGCAGGGGTGAAAGTGAGAGTTCCGGACGTGGCATTGATGGACGGCAGGACCGAAAACAAAGCGTCGTTGTTGGTCGTCACCAGGAATGAGAGGGTCTGGCCGGCTTCGTCGGCCGGTCCGGCGGATATCGCGGTGGCCCAACCGGCAACGGTGCGCGGGCCGGAGTCTTCGTTCCGCGTCTGGTTGGGGCCCTTGGTGAAGGAGGGGGCGTCGTTGAAAGGGGTGACGTCGATCCGGACCGGGACCGCGTCGGCCGACGAAGAGTGGCCGTCCCAGGCGCGGATATTGAATGCCTCAAGCAGGCCGTTGGCATTGGCTGCGGGTGTCCAGACGAACGATTCGCCGGCAGACAGGAGCGTCGTGCCCGCCGCGACTGCCTGGCCGTCCTTGGTCAAGGTTCCGCTGCTGACCGACTCGACACGGAATGCGATGGGATCGCCGTCGGCATCCGCTTCATTCGCCGCCGCGGCGAGCGCCGAATAGCTGACCGCCACGGCCGTATCCTCGCCGGCGCCCGTGAGGGTGCTGACCGTGGTAAGCGTGGGGGGGGCGTTGGGCGAGACAACGGCCACCTGAAAGTCATCTGTGGCCGTGGCATTGCCGGGGTCTCGGGCCGTGAGCCTGACCGTGAACGTGCCGATGTCCGCCTCGGCGGGAGTGCCGCTGAAAGTCCTCGTCGAAGCATTGAAACCCAACCACGGCGGGAGCGGATCCCCATTGGATTTCTTCGCAGTGTAACTCAGCGGATCTCCGTCGACGTCGTTGAACGTATTTGCCGCGAAGGTGAAGCTGAAAGGGACGCCGGCATTTGCCGTCCGGTCGGGAATCGGATTGGCGAGTGTCGGCGCGTCGTTGACCGCCGCCATCTCGACTCGGACGGTCACCGCCGTGCTGGACACCTTGGTGCCGTCGTGGGCCCGGACGGCAAATGCCTGCACCGAACCGTTGGCGTTTTGAGGCGGCGTCCAAACGAACGATTCGCCGCTGCTCAAACGCGTCGTTCCGGGAACCACCGGAGTGCCGTTTTCCGTGAGCACCCCGTTGGCGACCGACTCGATGCGAAAGCTGATGGGAGATCCTTCCGGATCGCTCTCATTGGCCGCAGCGGCCAGCATGGCATAGCTGATCGTGAACGCCGTGTCTTCCGAGGCTCCGGTGAGCGGGGAGATCGTCGTGAGCGTTGGCGGCTGATTGTTGGCGTCCGGGAAGACGGCCTCGTAGATTCCGCCATCGGCTTCGTTATCGATTCCGCCGTCGGCGATGTAGATAGCCATCGCATTGGGACTGTCATCCGGGTCCGAAGTAGGTCCAAACGAAAGCCCCTGCGGCGACTTGGGAACCGGTGAGAAACCACCGATGTAATACTGCTCAACGTAAGTCCCGTCCAGCGTGTACTCGTAAATCGACTTGCCGGGAGTGGATACCAAGTAGAGATGTTGGTCTACGGGGTTGTAGGCTATCCCTTCCGGATCACCCACCCGGTCGGCGACGGTGAATCGGTAAAGGAATTCGAGATTGGAGTTGAAGACGGCAACACCCCGCTCTGACAGGGCACCCGCGCCATTGGCCACATAGAGATTGCCCGCCGGGTCGGACGTGATTCCTTCCGGATCCAGCAGTGCGGGATCGGCGTCGATGGTTTTGACCGTTGCCAGCGGGGAATTCAGGGCAGCGTTGTAGCGAGTGACGCTCTTGGCATCGTCATTGGTGACGTAGAAGTAGCCGTCGAAGGTGCTGTAGGTTATGCCGGTGGGCTCCTTGTTGCCGGTGGCGTATTCCGCGAAGACCTGATTGCCCGTCAACGATACCTCGAAAACGTTCTTGCCCGTGAACACTTTGAGTTCGTCGATCTCCGAATCGGCGATGAACAGGTGTCCGGAGGGAGGATGGTAGACGACGGAAGCTGGGTCCGTGCTCTTGATGATCCCGCCGTTCCAGGTGTCGAAATAGCGGACCATGGCGATGTCGCCGGCCAGAAGCTCACGCGGTTCGAGGGCCTCGATCCTGCACCGGCGGGTGGAATGAGAATGCCGTCCAGATGGAAGACCCGACCCATAGGCTTTCGCGCGGCGCTTCACGTCGCAACTCTCCCGGTGAAAAAAGAGGAACGAGGAGGTGGTTCAGGAGAGGTGTTCCCGCCCGAATGGGGAGGAGAGGCCCTCAGCAGTCAAAGTCCGCGGATTGGGCCTCCACGCCGGCTCACCCTGTTCCGAGATAGGTACACGGCAGAAGATATCCACCTCGCCCATATCTTCTGCCGCATTCTTATCGATGGATGATGCTCGTCTAGTGGCAGTCTGGTGGTGCTCGGGGGTAACATCGGGGTACCCGATGAACACTCATTGCCAGTACGCGAAGACCGCATCGACACCGTCGATCTCACTCTGCGTGCCCGAAGCAGTCTCCTGAATCTCGATCTTTTCAAACTGGTTGAGCCAGAGGATCTGGTCCAGATCCTCCAGCGAAATCGCCACCGGGGGGCCATACGTCGTCAGGTCCACCACGGCGTCCGTAAGGAACGCCTTGTCCTGGCCGTCGGCGGCAAAGGCGTTCACCTCGTCGAAACCCTTGGCGTGGTTTGCATAGGTGCCCTTCTCGTTGGTGCCGGAAAGGCTGATTTCGGTTGCCGTCCCGTTGAGCTCGTCTATGTTCACCGTTCCGGTCAGGTTGGCAACGTCGTGGCCCAACCGGGTCTCGGCGTGCACTTCGTCGAAGAGCCTCGCCCACAGCCGGTACCCAAGGCCCGTCAGTTCGCCGACGACGCTGCCCGCCGTGAACACGTCGTCGCGTACCGTTGCATCCGCCGGGCCGGTGAAGTCCGAGAAGTAGGCCCTGTCCAGGCCTTCCCCCGTGCTGTACGCCAACACTTCCGGGAAGCCGATCACCGTATTCGAGTAGACGGGACCGTCGCCCGTGATTTTCGCCTGGAAAGGATTCCCTTCCAACAGATCGTTGCCGGCCGAGCCTTCCAGGGTCACTTTGTCAAGGCTATCGTTGACGTTGACGCGCGTGGCTTCGACCGTGCCGAAGCCGTAAGCGGTCACCTTGTAGTCCGGCGTGGTCAGGGTCGTTTCCAACGGCTTCAGCTTGAGCGTGTCCGCGCCGGGAGTGTCCATGACGACGAGCTTGTCGGGGCTGCCCTTGCTGCCGCGACTGTAGGCGGTGATGGTGTCGAAACCCTCGGCATTCCGCCAGGCACCGAGCGTGAGCATGCGCGTGGTCACCGTCGTGGACCGCACCAGGTCCCCTTGCGGCGATCCCCGGAAGATTACTTCGTCCGTGCCATTCACCCCGAGTTCGGCCTTGCCGATCATCGTTGTGAAGCCTTGCACGTTGTGGAAATAGCCCTCGCCGGTTACACGGGCCCAGATCGGGAAGAACTCGAAGAGGTCGTTGCCGGCCGAGTCCCAGAGCGTGGCCGTATCGCTGCCGCCTCCGCCGCGGCCGTAGATGCGATCGGCCGTGACAAGGATGGACACGTCATCGCCGGTCATTTCAGCGGAGCCGGGGTTGGCCGTGTAGGTGTTGGCCCCCTTGGAGCCCCAGACCCAGGCGGTGTCCTCGCCGCCACGGCCGTCGAACTGTGTCGATTCGATGTTGGCCAGCGACAACGAGTAACCTGGGCCGGAGACCGTGCCCGAAGTCGGCCAGAACTGGGCGTTCTCCGCTCCGCCGCCGCCGACCGACTGGACATGGTCGGCCCCGCCGAGTCCGTCGAAGGAGAAGCTGCCGGCCTGGCCTGCGGCGTAGCCGTAGACCAGACCGTTGATCGTGACCTGCCGGCCTGCGGAGGCATCGAAGGCAAACTGGTCGTCCTGGGGAGTGCCGAAGATGACGACCGACGTCCCGGTCTGACGGACGAGGTTGCCCATCCGCAGGTCCACGCTGCCGTCCGGTCCTCCGACCCAGACGTGGAACGTTTGGCCGGCCAATGCCTGGTAGTCCAGCCGCTGGCGGCCTCCCACCAGCGCCGAATTCGCCAGGGGCGCAAACGAGGAATCGAACAGTGCGATGGCCACATCCTGGCGCTGGGCTTCCACGGTAAGCAAGCCTGCGCGAGCGGTCGAGAGTTCATACCACTGGTCGGCGGCCGAGAGGTCCTGCGACTCCAGCAGGAAGAAATCGACGGTTCCCAACGCCAGCGGAGCACTGGGGAAGTCGGTTCCGATAACGAGTTCGGTCTTCTTGCTGTGGGTCCTGCCGTCGCCATCCGTCACTTGCAGCCGGACCGGGATGGCCGTTTCCCGAGGCAAGGAGGCCAGATTCTGCCAGGGGACGGTGGCCGACATCCCGGTTGCGTCCCACTGGCCGTCATCGCCGAGATCCCATTGGTAGCCGACGATCGATGCGCCGTAGGCGGCGTCGGGGTGATAGGAGCGGCTGCCATCCAGGAAGAGGGTGGTGCCGACAAGAGTGTCGTAAGGCCCGCCGGGATCGGCAACCGGGGAAGATCGCACTGTGGTGAACACGACGGTGAAAGTCTGGATGGCGGAGGCGTGGGTTCCGCCGTGTTCGGTGCCCCCGTCGTCCTGCAGTTGCACGCTCACGGTAGCAGCGCCGAGGGAGCCGGGCGCGGGAGCGTAACGAAGCGTGCCGTCCGGGGAAATCGTGGGGGCAACGGCGAAGAGCGCGGGCTTGTCGGTGCTCACCAGGAATTCGAGCGACTGGCCGGTTTCGTTGGCCGGGCCCGGCGCAACGCCGGTCGCCCAGCCGACGATGGTCTGGAGTCCGGCACGGTCATCGACCTGTTGCGAAAAGCCCGGGGTGAACCGCGGCGCGTCGTTGACGGGGACGATGTTGATCGTAAAGGTCTGCGCCGAGGTGTTGGTCCCGCCCAGTTGCGTGCCGCCGTCATCGGTCAGCCGCAGTGTGACCTCCGCCGAACCAAAAGCGTTTGCCGCAGGCGTATAGCGCAGGATTCCGCTGGTCGGATCGACGCTCGGCAAGACGGCGAAGAGGCCGTCGTTGTCGGTCGTCACCTGGACGGTCAGCCTTTGGGCCGATTCGTCGGCCGGCCCGGGAGAAAAGTCTGCCGCCCAGCCCGCAACCACCTGTGGCCCGGAATCTTCCAGGATCGCCTGGTCTGGACCCTTGGAGAACGAGGGCGCGTCGTTGACCGGCAAGACGGTGATCGTAAACGTCTGGGGGGCCGACGTGTCGACGCCGCCGTTGTTGATTCCGCTGTCGTCCCTCAGACGGACTGTCACCGTCGCGGCACCGCTGGAATCCTTCGCGGGCGCGTAGCGGAGTGTGCCGGTGCTCGGATCGATCGCCGGCAATGAGGCGAACAGGGCATCGTTATTGGTGCTCACCAGGAACGTGAGCACCTGGCCCGCCTCGTTGGCCGGACCGGAGGAAATGGCCTTTGCCCAGCCTGCAACGACCGGCGGTTCTGCGTCCTCGGCAACTGTCTGGTCGGCCCCGCGCGTGAATGCCGGCACGTCGTTGACGGCGTTGACGGTGATCGTAAACGTGCGAGCGTCGGAGAGATCGTCGCCGCCGCGGTCCGTGCCCCCGTCGTCCCTGAGCCGCATCGTCACAAGGGCCGAGCCGAAGGCATCCCGGGCCGGCTTGTAGCGAAGCGTGCCGGTCGCCGGATCGACGGTCGGCAGTTCGGAAAACAGGGCGTCGTTGTTGGTGGTCACGATGAACGCGATGGCCTGGCTTGCCTCGTTCGCCGGACCGGAGGCCACGGCAGTCGCCCAACCATTGAGAATCTGCGTTACAGCTTCCTCGTTGACCGCCTGGTCGGGGCCGGAAACGAACGAGGGTACGTCATTGACGGGCAGGACTGTGATCGTGAACGTTTGCGGGAGCGAAGCGTCCTGGCCGCCGTTGGCTATCCCGCCATTGTCTTTTAGTTGGACGGTGACCGTCGCGGATCCGAAGCCGTCGGGCGCCGGGGTGTACGTCAACTTGCCCGTGGCGGAATCGATCTGCGGCAATACGGCAAACAGAGCATCGTTGGTCGTTGTTACCACAAACGCCAGCGATTGGTCCGCTTCGTTGGCCGGCCCGCGCGACATCGCCGTGGCCCAGGCCGCGACAACCTGCGGCCCCGTGTCTTCGTCCACCATCTGGTCCGGGCCTTTGGCGAACGACGGCGCGTCGTTGACCGCCGATACGGAGATTGTAAAGGTCTGTGCGGCCGACGTGTCGACGCCGTTCCGCTCCGTACCACCATCGTCTTTCAAGAAGACGGTCACTTGGGCGGAACCGAACGCATCCGCGGCCGGGGTGTAGATCAAAGCACCGGTGGCGTCGATCTGCGGCAAGACGGCAAACAAAGCGGCATTGTCGGTGCTCACCACGAACGCGGGCACTTGGGTCGCCTCGTTCGCCGGTCCGGTCGAAATCGCTGTTGCCCAGCCGGCGACGGACTGCGCCCCTGCATCCTCATTGACGGTCAGATCGGCTCCCTTGGTGAACGCCGGAACGTCGTTCACCGGATTCACGGTGATCGTGAACGTCTGCGGTGCGGACGCGTTGACGCCGGCCCTGTCCGTCCCGCCGTCGTCCTCGAGATGGACCGTGACGGTTGCCGTGCCGAAAGCGTTGTTCGCCGGTGTGTAGGTAAGCGTGCCGGCTGCATCGAGGGCCGGCAGCGTGGCGAACAGGGCGTCGTTGTCCGTGGTCGCTACGAAGGTGAGCGTTTGCCCTGCTTCGTTCGGCCTGCCGGCGGAGATCGCGGTCGCCCATCCGACGAGCGATTGCGATTGCGCGTCTTCATCGATAACCAGGTCTGCTCCCTTGGTGAACGCCGGTACGTCGTTCACCGGGTTGATCGTGATCGTAAACGTCTGATCGACTGATATGTCCGCGCCTCCGCCGTCCGTCCCGCCGGTGTCCTGAAGACGAACCGTAACCGTGGCCGTGCCAAAGGCGTCGGCAGCGGGCGTGTAGGTCAGCTCGCCGCTTGCCGGGTCGATCTGCGGCAGGGCGGCAAACAGTCCGTCGTTGTCCGTGCTCAGCACAAACGAGAGCGATTGATCCGCCTCATTCGCCGGGCCGGTGGAAACTCCTGTTGCCCAGCCGGGAACCGTCTGCGCGCCTGCATCCTCATCGATCGCGAGGTCTGCCCCCTTGGAAAACGACGGCGCATCGTTCACCGGGTCCACGGTGATTGTGAATGTCCGGACCACGGTGTCCAAGCCCCCGTTGACCGTGCCACCGCTATCCTGGAGGGAGACACTGACTGTGGCCATGCCGAAGGCATTGGATGCCGACGTGTACGTCAGTTGTCCGCTGCTTGGATCGATCGCCGGACGGGCGGCAAAGAGTTCGTCGTTGTCCGTGCTCACCAGGAAGGAAAGCGTCTGGTCCGCTTCATTCGCCGGACCCGCGGAGATCCCCGTCGCCCAACCGGCGACCGACTGCGCCCCCGCGTCCTCGCTGACCGTCTGATTTGCTCCGACCGTAAACGCGGGCACATCGTTGACTGCCGCCACGCTGACTCGCACCGGGACCGCCGTTGCGGAGGTTGTTAATCCGTCCCAGGCGAGGATCGTAAACGCCTCCAACTCACCGTTGGCATCGGGTGAAGGCGTCCAGACCCACGACTGTCCGGAGGACAGGATTCCGCCGGCCGACACTGCCACGCCGTCTTTGGTCAAGGTTCCGCTCGTGAGCGATTCGATCTGGAAGGCGATCGGGGCGCCTTCGATGTCCGACTC